>JAGAJK010000033.1 GCA_017626145.1 Clostridia bacterium
ATTGAAACCTTCGGTTTCAGTGATATTATATTTGCCATTAAACTGTGCGAATCACAATATCACTCGGCGTAAGCCGAATATAACTGCGCAGCAATATAACTTGCCGCAGGCAAATATAACTGAAAAAAACGACTTGTCGAATGCTGTGTACTGTTAAGGACAGTTACCTAAAATAGTATAACGAGCATTGCGAGGTCAAGAAGTAAGAGATAAGACTATAAAAGGTTTTATCTCTTTTTCTTATGCTTTTTTATCCGTACATTCGTCAAATTAAATGCCTTCTGATAAAATGAAGATACCAAATTTAAAGGAGGCGTTTACGCTATGAAAGAAAAATTTATCGAAAACGGAATTGAGTATGTAAGAAACGGCGATTACTACATTCCAAATCTAACTGTGCCTGATGATAAAGTGTATAACATTGGCAAGTACGGCAGGATGCACGAAAGATTTATCAAAGAGAACAGACCTTGTTTTTACTCAATGAAAATGCTTAATGGCACTTGGCTTGCATATCTTGAAGAAATCGACACATCTGCAAAAGAAATGGTTGATAGGCTTATTAAGGAATTAGTTGTAAAAAGAGGTGTTACAGAAGAACTCAAAGCAAAAGACCAATTCGCTTGGGTTTCTGCTATGGAACAGATAAAACACACAGCGGAAGAATTTGTCTTTTCGGATTTGATTTATGCTACGGAGGTGTAAAATGGGTTTTATAGAGGAATTATACTACGGAAATATCAATCCTAATGAAAAGCGATATAAAAGCCATAAGCCCTATGATAAAGCGATAAAGGCATTTTCTGACATTGAAAACAAATTATCAAAAGAATTGAACGGAGAAAATCTAAAGCTATTCAATGAGCTTGTAAATGCAAGTGATGAAATTAGTGCTACAAGCGGAGTTGAAAATTTTAAAATCGGATTCAGGCTTGGAGTTCAAATGATGTGCGATAGCTTGTTATTTAATGAAAATAGGGTTTTAAGAGATTCTGAATATAGCGGAGGTAATTCAAAATGAAAAAATCAATCATATCCATCATATCAATCGTATCAGTTTTAATAAGTTCTTTTTCTGTAAATGCAGCAGAAGTGCCGAGAGAGTCGGCACCCTGCAATGCCACAAACGAGGCAATCGTTATTGTAGAAAGCTTTATAGGCGATATACTAACCGAAGTACAGAATGGCTTGGGATATGCCGATGCAAGAGCAAAATCAAATCGCATATTCTTCAATGCTTGGCTTAATGGGCAGACAAATGGTTATAGCTACGGTGAGCTTGTGGATATAGCGAACAATGCGATATGGCAATATCGGGATATGTATTTGCGACCTGACTTTTATAAAGATAATCTTGAAAAAGTCAGAACTATCATTGCTCCCGTAATTGAAGATTATAAATCCTGTAAAATCACTTATGCTGAAGCCGAATTCAATGCACGAAACAGAATTTATCAATCCGTAAAACCTGACTTTAATCCTGCTGTAGAATATATGAAAGATCCTCTTTCTAGAGATTTTCCATCGGTTGATAATAGCTTATTTATACTTGCAAGGAAACTGATATTAGACCAATAAAAATTTAGAGCCCTGCCAATAACGGCAGGGCTCTACCCTTTAAATTGAGGTGAAACTTGCTATAAGCTATAATAGGTATTTTAACGCATTAAGCATATTCATTGCAAATTCGACCCAATCAGGGTTCGGGACTCCCTTAAATTTTGCAGTGATTTTTATGCACTACAACACCAAGAGAGTCACCAAAATTAACAATATTGCTATCTTCATTTCGGTTCCTCCTTTGAATATTTCAAACGCATAATGCATTTGATTGTAATTTAAAAATTAAAAATCCAAATTTATCCATAATGCAGGGCGAACAGTTGCAATATCTTTTTCTACATTTAAACCACCTGGCGCAACTGCTCCAACATGATTTACCATCGCAACAAATTGTTGGCTACCTCCCGCTGTGCGAGTAAACCATTCATTGCCTTTTGCACTAAAATTACTACACCCCTTGCTAATTGCATATTCCGTTGCTTTACAGCGTCTTTCTTCATTAGAGTCAAAATATTTGTATGCTTCCCTTGCACTAAGCAAAAATACCTTGTCTTGTGTCAATTTACCTGGTGGAGTATTTACTGCATTTCCATTTTCATAACCCGGATTACCATGAGCCGGAACATCGGACAATGGAATTAATTCTTTATCTTTTTCACAAAATGCGGTATCTATAAATTCAGAATTGAGCCATTTTCGAAGAGAAGACGTTTCCCATGTAACATTTACCCAAGCGTCATGATAACTTTTAGAATCTAAACCGTATCTGCTAACAACGAGTGCTTTATCATTTTTTATTTCAAGAACCAACCATTCTATATCTTCTGCACCATTTGAAGTGTCATTATCTTGTTCATATTTTCCAAATGTTATATATTCTCCAACCCTCGCATTTTTTAATTGAATTTTCTTTAGATAAGTGACTGAATCCTTGTAAGCTCCCAATTCTTCAAATAGGATACATGCATCGTCACCATAGCCTGAATTCATCAAATCTACTGCTTTATTATATTTTATGTTCGGCAAAATTATATTTATAGCAACTGAAACTGTAGCTACAATTATTATAATTAACATTGCTATAAAAATAATGATTTTCTTATTAGAATTAATCTTTCCCATTTTCAACCCTCCGTTTTCATAAATCCGTTTTGTTCATAAATCAACAAAAAGAGTTATTGTTTTGTAAAAACAAAATTACTTGTATATACATATTTGAAATACACATCCTGCGAGTTATCAACTTCATTTAGAGATAGTGTAAATTTGTTATTTCCGTTATATTTCAATGTTTTTGAATCATAACTTTCTAAAACACCTGGACTAAGTGTATTTGTTGTTAATTCTTTGTTGAAAATTACTCCAAATGTAGAATCTCTCAATGACGAAGATATTGAAGAATAGTTTGTATATCTTCTTCCTTCTGCACTACCATGGATTTTTACATTTCCGTTTTGAAGTAAACTCACCTCTATCTCAAAACTTCCGTTACTGCCTGTATTATCCCAACCATTCCAAATACCAGTACTCCTATGTACTTGTTTTACATGGTAATCACTACTTGTAGTTTCGTAATATCCTTCTAATTCCTTAAGTTTCTTGTAGTTGTTGAATCCATTTATTTTGTTGTTAACATTGATGTCCTCATATGAAAAATCGCGAGGCAAATTTTTGTATATTTCGACTGCACTTTCGTACGAACCATTATACCACAAATCTTCCGCTCTTAAAAAATCACACACATTTATCATATATGCAGAATCTTCATATCCGTTAGCCATTGTAAAATTTTCTTTTGCTTGGATATATTCTTTTTCGCTAACATTGGACTTTGCCAACTTATAATAAGCTACCTTTATTTTTTCGCTAGCTTCTTCTACATCCAAACACAGGTTAAATGTTTCAATAGCTTTTTTATAATCGTTTTCATCTTCTAATGCGCTACAAGCAATTGCATAATTATAGTGCGTAGGTTGCTCTATATTTTTTATTATTTCGTATGCGGTTATTGCCAAAGAATAATTTTTATTTTTTATTAGATTCAATGCTATATCTTCAAGCAATTTATCGGTATCTTCATAACCATTAGCATTTTTTAAGTTTTCGATTGCTTGTTCGTATTCTTCTAGTGATAGATTGATTTTCCCTTTTTCATAATATGATGAATTGATTTTTTTAGATGCATTTCCGTATCCCAATGCTTTTGCATATTGTTGAATCGCAACATCGTATTCGGCTTTTGCATATGCAGTATTACCTTGATATAAATGATACAACGGCAAAATAACAAGAGTTATTAATAATAACAAGATGACAACAATACTCGAAATTATAACATATATTTTTTTCTTATTTCCCATTTTTACCCTCTTTTCATTAGCTTTTTATAAACCTATAATTTGTTTCTTCTTTTTCTCAAATTCTTCTTGTGTTATGATACCCGAGTCCAACAACTCCTTATAGCCAAATAAAGAGTTTAAAGAATTTTCATCATTAACAATAGAATTTTTTTTGCTATTACTTACCGTGTTAATTTTTCCAAATTTAAGAAATATTGATAAGAGCAAAGATAGTAAATTTAATAGTATAATGATAAAAGACATCCAATTAAATGCATATGTATATCGAAAACTAATTTTATCTACTGTCGCAATTTCGCAGGAATATATCAAAAAAGCACTCATAACGATAGTATGTATAGTTGATATCAGCCAACCTTTGCGGCATAAAGCTGATTTGTTATCTAATGCATTTAATAAATATATAATAGCGGTTATTATTGCTGCACATAAGAATAGAATTGCTAATGTTTTGCCAAAAGCACCACCAACCTCAAAATTATTTATACCTATGCGAGATTTAACAGAAGCAATTCCGTGGTACACGCTTGATTTTTCATATTCCCAATATTTTCTTATGAGACAAAGTGGAGTAAACATACATATGACTTCAATTATACATAATATCGAAATCGACAAATTAATTTTTTTAGACATATATACCCCCGAAATCAATTATAACTTTCGTAAACGCATTCGCTACCATATTGATTACAGTAAATTCCGGCTTTTTTGTAGTTTCCACCATGTTCTTTGTTTACTAAAACGGTTGCAGTACTAACACGCCAATAAGAATATTCAATATCCAATCCAGGGTGAACATTTGTGAAGTTACCCATAATATCATCTATCTCTTCCAAACATTCTAATGCCTTACCATTAGTGAGTGATTCAAACCCCTCTGCGTAAACATCGTAATCATAATCTACATATTTAACAGCATAAGGTGACAAATCATATTTATCCATAATGGATTCGATTTTCTTCTCGAATTCTTCAGCCGTTGCAATTCTTTTGTTGTGCTCAACAATTTTGCTTCCGCCAATTATCCCAAGTATTAAAATTACAATAATACTTATCGCTATAGCTGCTATTTTTATGAATTTTGTGTTTATTTTCTTATTTGGGACTGTGCTTATTTCATCAACATCTTCTCTTGTTTTATATAGCACTTCGGTACTGTTTAGCAATTCTTTTTTCTTTTCTTCAAATTCTTCTTGAGAGATAATGTTTGCATCTAATAACTCCTTGTATTTTTTTAATTGTTCAACAGTATTCATAATTCATTTCTCCTTTATGGTATTATTTGTTCTCGTAATAATTACAGTTCTTGCTACTTTTGCATCGCATATTATAGATTTCGCTTTGTGGACAAGTACAAATACGAGATCTTCCTATTCCTTCTGCATATATGCAATGCGATGGATGTCTTCTTGTTTTATCGTTCGATTTTAAAAATTCAATGTGTGCCGGTGTCCCTTGCATCAGTGAAACTTTGGGCATCTATTTCACCTTCTTTTTATACACATAATTCTTATTATGTGGAATACTTATACAAACAAATTTACTTTATACATACTCAATTATAGCATATATTGCCAAAAAAATCAATGAATTTATATAAATTTACAAAATTTCTCCGATATGCACAAAAAACGACAGCAAAAGTTGACCGATGAAAATTTATTGACTAACATCGGTCTTGTTTTTGTGCCTAAAATTACAAATAGCTCACACTTTCTTATTCTATTTTTCCACATAATAAGAATTATGTGGTCTTTTTATTTAGCACCGCAATAATCCTAATCGTTGCAACTGCTTTCTATGTACCTCACCCGTACTCATTGTATAAATTCTTGTTGTATTTACAGATGAATGTCCTAAAATATCAGCAAGTCTTACGATGTCTTTCTGCAAGCTATAATAAGTTCTCGCAAAAAGATGGCGAAAACTATGCGGATATACTTTATCCTTTGAAACTCCGGCGGTTTCGCATAACGCTTTTAACATCTTCCATATATGGCTTCTGTCAAGAGGTTTCCCATTACGGCTCATGAAAACGGAGCCGTTTTCAATTTTATTTTCCCGGATATATCCCTTTAGCATTTTACAAAGCTCTTTTGGAAGAATTACAATACGCATTTTGCCTTTGCAATTTATTACCGCTTGTCCCGTTTTTACGGCAGATGTGGTAATGTAGCGTAATTCTGAAACCCTTATGCCCGTACTTGCTATGGTTTGTATCAAGTAATATAGCCTTTGATTTTTCTTATCATTTGCTGCCGTGAGCAATCTTTCATATTCTGCCTTTGTCAGTTCCTTGTCCTTGCTTGAAAATATTTGTCTTTGAATTTTTAGTGCCTTTATCCGTATATCGTGCCATTCCATAAATGCAAAAAAACTGTTAAGAGAAGATATTGCCGCATTGACACTTGCAGGAGCATATTTTTCGCAAAGCTCCTTTTTGTAATCCAAAGCCAATATCTTTGTTATCTCCCGACCACACAGCCAAGCCATAAAAAAGGTTATATCACGGATATATTTTTCTATTGTGTTTTCGCTTTTTTCCTCCTCGATTAAATAATTTCTAAAGCTTTCTATAAGCTCATTTGTGATTTTTCTCATTCAAATCAACTTCCTTTCCTCTATGTATTCTACCACTTACATAAACATACTATTAGAAGTTATCAATGAATTTTAGCATTTACACAAATCTCCACTAAAAGTCTATTTATAAAGCGGTATTTTGACAAATGTGCGGATTTATAGAAACAAATTAAGCCCGAATATGCAAGCTGAATTTTGCTTGTATATTCGGGCTTTTTCTGTTTTTACAGCAATTTTTCTTTTAGATATGTTCTCATTTTATTTATTGCTTTTTTATATACATTTTCTATCGCATCAGGTGTAAGACAGAGCTTTACAGCCATATCCGAAAGTTTTACTTTCTTTGGCTTCAGTTTAAAACAATCGGGACAAAATGCCAAGTATTCCGAAACGACCAACCTTTCTCTGTAATCAAGCCTTTCAAATGCTTCTTTTACATAATTAAATCGTTCGGTTGCCAACAATACCCGTAGCGGCTCGAAATCGGTGTCGCTGGTTATATCTGTAAGAGTTTCCTCTGATTCTTCATCGGCATAGCTTACATAGAAATCCGCAATATTCATATTCTCAATACCGCTTAAAAGAATTTCCTTTACATTCTTTACCGATAAATTAACCTCTTTGGATATTTTTCGGATGGCTTCGGTTGAATAGCCATATTCTCCATACAATCTCATAATCTGGCGGAGAGTACGATATTTATTTTCGCTCGGAACTGTCAAACCGGTACGCATTTGTCTTATGTATTCGTGAATTTCATTCCACTCAATACGCACCTTATAGGTTATAAAGTTACCGTGTGCATCTTTATCATAACTTTGTAATGCTTTGAAAATTCCCGTTACACACGCTTGCTTTATATCTGCAAAATGACCTTTCATTGAATATCTCTCAATAGCTTCTCTTGTGGTATCGTTCAGTACGGGCTCGTAGTAGTGGAGAAACCACATTAAGTATTTGTCATCGTTTTCGGCAATATATAAATCAATATATTCCTGCAAATCGTCTTTTTTAGGTGGCACCGGATACATCTGATAAATGTACAAATCCTGTTCCCAATTTTTCACGGCACTCACCTCCATTCGCCGTGTTACTCTTTTTTGATTCTTTTTTCTGCTTCGTCGTATAAATTATTTCTTTCCATATCCTTTAGATACTCCTCATAAGTATAATCTTCTTCGTAATCACAACGGGTTTTAAGCTCTTTTGCTAATTGTTTAGCTTCATAGGCTAATTCCCAACGAACTTTATTTCTTGAAAGTTCTGTACGGATACACGCACATCGCTTTGTATAAATATCCTTTATCGGATCATTTTTTGCAAGCTCTTTTCTGCCTACCATAGCTGCATACTGTCTGCAAGTGAGCTTTTTACCACCTGTTATATCAAGAGGTGCAAAGCCCGTGCAATATTTTTGCTTTCGGGCATTTTTCATAAGGAAGTATGTTTCACACACTTCACATTGACGGGGATAATGCCCTAATGCAAGACCTTCAAAAAAGTCTGTAAGTATAAAGCTGTAAAAGGTTTTGAAATGAAGCCTTTTTACAAGCATTTTCTTTTTGCCTTTTGTAATGGCAGCATACTCTGTCGCAATATTAAATCTGTCAGCACCGAATATGTCATAGGCAAGGGTTAAAAGCTCGTTTTCTTTGTAATGCTCCAAATCATCCAAGCCCCATACAAACTCTGTCAGTTTTTCAAAAGCCTTTATCATATCGTTTCCGATATTTTCATAAAACTGCAAAAGTGCTTTTACACGGGTAAGTAGTTTGTTTGCTTCTTTGGAGAACTCTGCATATCCTTCGGGAAGTATGTCAAGGGACATTGCACCCTCATCTTTTAAAGAAACCTTTGCTCTCTGCTGATAATATTTCAAGATATAATCTGCATTTTCCTTTGTAAAAGTTTCTGCTATCAGCTTTTTCTCGGCTTCAATATCCAAATGTTGAAATGGACTAATATTCGGTAGAACATCAAGAATATCCAAAATTTCTTTTCCTGCTCTTACAAAATCATAATCGTTTATATATCCTCTCTCCATTGTAGAGGATAACATCCAATTATCATAACGCATTGATGCTATTCTTGCTCCGTTGTCATTTTCTTCATACTGATTAAGAAAATCTACCACAAAACTGCCAATGGGAAATTTATTCTTTTTGATATATACGAATTTATCTCTGTAATCGGCAGCAAAAAATTTAATTTTATCAGGCATCTTTATCACCACCCAAGAAAATTATAACATATTTTGTTACGAAATACAAGATGTATGGATTAAATCGCATTGTAAACCGTATGAATACAAGGGTTTTGATGTGTTGCGTTTTTTATTTTTAATGTGTTATGCAATACTTTGCCTATTTAAAAATCCTCATATTCTATATAGTAGAAAGGGTAAAACAAGTCCTTTTTTCTATTTCAGAATGGAGGTGATGCCTATGATTGCATCAAGGTAAAAGCACAAAACAAATTTATTTGCCATACGGCAGGAAGGAATGATTTTATTATGAAAAAATTTGAAAACACAATTATTATCGGCATTGATCACGGCTTTGGCAATGTCAAGACAGAACAACATATATTCCCAAGCGGAGTAAAGTGTTATGACGAATATCCGGCAATAGATAATAACCTGCTTGTCTATAACGGGAAGTATTATCTTATCGGTGTAGGACACAAGCCATTTACGGCAGACAAGTTCTCAGATGTGGACTATTATGTTATGACACTTGCCGCTGTTGCAATGGAGATTCAGGATTTGGGCATCACAAACGCTGATGTGCACATAGCCGCAGGACTTCCGCTTACTTGGGTAGAAGAGCAACGTAAAGAATTTAAGCAATATCTTATGCAAAATGAAACTGTTGATTTTACCTATAAAGGCACGGAATATCATATCCGCATTGTCGGTACAGATATATTTCCGCAAGGCTTCTCGGCAATAGCAAATAAGCTGTTCGAGTTCCGAGGTATCAATATGCTGTGTGACATAGGCAACGGCACGATGAATGTTATGTATATCAATGACAAAATTCCCAATCCGCAAAAATGCTTTTCAGAAAAGTTCGGCACAAATCAATGTGTATTGAGAATCAGGGAAAACCTTATGAAAAAACATCATCTTACCTTGCCTGAAGAAAGCATACATAAGATATTGACCTACAACCAATCAAATCTTGATGCAGATATTTTAAAGACCATATCTGACACAGCGAGGGAATATACGGCAGAGATTTTTCAAAGGCTCAAAGAATACGAATATAATCCAACTGTTATGAAGCTCTATATTGTCGGCGGTGGAGGTTGCCTTATCAGGAACTTTGCTGACTACAATAAAAACAGGGTTATCATCAACGGAGATATTCACGCTACTGCAAAGGGCTATGAATATCTGTCCGAACTGAATCTTAAAAAGGAGGCTGTGAAAAATGGTTAAAAGAATCGGTATCCGTTTCAATCTCGACAAGGAATACGATTTGAGAATATGGGAGTTTCTGCAAGACCTGAATTTAAAGCAGCATAAATCCATAAACAAATTTATCCTTATGTGCATTGACGGCTATATAAATCAGTTTATTACCGAGCAGGAGCAAACCGAATTTATAGACAGGATTATATCTGCTATCCGCACAGAGCTTCGTGAGTCAGCAGGACTAAACCTTTTAAAAATACTTAGTCAGCCTATGCAGACAGTTCAACCGCCGGAAGAAAACAAAAATTCTACTGCTGATGAAAAATCGGCTTTAGATTTTGTATTCGGTAACAACTGATGCAACAATTAGATAAAAAATGGCACTTCTACGGTGTCATAAATAAAGCGAAGATAACGGCACATTTACTGTTGAAAGCTCGTTTTCAATGGTTGGTGCCGTTATTTTTGTACAACTGACATCGCTTTGAAAATCGCGGTGTCAAAAACATTATTAAAATGAAAAAACGGAGGATTTTTATTATGAGAACTTTTTATCAAACATTAGACGAATTTATAACAGTAAGAACATCAGCGGATGGAAATGTCCACAGAGTTATTACCTATAAGGGCGAAAAATATGCAGAACCTTATTTTACAGGGCAAGAGCTTGGTTGGATAAAGGAAGTATTATGGGAGTGGAAAACACGCAGTTTCAACTGCCTGATTGTATCTGTATCAGGCAGTAAATTATGGCTGAATGTAAGCCTTCGAGATGCTAACAAGATTCTCGAAGGAGATTTAAAGAAAGGTGAACCAATATACTTCTGTATCATCCAAAAGCAATGGCACAAGCCACATACATTACCATATTGGATATATGAATTAAGCACATATCCCGGGTATTTAGAAGGTTATAAGAAACCTGATTTTATAGTATCGGAATAATTGTCCGGTACTGTAACAAGCAGGGAACTTGTGTACCACAAATTCCGTAAAAGGCGGGACTTCCTCACGGAAATCCTGCCTTTGCCCTTTAGGGAGTTCCCTAATACCCCTTAAATTTTTAGATTGGAGTGATTACATTGAAAGAGAGAAAAGCACAGTTAAAAATGCGAGCTACTGAAAAAGAAAAAGTTCGCATACAAAACAAAGCTAAAAAGTGCGGCTTATCAGTTTCGGAATATTTGAGAAAAAGAGCTTTAGGATATTCCCCAAAAACTATCTTGCCTGAAACATTTTATGAATTTACCGAAAGGCTCGGCAATTTATATGACACACTCGAAAAAATGAACAGTACCGAAATTCAGGAGCAGGTGCTAAAGCTTATTGATGATGTTTATGCAAAGCTGCTTACGCTTGATAAAGAAAACGAGGTTGATGAGTAAATGGCTACAACGGGATTTTGGCCTATCAAAGGCTCATTAAAGGATTTAGTAAAATATGCAGACAATCCCGACAAAACAACTAATCCCAAATATCTTGATGATGACTTGGCTGCTGCCCTTAAATATGTAGAAAATGATGATAAAACGGATATGAAAATGTTTGTAACGGGAATTAACTGCCCGACAATAAGAGCGTATGAACAAATGATGCTGACAAAACGCCGATACGGAAAATTGGGCGGAAATGTAGCATATCACGGCTATCAGAGCTTTAAGGTCGATGAGGTTACACCCGAAGAAGCTCACAAGATAGGACTTGAAACGGCAAGGCGTATGTGGGGCAAAGACTACGAAATGGTAGTTACTACGCACTTAAACACAGAAAACATACATAATCATATTGTTGTAAATTCAGTATCATTCAAAACGGGGCTTAAATTTGAAAACCATATCAGAGACCATATAAAGCTCCGAGAAATATCTGATGATGTGTGCCGTGAATTTAACAAGTCAGTATTGGAAAATGCTAAATTCTATAAATCCGATAAAAAGCTGTATTGGATGAAGAAAAACGGCAAATTAACACATCGGGATATTTTGCGACAGGATGTTGACGATGCCATAAAAGAGTCTGCAAACATAATGGAGTTTGACCGAATTATGCACATAAAGGGATATACCTTTAACAGAAAAATCGGCACAAAGCATCCATCTGTTATAGCAAAGGGTTGGGAAAAACCAATCCGTATTGACAGCTTGGGAGATGATTACACTACTGACAGAATTATGGAAAGAATATCCCAAAACGGAATTAAAGTACCTATTTATGGTGTCAGCGATGGAGTTCGCAGAACAAGGAAAAAGTATCAGCAAACGCCGCTTACCGAAATTGAGCGTCAGCTTAAAAAGGTTAAGTATATGGATATGATTGAGCTTTTGTTTTATGTTCTTATGGAGTTACTGAAGCCATCAAAGCCAACACCAACTTATCATCCGCCACTTTCGCCAATGCTACGGCAGGAATTACGAAAATTTGACCAATATCAAAAGCAATTCAGGCTCTTGCACGATGAGAACATTCACACCGTGCCGGAGCTTGAAGCATTTATAGGGAAATTATCAAAGCAGCTTGATGACCTTGATGCAGAGCGTAAGAAGATTGATAACAAACGCAGACGAGCCAAAACCGATGATGAAACAAAGGCATATTATGCTGAAATCAGAGGTGTATCTGCACAGATGAAGCCTATACGGGATAAGCTCAAAATCGCAAAGGCTACTTTGGAATCTGTGCCGAAGGTTAATGAACTGCTTGATATTGAACGAACTATGGAAAGAAAAGTATTACAAAGAGAGAAGGAGAAATCACGATGAGAAATATACAGAAACTTGATGTAACAAAATTAAAAGCATTTGAAAATCATCCCTACAAGGTAAAAGATGATGAAGAAATGGAACTGCTGACCGACAGCATAAAAGAACACGGAATTTTATCTCCCATCATAGCAAGACCTTTGGAAAATGGTGAATACGAAATAATCTCAGGGCATCGAAGATTATTTGCAAGCAAACGAGCAGGACTTACAGAAGTTCCTGCTCTTGTTGTTGAAATGGACAGAGATAATGCGGCAATAGCACTTGTTGACAGTAATCTGCACAGAGATAACATTTCACCAAGTGAAAAAGCCTTTGCCTGCAAATTAAAAATGGAAGCTATGAGCAGACAAGGACACAGAACAGACTTAACTTTATCGCAAGTTGCGACAAAGTATGACACAGCCGCCGAAATAGGTGAGCAAATGAAAATAAGCCGTGACCAAGTATTTAGGTACATACGCCTTACCAATCTACATCCGAAGCTTTTGGAATATGTTGACGAAGGGCGAATTGCTTTCACTCCGGCGGTGGAGCTTTCATATCTTAATGACATCGAGCAGCAAGACTTGATACAAGCCATTGAGAGCGAGGATTGCACTCCGTCATTATCTCAGGCGGTTCGTATGAAAAAGTTAAGTCAGGCAGGAGAGCTTGACGATGATAAAATCCTTGAAATTATGTCAGAGGAAAAAGCTAACCAAAAAGAACGGATAAAGATTCCGACAGAGCGTGTGAGGAAATACTTCCCAAAGGAATTTACAAACTCGCAGATTGAGGAAACTATCATCCGGCTTTGTGAGAATTATTATAAGAAACAACAAAAGCGTAATACTCCCGAAAGGTAAGGTGATTTTATATGACGAAGAAAATAACCATACAGCCTATCCCGATAATTGTGGTTGATAGATTAAGACTTGATGAAAATGAGAGCTTTGAAAATCTCAGACACTACCTTGATGTTAATAAAAGACACCATCATAAAGTAAAATATCCGCTTGACGAGCTTAATTTTACAACTAAAATCGGCAAGACGGAATATGAGGTGTCAACGAGCTTTGATATGTCGGGAAAGCAAACATTATTGGAACAATTCAAAAATTTAATACTTTCATAAAATTGTAGAACTTTGCCGGGCATTGTATAATGGGAACACCTTATGCAATGCTCGGTTTAGTTTAGGAAGGAGAATCAGAATAAAATGAAAAAACAAACCGAAAGCATAGAAAAAATTACTGCCCTCTATTGCAGACTCTCACAAGATGACGGCAGAGAGGGCGAAAGCAACAGTATATCCAACCAAAAAGAAATCCTAATGCAATATGCAAAGCAACATGGATTTTTACATCCTGAATTTTTCGTGGATGACGGTATTTCGGGTACGACTTTTATGCGACCTGATTTTCAGCGTATGCAGAAGATGGCAGAAAACGGAGAAATATCTACAATCATTGTAAAGGATTTAAGCCGTTTCGGAAGAAACTATCTTGAAGTCGGTGAATACCTTGAAATTAAATATCCGACACTTGGTATAAGGTTTATTGCCATTCAGGAAAATGTGGATACATTTAATGACACCGGAACAGAAATGATGCCATTCAACAACATTTTTAACGAGTGGTATGCCGCACAAACGAGCAAAAAAATCCGTGCAGTACAAAAGGCAAAGGCTGATAATGGCGAAAGAGTTTCATCCACAGTTCCATACGGATACAAAAAGGATAAAGACAATCCGAAACAATGGGTTATAGACGAGCCTGCGGCTGAAATTGTGAGATACATCTATCAACTGTATCTTGACGGATTGAGAGTATCACAAATTGTAAAACGATTGCATCAAGAAAAAATACCAAGCCCAACTGCATATTTTACTTCTATCGGCAGACCAACTTTTAATAAGCCGTCAGATGATCCGTATAATTGGTGTAGTGATACAATAAGAAGAATTTTAGACAACCAACAATATACGGGATGCACGGTAAATTTCAAAAGTACATTTGTGAGCTACAAGGTACATAAGGTTGTTCATAATCCCGAAAGCGAGTGGCAAATCATACCCAACACACAAGAAGCTATTATTGATGAAACAACTTGGGAAAGAGTACACGAGTTACGGAAACACCGCAGAAGAAATACTGCAACGGGCAGAGAAAGTATTTTTTCAGGATTGGTATATTGTGCCGATTGTGGCTCAAAATTATATTTCTGTGCATCAAAGAGCATAACTGAAAAACAAGAATTTTACAGATGTGCTGCTTATAAGGAAAACACGGGAACTTGTTCTATACATTATATCCGTGATATTGTACTCCGTCAGCTTGTTTTGGAAACCATTCAAAAGGTTGCAGAATTTGTGCAAGGCTTTGAGCCTGTATTTGTTTATCTTTTTGCAAAGAAAAATGCTGAAGGCAGAGAGAAAAATATCCGTGCTATGAAGCTAAAAGCGGAACAATCCAAAAAGCGAATTACAGAGCTTGATAAACTGATTGAGAGAATCTACACGGATAATGTTATGGGCAAAATATCTGATGAACGATTTGCCATAATGTCAACTAACTTTGAAGCAGAGCAAAAGGAACTCCGTGAAGCCTTAACAGAAATTGAGCAATCAATAGTTACTGCTGAAACAGAAAAAGTTGATATGAAAAGATTTCTTGAAACAATCCGTGAGTGTACCGATTTAAAGGAACTGACTCCTGCTATTGTAAATACTTTAATAAAAAGAATTGAGGTTCATAACAGTATAATGGTTGACGGAGTTAAAAGAGTTCCTATTGATATTCACTTTACAGCCGTTGGTTTAATAAGCTTACCTGACGAAAAAGAACTGTTGGAACTCATAGAAGAAATAAAGGGAAATCCGCTGAAAAGTGCGTAAACACGGCAAAAGCGGTGCAACCTTAATAGTTACACCGCTTTACGCTTACCGACTGTCCTTTAGAGTACGCCTCTAAACAAGTCGTTTTTTCTGGTGGGAGG
>JAGAJK010000034.1 GCA_017626145.1 Clostridia bacterium
CTAAGCAGCATTGCAACTGTAAGTAAAATACTTACTGCTTTTTTCATATATTCCATCTCCTTAAAAAATTTATAAGTTCAGCCGGAGCTTTTCCTGAATCAAGCTCCTGCCACCCCTTTATATAATATTAACACGTTTGTTACAAAATTGCAATGTTTTTTTCGATTTTGCTAAAATGACATAAAACTTCGGACAATTGTGCTATATTTTCGAAAAAAGTTAAAGTCTTTTTTAGTTTACGGCAATAAAAAAGGCTGCATCCGACGTATGCCGTTTGCAGACTCTCTTAAGATTATTCATTTGGTGTTATTTCTATATAATATGTTGCAAAGAGAGGCATTGTAAATTCAATCTTGTCTTCCCATTCTTCGTACTGTTCCTCATAAACAAGTTCGCCGTTGTGTTCTTCGTCAACCTGATAAAATTTAACGTTTGCACCCCACTTGCCCTTTAAGCTTGTTAAATCGATTGATACGTTTCTTGCAGGTGCATTATCGTGTTCGCTGTAATTGGTTATAAAAATTCCGTTTACATCATCCTTTGATGCACAACAGTAATAAATATTGTCCTGCTTGTATTGGTCGCTCACAACGTAGTTACCAAGCTTTTTGAATTGATTGAACATTTTAAAAACATAATATGTTTTCTGCTGTGTTAAGAACTGGTCATAAAGCCCACACCACGCACAGGGATGTGCATCGTAATACATAAGCTTACTTACGGGGCCTGCCTGTCCGCAGATAAATGCTCCTGCAACAAGTGCTGAACCTTTAAGCGAATTTATGGACTGCATTGAGTATTTGTATACATCTCCTGCCCAGCCACGAACATAATTCCATTCGTCAACCATAATTTCAACAGGCTCAACACCCACTTCTTCAAATCTTTCAAGAAGTCTTTTTACTTCAACATTAATTTTTGCGGGATGCTTAAGATACAAGTGGAAGGTGTAGAAATCAAGAGGGATGTTTCTGTCCCTTACAGCTTCTAAAAATTTATAATATATAGGCTGCGGCCAGTTTCCCGCAAAGCCGGGTCCGCCTATTTTAAGATTGGGAAAGCAGGCTTTTAAGTGCTTTGCAACAACCTCGTAAAAATCAACAAATTCTTCTTCCGTTCCCTGCCAGCAGGGGTTAGAGCCATCTGCATTTTTACATTCAGGCTCATTCCAGATTTCCCAGTATTCTATATCGTAATTAAAGCCGTCTGCCCAACCCTCGGTATAATGACGGATAATATGCTCGCAAATTCTTGCCCATTTTGCAAAATCCTTCGGCGGATATGTTCCTACCTTGCGGTAATGCTCGATAGATGCACCAAGACGATAAAACGGCTTTGTTCCCGATGCAACGATTGATGCTATATATCCGTCCGTAGGGCCGAAAAGGTATGAAGTGGGGTCATTTTCGTCTGCATCGAAATTTTTAAAAATTCTGTGCACGTCAACAGAATCTTCTCCGCCGCAATCAGGGTAAAAAGAAGAATCGTGCAATCTTGCATAGGGAATTTCAAGGTCCTTATACAAATCAAAAACAGAATTCTTTCTTACAGATGAACCTGCAGGGCCGTTATTTGTTCCGTTAACGTCCTTGATTACTCCCTTTGTTTTCTTAAAATCTACTGATATATATACCATAATACCCACCTCAAAGGAATTTATTTTGCGTATGATAACAACTTTTAAAACAAAAGTCAATGCACAAAATAACTGTCACATGCATTTTATTTAAGAATGTTTAATGCATTTTTATGTGTTATATTGTCGTACTCTTCTTTAGTTAAATCAAACCCTTTTAAAATCTCAGCATATTCCTTTGCATCGCCCCAGGGGGAGTCGGTTGCAAAGAGGATTTTTTCCGAGCCGTGGTTTTTGAGTATTCTTTTAAACTGCTCCTTTTTTATCATTCTCATTATTGCCGAAGTGTCGAAATAGACATTCGTTCCAACTAAGTATTTTTCCACCTCGTCAAACATATCAAAGCCGCCCATATGAGAGGCAATTATATATTTGCCCGAAACGTAATTAAGAGCATTTTTCAATTGCTTCGGTGAGCAATGAAGGGGTGGCTCTATACCTACATCTATTCCTGCGTGAAGAACAGTATACATTTCCAATTCTTCTGCCTTTTTTAAAATTCTTATGCTTTCGGGCGAATCGATATCACATTGCTGATACTCGGGATGCAGCTTTATTCCCTTAAAGCCCCTTTTCTTCAAATCCTCTAAGATTTCTTCTGTGTTTTCATTTAATGGATGTATTCCTCCAAAGGAAACTACCTTTTCATTTCTTACGGTTTCAGCAAAATTATTTATGCTTTCCGTCTGATGCGGACTTGTTGCAACGGGCAGAACTATGCTCATATCAACGCCCTTTTCTTCCATAGAATTTATAAGCCCGGTCAGAGTGCCGTCTGTGTGGTTTATTACGTTATACTTTCCTTTGTTTGCGTTTTCCTTAAGTGATGCAATTGCTCCCTCTGCAATCTTATCAGGGAAAATGTGTGTATGAAAGTCTATTATCATTTCTGTCACCTCCTGCCTATTTTATCACCATAAATCTTCTCTGTCAATTGACACCGTACAATAAATATGATAAAATTATATTAATTTGATATAAGGAGAATTAAAATGACAGGTAAACAACGAGCATACTTAAGAGGTCTTGCAAATAAAATTGATGCAAAGTATCAGCTTGGAAAAGACGGTCTTACTGAAAGCTTTATAAAGCAGATTGACGATGCGCTGGAAGCAAATGAATTGATAAAGGTTCACGTTCTTGAAAATTCTTTGTCCGACCCAAGAGCAATAAGCGACGAGCTTTGCCGAATTTTAGATGCAGAGGGTGTTCAGGTTATAGGAAGTAAATTTGTTATCTACCGTGAATCGGAAAATAAAAAGACAATAAAGATACCTAAATAATTGACAAAATACGCCCTTTATGGTAAAATTAATTGGTTAATGTTAAAAAAGTAAATAAATTATTTTACAGGAGGTTTATCCATGAAATACTCAGTAGAAGTAGAACATATGTGCCCTCTTAAGAAAGGCGCATACCACGGTCCTGCTCCTATCCCACAGGAAGGTAAATGGACTCAGGTTAAGGAAGTTAAGGATGTATCAGGTCTTACACACGGTGTTGGCTGGTGTGCTCCACAGCAGGGTACATGTAAGCTTACCTTAAACATTAAAGAAGGCATCATTCAGGAAGCTCTGGTTGAAACAATCGGTTGCTCAGGTATGACACACTCTGCTGCTATGGCATCAGAAATCTTAGTTGGTAAAACAATTCTCGAAGCTTTGAACACAGACCTTGTTTGTGATGCTATCAACACAGCTATGAGAGAATTATTCCTCCAGATTGTTTACGGCCGTTCACAGACAGCTTTCTCAGAAGACGGTCTCCCAATCGGTGCAGGTCTTGAAGACTTAGGTAAGGGCTTACGTTCACAGGTTGGTACTACATACGCAACATTGGAAAAGGGTCCAAGATACCTCGAACTCGCAGAAGGCTATATCACAAAGCTTGCTGTTGACGAAGAAGGTCAGGTTATCGGTTACAAGTTCGTTCACCTCGGCAAAATGATGGAAAACATCGGCAAGGGTATGGACGCTAACGAAGCGCTCGAAAAAGCAAGCGGTCAGTACGGCAGAGTTGATGACGCTGCTAAGTTAATCGACCCAAGACATGAATAATTAAAGGAGGTAAGAAAAATGGCTTTATTTGAAAGTTACGAAAGAAGAATCGACCAGATTAACGCAGAGCTTGCAAAGCACGGCATTTCTTCAATTGAAGAAGCAAAAGAAATCTGCGACGGTGTCGGTGTTGATGTATATGAATTAGTAAAGAGCATTCAGCCTATCTGCTTTGAAAACGCATGCTGGGCATATATCGTAGGTGCTGCTATCGCAATTAAGGAAAACTGCACAAACGCTGCAGACGCTGCTGAAAAAATCGGTCTCGGTTTACAGTCATTCTGTATCCCCGGTTCAGTTGCTGATGACAGAAAGGTTGGTATCGGCCACGGTAATTTAGGTGCTATGTTACTCAGAGAAGAAACAAAGTGCTTCGCATTCTTAGCAGGTCACGAATCATTCGCTGCTGCTGAAGGTGCTATCGGTCTTGCAAGAAGTGCTAACAAGGCTCGTAAGGAAGATTTAAGAGTTATCTTAAACGGTCTCGGTAAGGATGCCGCTCAGATTATTTCAAGAATCAACGGCTTTACTTATGTTCAGACTCAGTTTGATTACTATACAGGTGAAGTTAAGGTTGTTAAGGAAACAGCTTATTCTAAGGGCGAAAGAGCAAAGGTTCGTTGCTACGGCTGTGACGACGTTCGTGAAGGCGTTGCTATTATGCACCTTGAAGGCGTTGACGTTTCTATCACAGGTAACTCAACCAATCCAACCCGTTTCCAGCACCCCGTTGCAGGTACATACAAGAAAGAATGTATCGAGCAGGGTAAGAAATACTTCTCAGTTGCTTCAGGCGGTGGTACAGGAAGAACACTCCATCCTGATAATATGGCTGCAGGTCCTGCTTCCTACGGTATGACAGATACAATGGGAAGAATGCATTCTGACGCTCAGTTCGCAGGTTCATCTTCAGTTCCTGCTCACGTAGAGATGATGGGCCTCATCGGCGCAGGTAACAACCCAATGGTTGGTATGACTGTTGCAGTTGCCGTTGCAATCAGCCAGGCACTCAGCAAATAATTTTATATAAATTTATACAGACACATCATTAGGATTTTCGCCTATGGTGTGTCTGATTTATTATTATTTTTTTGTTATACTTTTTAAAAACAAAAAAATATTTAGTTTTTTTTAATAAAATGTTGATTTTTTAGAATTTATAGTATATAATATTAGTAGCCGATGAAACAGTTTGCTTTGTCAGGTAGTGTCTGTTGAGGCTCTTTAGTAGTTATTGCTAAGCTACTCCTGAATAGGGCTTGCCCGAGAAAAAAAAGCATAATTTGAAAGTTAGCGTCTCTTGTTAAGAGGCGCTTTAACTTATTACAAAGGAGTTTTTATAAATTTGCTTAAGAAATGTGCTGAAACATACAGTAAATACATTGGATATGATTATACCTTTATAACAGATTGTAATTTTTCGGTAAAAGTGAGATTTCCAAAGCAAAGCTTTTACCATCTTGTTGGGCTTCATTATCTTAAAGACGTTATTCAACTCGATAAAACAAGACCAAACAATTCACCATCTACAATATACAAACGAATTATTGATGAGAACATAACACAAGAACTCATTGAAAAAAGCAGTTTTTACAGCAAAATTGAAGAAAGAATAACTCATTTCCCTGATTTAGGAAAAATTCTGACATCAAAAATTATAGTTGATTTTGACTACACAAAAGTACCAAGAACACAACTAAAATCAAAGTATTTGCTGTATAATAAATTTGAAAACGGTTATGAGATTATAGGACTAAAATACGATTCTAAATATGATGTATTCGTACCTGAAACATTTATTGTGGAACATTCGGAGTATTATGTTAAAAACCAGATTGCATACAACATTGTAGATATTGAGATTAAGTATTATAAGTAATTTTGTAAAATTACTATATTCAGAATATTATGGAACCTTGACCTAACAAATGATAGGCCTAATCGGCGCAGGTAACAACCCAAGGCTAAAATGACCGTTGCAGTTGCCGTTGCAATTAGCCAGGCACTCAGCAAATAAGATAAATCAACAATTTCGTAGGGAATGACCTGTGTGTCATTCCGCGGTCTGCACAATATGTTCGACCCTACAAATTAAATACGTAAATTTTCATCAGACACATCAAATGATGTGTCTGATTTTTTGTATGCCAAAAATCAAAAAGTATTGATTTTTTTATTATACATTGATATAATAATAATAAATCTACGAACGAAGGGAGCAAGTATATATGACAGATACCATTTACACCATAGAAGAAATTAAAGCCACAGTAAAACCTATTGCAGATAAATATAATGTAGACTCAATATACTTGTTTGGTTCATATGCTCGCGGTGATGCAACCGAAAATAGTGATTTGGATTTTTTAGTTTTTGGCGGAGATAAATTCAAATTAACAAATATTTTTGCTCTTGCCGAAGATTTAAGAATTGCGTTTAAAAGGCGAGTTGATGTATTTGAAATCAGTGAAGTAAATACCGACAGTGATTTTTATTTGAATATTATGAATGAGAGGTTAAATGTGGCATGAAATACTCTGACAAGCAACGTATTCAAAAAATATATGAATATGCCGAAAAACTTTTAACTCATATTAACGAGAATAATATAACAAAAGAAAATCTACTTAATGATTATGCTCTGCAGTGGTTGGTTACGACCCCTTTATATAACATCGGTGAACAAGTATATGCACTATCCGATGAATATAAAGCTGCGCATAACGATATACCATGGTCTATGATATCAGGACTAAGACATAGACTGGTTCACGATTATGACGGAACCAACTGGAATATAATCGTTGAAGTCGTGTTTGATGAATTGCCTGTACTTTTAAAACAATTAAAAATGCTTAGTTAGAAAAAAAAGAGCGCGTCTCAATAAGTGAATTTTTTCACAAAATTGAGGCGGTGCTCTTTATTTGTTCCTTTCAGGGTTATTTGTCTGTTCAAGCAAATAATCTATTGACACATTAAAATAATCTGCAAGTTTAATTAATTCATTTATCCCGGGCTCTCTTTCCCCTGTTTCATATCTGCTTATTGTGTTCTGATTCATATTTAAATCCATAGCAAGTTTAAGCTGTGAAATCTTCCTGTTACATCTGAGTTCTTTTAATTTCATAAAATTCCTCCTTGACATTATTATCCCATAATGGTATAATAAAATTATCCCATTTTGGTATACCGAGGAGGAATTAAAATGATTTGTAAAAAATGTAACGGAGAAATTGATAAAAAAGCCGTAGTATGTGTTCACTGCGGCTGCAAAATTAAAAAACCACTTTTGAAAAAATGGTGGTTTTGGGCAGTAATTGTAATATTAGTTATTGCTATAGCTAATATGGGTGGCGGAGAAAAAACTGAAACAACCTCAAATCAACAAGATAACCAGACGGTTGAAACCGTACAGGAAACTGTTACTTACGAAACAGTAGAATTAGACGTTATGTTTGAAGACTTGAAAAACAATGCAATGAAGGCTGAAAAAAATTATCAGAATAAAAACATTGAGTTTACAGGTAAAATTAAAAGCTTTGACAGTGACGGAGATTATATCACTGTAGAACCTACTAATGCTGACGAATGGAATTTTGACAGTGCTATGTGTTATATGAAAAACGAAGAACAGAAAAACTATCTTATTGAAAAAAACGTAGGCGACACTGTAACAATAAAGGGAAAAGTTAAAACAATCGGTGAAATCATTGGTTACTCAATAGATATTGCAGAAGTCCAATAAGCACAACTTCAAAATGAAGCGGATAGTCTCCCCGAAACACGAATTTCATAGCTCAAAACAGCATAGAGTATATTATCATTTTGAAGTTTACACAAATCGGGAAAATACCCTGCTAAACATGAAATGCACCACGAAAAATTTCGCGGTGCATTTTTTATCCGGTAACGTGATTATACATTTTTCTTACTGCTTCGTTCATATTTACCGGAGTCAGTTTGATGTCGGGATGTTCGTTCTTAAAGACGACAAAAATTTGATGTGCAAAGCCCTGCCCCATCCACTCAAGCTGATCAAAATCCAGTATAACTTCCTCGAAATTTGTAAGCTTGTTGCAAACACGTCTTGCCTGAGAGCGCGACACAGGGGAAGATTCAAAAATATTCTTAAGGGGAATCTTTGTTTTAACAAACCGTGAATCCTCATCCGAGTATTCGTCGAAAATTTCTTTCGCCTGCTTCTTTGAATGGTTGGAAAGAAACATCACAACTGCGGTTCCTTTTTTTTCCGAAAGTTCAGGAAAATCAAAGGTTTCGCTGGCATCGTATTTATTAACTGTAAAGAGCTTACCTGTCGAATATATTGTAAAACCATCCATTATTTTTGAGCTGAAAAAGATTCCTTCACCTGAATGTCTTGTTTCATCTGTGGTAAGCTTACCTTTAAAAAGCTCACATATAGCATCCTCGTAACTTTCAAGTTTAAAATGACTTTTAATTTTTTCGAATATTCCTATTCCGTCATCAATTATAGCAACTGTTGTTTTAAGATAATTTCGAGAAACATGGACTACCGCACATTTAGCCTCAGAATGATCGATAACATTATTTATCATTTCGCTGAAGGTATATTCCCATATTTCTCTGACATTTCTTTCTAAATCGCCAATAATATTTTTTAAATATCTTGAATATGCATAGCTGTCATCATCCAGATCTCCGTCTTGTCTGCTTAAAACAAAAGTAGTTGCCCGGCTTACAAGCTCATACTCTCCTCTTTTTACTTTTCTTATAATCTCATCTTTGACAAGATTTTTGATATATGAATGAACTGTTGATTCATTAATTCCAAAGGTTTCCTGAACGCTTGAAACAATGCCGTTGCTTTTTTCTGCAACCTTTTCTATAATATACTGAATAATTGCATTTTTCTTTTCTGAATCAAACTTCATAAATTACACCTCTTTTAAGCTCTATTATACTCTCATTATATCGTTTTATTCTTATTGTGTCAATAGAAACTTGTTTAAATACGTAAGAAACTTGTTATAAATGTGTAAGAAGCTTGTTTTTAGGTAATTTTAAAACAAGTTTCTCGAATGCAATATGGTTTGGGAAATATCGGCGTAAGCAGTCGCGTTAAAAAGGGACGATGAAAGCATCGTCCCAATAATGTACATTTAAAAGCTTACAGCAGTCCGTCAGGACTCAAAGGAGAGCTGAGGATTATCCTTTATATGCTCCTCTTTAAGCTTTGTACCTGCAGATGGCAGGTTTTTGAAGCGGTATGGCTTGTTATCTTCAATACCCCAGTTTTCTACGGTATCAATTTTAGTCATTGTTCCCCGTTTGCCCGGATTAAAGCTTTTAACACCCTGAGAGCTTCGTGTAGTCTTTTCAGGCACGAGAACCGAATTAAACACAAACGCCTTGTTGTTTGAACCGAAAGCTACAATATCTGTTTCTTCTGTAAGGAACAGTGCAGAAACCATAGGTGAATGTGCACTGTAAGCCGAGGTAAGCATCTTTCTGTTGGTTTTGGTAACGTAGGAAGAGAGAGGAACCTTACAGATTCTTCCGTCTGCAAAGCCGAAGAGCATAAAGCCCTTGTAGTCATTTGCAACAACCATTTTTTCCACTCTTTCACCCTCACCGAGGCCAAGCAGATTAGTTAAATATTCACCCACCTGACTTGCCTTTGATTCAGGTATATCGTAAATTTTGGTTTTGTAAACATTGCACTTGTTGGTAAACAGCAGTACCTCATTTTTATTGCTTGTTTCCTCAACCTGAATTATGAAGTCATCCTCTAAAAGCTTCTGTTCACCGCTTGAACGCAGGGAAACCAGGCTGATTTTCTTAATATAACCTCTGTCGGTAAGGAACAGCTTAAGCGCATAATCGTCAATAAAGCTTTCTGCGGTAACTGACGCCATCTTAACCTCGCTTGCGTCAACAATAACTGTCTTTCTGTCGGTGCCGTACTTTTTGGCAATATCCTCAAGCTCACGGCTTATAACCTTTTTGATGCGTCTTTCGCTTTCAAGGGTAATCTTAATTTCTTCAATTTCCCTCTGCAAATCGGCAATATCCTTGATATTCTTTAAAATGTACTCTTTGTTAAGGTTACGGAGCTTGATTTCCGCAACATACTCTGCCTGAACCTTGTCAATGCCAAAGCCTGCCATAAGGTTTGGAACAACGTCGGAATCCTTCTCTGTTTCACGGACAATTTTAATTGCCTTGTCAATATCAAGAAGAATTTTTTCAAGACCGTGAAGAAGATGAATTCTTGCCTCTTTTTTAGCAAGGTCGTACTGCAATTTACGGGAAACGCAATTAATTCTGAACTTAACCCATTCATTTAAAATCTCTCTTACGCCCATAACCCTTGGCGAACCGTTAACAAGAATATTAAAGTTACAGCTGAAGCTGTCACAAAGAGGAGTTGCTTTCATCAAAAGACCCATAAGTCTTTCCACATCCGCACTCTTTTTTACATCGATTGCAATTTTAAGACCCGTCTTGTCCGTTTCATCACGAACATCGTTTATTTCCTTGTACTTACCAGCCTTAATGCCCTCAATAATCTTTTCAATAATTGCTTCCGAGGTGGTTGAGTAAGGAATTTCGGTTATTTCTATAACTGAGTTTTTCTTGTCGTAGGTATATTTACTTCTTACCTTAAAGCTTCCTCTTCCCGTTTCGTAAATACTTCTCATTTCCTCTTCATTGTATAAAAGCTCACCGCCGCCGGGAAAATCGGGAGCTTTAAGAGTAGTAGTTAAATCGTGATTGGGGTCACGCATTAATGCGATTGTGGTCTCACAGATTTCTCTTAAATTAAAGGAACAGATTTCACTTGCCATACCAACCGCAATACCCTTGTTGGGATTAACCAAAATATTCGGGAAGGTAACGGGAAGAAGAACAGGTTCTTTTAAGGTTGCGTCATAGTTGTCCTGAAAGTCCACCGCATCCTTGTCAAGGTCTGCGAAAATTTCCTTGCTTATGTCTGCAAGCTTTACCTCGGTATAACGTGATGCCGCAAACGCCATATCCCTTGAATACTGCTTACCGAAGTTACCCTTTGAATCTACAAAAGGGTGCAGAAGGGACGCATTACCCGTAGTGAGACGAACCATAGTTTCGTAAATTGCCATATCACCGTGAGGGTTTAGTTTCATTGTCTGACCTACAACGTTTGCCGACTTGGTTCTCTGATTTTTAAGAAGCCCCATTTTATACATAGTGTAAAGCAGCTTTCTGTGCGAAGGCTTGAAGCCGTCTATTTCAGGAATAGCACGGGAAACAATAACGCTCATCGCATAGGGCATATAGTTCGTTTCCAGTGTTTCCGCTATTTTTTGTTCCGTATAACCAAACTGATTTTCCATGTAAATTTCTATCGCCTTTCTGCCCACCAAAAGTAATGAAAATTTTATTATACGCCTTTAATGTGGGCAACCTAAACGTATAACAGATAAATTTTTAATTCCTTTTAAAACTACGATAAATCCGCAAGCTCAAGGTACTTACTACCGAACTCTGATATGAATTCCTTTCTTCCTGCAAGATTATCACCTAAAAGAAGGTCGAACATTTCCTTTGTAACCGTTTCATCCTGAGGCATAACCTTTATAAGACGTCTTGTTTCAGGGTTCATAGTTGTCTGCCACATCATTTCGGGCTCATTTTCACCAAGACCCTTTGAACGCTGAATGGTGTACTTTTCGTCTTTGATTTCCTCCAATATTTTAACCTTTTCACTTTCGTTGTAAGCAAAATAGGTGTCCTTCGCTGTTGTTATTTCAAAAAGCGGTGATTCCGCAATGAATACCTTTCCTTCGTTAATAAGGGTAGGTGCTAAGGTGTAGAACAGCGTAAGGATAAGAGTTCTTATCTGGAAGCCATCAACATCGGCATCAGTACAGATAATTATTTTATTCCATCTGAGGTCATCAAGATTAAACATCTTGTCATCCTTGTGCTTTGTCTTTATTTCAACACCGCAGCCGAACACCTTAATAAGGTCCGTTATAATTTCGCTTGCGAAAATTTTATTATAGTCAGCCTTAAGGCAGTTTAAGATTTTACCTCTTACAGGCATTATTGCCTGAAACTCCGCATCTCTGCCCTGCTTACAGGAACCGAGAGCAGAATCACCTTCCACGATGTACAATTCACGTCGTGACTTGTCCTTTGTACGGCAGTCAACAAACTTCTGTACTCTGTCGGTTACCGAAGTATTACCCGTTAATTTCTTTTTATAGGAAACTCTTGCTTTTTCCGCATTTTCTCTTGAACGCTTGTTCACAAGAACCTGGTCGATAAACTTGTCACCGTAGGTTTTAAATTCAACAAAATAAATTTCAAGCTGCTCTTTGAGAAACTCGGTCATTGCATCCTGAATAAATTTGTTGGTAATCGCCTTTTTGGTCTGATTTTCATAGCTTGTCTGTGTTGAAAACGAGTTTGAAACAAGTATAAGGCTGTCCTCAATGTCCGCAAAGGTGATTTTGGATTCGTTCTTGTTGTATTTGTTCTGTGCCTTTATAGCCTTATCAACAGCATAAACAAAAGCATTTCTTACCGCCTTGTCGGGAGAGCCGCCGTGCTCTAAGAAGCTTGAGTTGTGATAATATTCAAGAAGATTTACCTCGTTGTTAAAGCAGAAGGCAAAGCTCATTTTAACCTTGTAATCATCCTTATCGTCACGGTCACGACCTGTACGTTCCGCTTCAATGTACTTGATTTCCGAAAAGCTCTTTTCACCCATAATTTCGGTAATATAGTCTGTTATACCGTTAGGGTACATATATTCGTAGTTCTGCTTTTCGGCGTGGTCAATAAATTTAAACTTAATGCCCTTATTAACCACCGCCTGCTTTCTCATAACAGTGCAGAAATATTCCGAGGGGATATTTATATCGTTAAAAACCTCTTTATCGGGCTTCCAGGTAATTTCTGTGCCCGTATGCTTGTAGCTTTCTTCAACCTTGGTAAGACCGCCTACGTTCTCACCCTTTTCAAAGTGAAGTGAGTAAATAAAGCCGTCACGTCGAACGACTACATCCATATATTCCGATGAATACTGAGTTGCACAGGCACCGAGACCGTTAAGACCCAACGAAAACTCGTAGTTGTTGCCCGAAGTATTGCCGTACTTACCGCCTGCATAAAGCTCGGTAAAAACAAGCTCCCAGTTATATCTCTGTTCTTTTTCATTCCAGTCAACAGGCACACCTCTGCCCATATCCGAAACCTTTATGCTTCCGTCACCGAAGCGTTCAAGTGTTATAATTTTACCGTAGCCTTCCCTTGCCTCGTCGATAGAGTTTGACAGAATCTCAAAAACTGCATGCTGACAGCCGTCAAGACCGTCCGAGCCGAAAATAACGGCAGGTCTTTTTCTTACTCTGTCCGCACCCTTCAGAGAGGTTATACTTTCATTTCCGTAATTATTATTTTTCAATAATTTTCATACCTTTCTTTACAATCTGCAAAAATTAGTGTATACTAAAATCACAAAGGATTTTTAAAATACTACATTTTGAGTTATACCTATATATAATATACAATATTTGTGAAATATTGTCAAGGAGCGAAAAAAATGAGTTTTGTAAAAAAAATAAGGGATTTTGCAAAATATACAGGCTCGCAGAAGCTGTTTTCCTACTCAGCACAGGTTGCCTTTTACTTCATTCTTGCACTTTTCCCCTTTTTATATCTTATAATACGTCTTGCGGCATTCTTTTCAATATCCAACGAAGCTATAATGGATATGCTTTACTACATATTCCCCGGACAAAGCTACGGTATTGTTCTTTACGAGCTTGAAAGTCTTTCGGGAGAATCCTGGCAGGCATTCGTTACCTGCATAATCGGAATATGGTCGGCATCAATGATTGTTACCACCGTTAAAAACGCTATAAGACGCGGACATAAGGAGCGTGTCAAAAGAAATTTTATAATTAACAGAATAATTTCAATTATGGCAACAATCCTTTTCGGTATCGGAATATTAATTTCCATCGTAGCGGTAATCACCCTTAACGTTGTGGCAGGCTTTATTGCAGACTTTCTTAAGCTTGGCTATTTTACCGAATTCCTTACCGTCATTTTAGCAGGTGTCATCTTCCTTGTTGACCTTGTCATAACCTATATGATTGCTCCTGCCAAAAGAATAAGAATATCCGAAGCGCTTCCCGGTGCGGCTGTTGCAGAAATTCTTTTCCTTGCAGGGTCGGTGCTGTTTTCCTTCTACGTAGGCGAAATTGCCGATTATTCTATAGTTTACGGAGCTCTCGGCGGTGTTATTGTTTTAATAATGTGGCTGTATATCTGTTCTTTTATTCTTATCCTCGGCGGACACGTTAATAACTATATCCGTCTCAAGAAGCAGGAAAACGCAGAATAAAGAATAATTTTGTCAAAATCTATTGCATTTTTTTCAAAAAATGATATAATCAATAGCAAGTACAGATTGAAAGGGGATTGATAAATGAACGACGAAATCATACGCCTTGACAGCGTAAGCAAAACCTTTGACGGGGTGGAGGAAATTCTGCACCGTGTAAGCTTATCAATTAAAAAGAATGAATTTTTTACACTGCTGGGTCCGAGTGGGTGCGGCAAAACAACCATACTTAGAATTATTGGTGGTTTTGAAACGCCGTCGGAGGGCAGTGTTTATTTTGATGGAATAGATATAACAAATCTTCCGCCTAACAAGAGGGAGCTTAATACTGTTTTTCAGAAGTACGCACTTTTCCCTCACCTTAATGTTTTTGATAATGTGGCTTTCGGTCTTGCAATCAAAAAAACATCAAAGGATATCATTGAGCAGAAGGTTGAACGAATGCTTGAGCTTGTAGGTCTCAAAGGCTTCGGCAAGCGTGACGTTACCTCCCTTTCGGGCGGTCAGCAGCAGCGTGTTGCCATTGCAAGAGCTCTTGTTAACGAGCCTAAGGTTCTTCTTCTTGACGAGCCGCTTGGCGCATTGGACGCTAAACTGCGTAAGGAAATGCAGAACGAGCTTAAAAAGATTCAGAAGGAAGTAGGTATTACCTTTATTTTCGTTACTCACGACCAGGAAGAAGCTCTTTCAATGTCGGATACTATCGTTATATTAAATCGTGGTAATATTGTGCAAATCGGCTCACCTACCGATATTTATAACGAGCCTGAAAACCGTTTTGTTGCGGAATTTGTGGGCGAATCAAATATTGTTGAGGGAATAATGAAAAAGGACTACCTTGTTTCCTTCGACGGCTTCGACTTTGAATGTGTTGATACAGGCTTTAAGGACAACGAGGAGGTTGAGGTTGTTCTCCGTCCTGAGGATATTGATATTACTTCGCCTGAAAATGCCAAAATTACAGGTGTTGTAAAATCTATCGTGTTTAAAGGTGTTCACTACGAAATCCGTGTTGAAACCGATAAACGGACATATATAATCCACACGACCGACTACTGCGATGTAGACCGCCAAGTAGGTCTTTCCTTCGGCCCGGAGGATATTCACGTAATGTACAAGGACTATTAAGGAGGGCAGATGTGTGAATTATTTTAAAAAGCTGGTTCGTCCATACATAATATGGTCAGCCGTATTCATTGCAGTTCCGCTCCTTATGATATTTCTTTATGCATTTACCCAGAGCGGAAACTCGCTTCTTAATATTCAGTTTACCTTTGATAACTTCATCAAATTTGCAGATGAGGTTTATGTTGACGTGTTTGTAGAATCCTTCAAGCTGGGTCTGCTTACCGTTATCATATGCCTTTTTGTAGGCTACACTCTGGCGTATATGATAAGCCGTTTTTCGGAAAAAACTCAGAGCTTTCTTATCCTGCTTGTGACAATTCCTATGTGGATTAATATGATTATCCGTATTTACGCCTGGAAAAGTATACTTGAGCCTATGGGTCTTATGTATACCGACTTTGCAGTTATGGTAGGTCAGATATGCGAATTTTTACCCTTTATGGTAATTCCTATCCATACCTCCCTTTCGAAAATGGATAAATCTCTCATTGAAGCCTCCTACGATCTGGGAGCAACTCATATCCAGACCTTTACAAAGGTTGTTTTCAAGCTTTCCATACCGGGGGTTATCAACGGTATTATTATGGTATTTCTTCTGTCCGTATCCACCTTTATGATTCCTCAGATTTTAGGCGGCGGTCAGTATATACTCATCGGTAACCTTATCGAAAAACAGTTTATCGAGGGTGGCGACTGGAACTTCGGAAGTGCGGTTTCGCTTCTTCTTGCTGTTATCATTCTGCTCCTGATACACTGGATGAAAAAGGTTGATAAGGAGGGTTAGGATTGAAAAAGCTTTCACGTTTATCAACGGGATTTTACATCTTTTTATGCTTTGCATTTTTGTATGTCCCCATCATTGTTACAATGATATTTTCATTTAATTCTTCAAAATCCTTCTCCCGCTTTACCGGGTTTTCCCTGCATTGGTATGAAGAATTGATTAACGATGCCGAAATTATGTCGGCTGTATGGGTTTCTGTTTCCATTGCCATAATTGCAACAATAATTGCAACTGTTCTGGGTACAATTACCGCAATAGGTCTTTCAAAAAGCAGAAAGCTTTTAAGGGAATGGATTTTAAATATCAACAATATTCCCATTATGAACCCCGATATTGTTACAGCAATCGGGCTTATGATACTCTTTACATCCTTAAGAGTTGAAAAGGGCTACATTACGATGCTTCTTGCTCATATCTGTTTTTGTACACCTTATGTAATAACAAGTGTGTACCCAAAGGTGCGTGAGCTTGATACAAATGTGGCAAACGCCGCTCTTGACCTGGGTGCAACACCCTTTCAGGCACTTATAAAGGTTATTGTGCCTATGATAAAGCCGGGTATTTTTGCAGGTATGCTTCTTGCCTTTACCATGTCAATTGACGACTTTGTAATTTCTTACTTTGTAAGCGGAAACGGCGTTGAAAACATTTCTATGATTGTGTACAACGCAACAAAGCGAATCAACCCTACAATAAACGCACTTTCAACAATAGTTATTTTAGTTATCACTGCGGCAGTTTTTGTGGTTAATATCGCTCCCGTTATTCAGAAACGCAAATGGTTCAAAAGACTTAAGAAATCTATTTCTCCTGCTGTAAAGAAAACCTTTACGGTTATTACCTCAGTTCTTCTGGTATTCCTTATCTGCTTCAGCGTTATTATGAGTAACACCAATAAGGCGGTTTTAAAGGTATATAACGCAGGTGAGTATATAGACAATTCTCTTATTACAGAGTTCGAAGAACGTAACAACTGCAAAATCATATACGAAACCTTCGATTCAAACGAATCGATGTACACGAAAATTATGAGCGGAGAACGCTACGATATCATTATCCCCTCCGACTATATGATTGAACGTCTTGCAAAAGAGGAATTTTTACAGGAAATTGACAAAAGCAAGCTTAAAAATCTCGATAAGGTTATGCCGTATCTTTTAGATAAGCCCTTTGACCCTGAAAACAAGTATTCAATTCCGTATTTCTGGGGTAGTGTAGGTATTCTTTACGATAAAACTGTAGTTGATGAAACCGACCTTGAGGCAGGCTGGGAAATTTTAAGAAACCAGAAATTCAAAAACAACATCTATATGTACAACTCCGAGCGAGACTCGTTTATGGTTGCTCTTAAGGCGTTAGGTTATTCCCTTAACACCACCGACAAGGCTCAGCTTTACAAGGCTTACGAATGGCTTGTGGAGCAAAACAGGCTGATGAATCCTGTTTACGTGGGCGACGAGGTTATTGACAGTATGATTAACGGCAACAAGGCAATGGCGATAGTTTACTCAGGCGATGCTGCTTACATTATGTCCGAGAACGAAAACCTTGAATTTTTCGCTCCCGATGCAGGTACAAATATGTGGATTGACGGTATGGTTATCACAAAGGACTGCACTAATACCGACCTTGCGCATAAGTGGATTGACTTTATGCTTGAGGAGGAAAGTGCCCGTGCCAACACCGTAGAAATCGGATATTCCTCACCGGTTGAAAGTGTTTACAACGAAATAAGCACCACCGAATATGACGGCATAAGTGCCTACGTTCCGAGACTTGATAATGAAAACGATGAGTTTTTCAGATATCAGCCCCTGGAAATCAAGCAGTATTGTGCCGAGCTGTGGATTAAGGTTAAGGCAAAATAATTTATCGGTAAATTTAATTTAAAAATAGGCTCCCTTAGGCTCCCTTGGGCTCACTTAGGCTCCCTTGGGCTCCCTTAGGCTCCCTTGTGTAAAGGGAGCTGTCAACGAAGTTGACTGAGGGATTGATTCTTGCCGTTAAAACAGGTCGCCTTATCCCTCCACCACCATCGGTGGTCCCCCTCCCTTAATGCTTCGCATCAAAGGAGGCAAGACGGGAGCTGTCAACGAAGTTGACTGAGGGATTGTTTTTCTGCTTTTACTTTTATAGTTATATTTCTGCTTTTAACAATTACAATCCCTCCGAGTTTGCTACACAACCCCGCCTCCCTTTACACAAGGGAGGCTTTTCTCTTTAAAACTTTCTGCTAAATTTCTCATTTGTACTATACTGATAACTTTTGGGTGTTTATACGGTTTATTTCTGTTCACCGGTTAACCTTGATTGAACCACTTCAACAATAACCCCACTGCAGGTATTCTGCAGCGGGTGTTTTACAGTTAGCTATATTTTCCAAAGTTTGTTATCTTTACTTGCATTATGGGTAAAATAGTTGTATAATACTTATAAACAATATTGAAAGGACAAAAATATGCTTGAACTTAAGAATGTTTCATACAGTGCCGCAAATGAACAGGGCACCAAAGAAATTATAAATAATATTTCACTTACTTTAAACGAACGTTTTGTAGCACTTACGGGCCCCAATGGCGGCGGTAAGTCTACTCTGGCAAAATTAATTGCCGGAATCTATATTCCAACATCGGGGCAGATTATTTTTGACGGAACCGATATAACCAATATGACTATAACCGAAAGAGCAAATCTTGGCATAAGCTACGCATTTCAGCAGCCTGTACGCTTCAAAGGTCTTACGGTAAAGGATTTGATTACCCTTGCAAGCGGTAACAAAAAGCTTTCTATGTCGGAGGCGTGTGCATATCTTTCAGAGGTAGGGCTTTGTGCTCACGATTATATTGACCGTGAAATTAACGCAAGTCTTTCGGGTGGCGAATTAAAAAGAATAGAAATTGCTATGACTATGGCACGCGGAACCTCTCTTACACTTTTTGATGAGCCTGAAGCAGGAATTGACTTATGGAGCTTCGGCAATTTAATTGCAGTATTTGAAAAAATGCATCATCAGACCAGGGGAACTATGCTTATTATTTCCCATCAGGAAAGAATTTTAAATATTGCAGACCGTGTTATTGTAATTGCCGACGGTAAAATTACAAAGGACGGCTCAAAGGAAGAGGTCTTAGGAGATCTTCTTACCAACTCAACCTGCTCCGTTTTAACGGACAAGCTTACTAAATAAGGAGGGATAACTATGTCACTTGATAAAATACAGCAGGATTTACTCGAAAAGGTTACAGACCTGCACGAAATCCCTGCAGGTGCATACAATATCCGTGCAAACGGCACCTCCGCAGGAAGAAATACAACCGCAAATATTGATATCGTAACAAAGGAAGATAAAAACGGTATCGATATTATAATAAAACCAAACACCAAAAGCGAAAGTGTCCATATTCCCGTTATTCTTTCGCAGTCAGGACTTAAGGAAACTGTTTATAACGATTTCTTTATAGGCGAAAATGCAGTCGTTACCATCATTGCAGGCTGCGGTATTCATAACGGCGGAAGTGAGAAATCGGAGCATAGCGGTATTCACTCCTTCCATATCGGCAAAAATGCCAAAGTTAAGTATATAGAAAAGCATTACGGCTCAGGTGACGGAAACGGTGAAAGGGTTATGAATCCACAAACCGTTATTGAGATTGAAGAGGGCGGAAGAATGGAAATGGAAACAGCACAAATTAAGGGTGTTGATTCTACCGACAGAAGCACAACTGCCGTTTTAGCCGACAAAGCAACCCTTGTTATACGTGAAAAATTAATGACCCACGGCAATCAGTTCGCAAAAACCGATTTTACTGTGGATTTAAACGGCATTGACTGCGGTGCGGACATTGTTTCCCGTTCCGTTGCAAAGGATAATTCAAATCAGATTTTCTATTCCTGCATAAACGGTAACAACAAGTCAAGCGGTCACACCGAGTGCGACGCAATTATAATGGATTCTGCATCCGTTTCCGCAATTCCGAAAATTACCGCAAATCACACCGAAGCCTCTTTAATTCACGAAGCGGCAATAGGCAAAATCGCAGGCGAACAGTTAATTAAATTAATGACCCTCGGTCTTACCGAGCAGGAAGCCGAAGAACAGATAATTTCCGGCTTCTTAAGATAAAAACAAATAAAAATATCCGGCTCACATAAGTGAGCCGGATTCTATCTTATTTTCAAACCACCTTATAGCCCTGAGCTTCGATGGTGCTGATTATTTCGCTGTCGGGGATTTCCTTTGCCAAAACCACCTTTGCTGTTCCTGTTTCGTGGGAAACGATTGCTTCCGTTACTCCGTCGAGCTGTTCAAGAGCGGTTTTAACTCTGCCCGAGCAATGAGGGCACATCATACCTTCAACATTAAATGTTTTTTCCATTTTTCTATTCTCCTTTTTAATTTTTTTACCGAAATTGATTCTGTTAAGGCGAAGTGCGTTTGACACAACGAAAAGACTTGAAACACTCATCGCCGCCGCACCCACCATAGGGTTTAATTTAAGTCCGTTAACATTTATCCAGACTCCTGCCGCAAGTGGAATGCAGATAACGTTATAAAATAACGCCCAGAAAAGGTTTTCGTAAATATTCTTTAAAACCTTACGGCTTAATTTTACTGCATTTACAACACCCTTTATTCCGTCGGAAATTAAAATCACGTCGGAGGAAAGAGCGGCTATATCCGTACCTGAACCCATTGCAACGCCTATATCGGCACTTGCAAGTGCAGGAGCATCGTTAATACCGTCACCTGCCATCAAAACCTTGCCCTGTTTTTTTAATTCTTTTACAGCCATAGCCTTGCCGTCGGGCAGCACCGATGCAATTACCTTATTTACCCCTACAAGCTTTGCAACAGCGTTTGTCGTTCTTTCGTTATCGCCTGTAAGCATAACAGTACGAATACCCATTTTTTCAAGCTCTTGTATTGTTTTTTTACTGTCCTCACGTACAACGTCCGCAACAGCAATAATACCGATAGCTTCTTTGCCGTTTGCGAAAATAAGAGGTGTTTTTCCTTCATCGGCTAACTTTTCGGTTTCCTTTACAGTAGCTTCGTCAATATCAATAAACAACGATATAAACTTTTTATTTCCGCCATACACTTTTTCACTTTCCACAATTCCCGAAAGTCCGTTACCGGGGAAAACTTCAAATTCCTCTGCATCGGAAAGTGTAATATTTTTCTTTTCACATTCCTTAACAACAGCACTTGCCAACGGATGCTCACTTTTTAATTCAAGAGAGCCTGCTATTCTTAAAAATTCGTCCTCTGTAATGCTGCCGAAAACCTTTACATCGGTAACAACAGGCACGCCTTTAGTTATTGTTCCCGTTTTATCAAACACCGCAACCTTGATTTTTGCGGTTTCTTCAAGTGCGGTTGCGTTTTTAAAAAGGATTCCGTTTTTAGCACCAACGCCGCTTCCTACCATAACCGCAACGGGAGTCGCAAGCCCCAAAGCACACGGACAGCTTATAACGAGCACAGAAACGGCACATTCTATCGCCGTCTGAACACCGCCGCCACATACAAGCCATACAATTGCGGTAACTAACGCAATTAAAATTACAATGGGAACAAATACTCCCGAAATTTTATCCGCCGCCTTCGCAACGGGAGCTTTTGATGCCGATGCGTCTGAAACCCGCTTAATTATCTGTGAAAAGCTTGTTTCCTCGCCAACACGCAGGGCACGGCATTCAAGATAACCTGACATATTAACAGTTGCCGCAGAAACATTGTCACCTGCGGCTTTATCTACAGGGATGCTTTCACCTGTAAGATTTGATTCGTCAACAGCACCGCTTCCCTTTTCCACAACACCGTCGCAGGGAATTTTACCGCCTGCACGAACAACAAATATGTCTCCGACTCTTAGATTTTCAATGGGAACAACAGTTTCTTTTCCATCCTTTAAAACTGTTGCACTTTCGGGAGCCATCTTCGAAAGAGCCTTTATTGCATCTGCTGTTCTCCCCTTTGAACGTGCCTCAAGCATTTTTCCTACTGTTACCAAAGTAAGAATCATTGCCGCCGATTCAAAATAAAGATGATAGTGCTCACCGTATTTTATCATCATTAAAACTGCGTAAACACTGTATATAAATGATGCACCTGAGCCGATTGCCACAAGGGTATCCATATTAGGTGACAAATTTTTAATTCCCTTAAAGCCGTTTATAAAGAATTTCCTGTTAATGTTAAGTACCCAGAAGGAAAGAAGCATCTGTACCGTTGCATTAATTACATATTCACCCGAAAAAAACGGTGGCAATGGGAAATTAAACATATGGTGACCCATTGAAAAATACATTATGATAAGGCACAAAACAACCGACCATATAAGCCTGTGCTTTGTTTCATTTGCTTCTTTGTATCCGTCATTTGTTTCGGTACTTTTTTTATCGCCCTCAACAAATGCACCGTAGCCTGCTTTCTGAACTGCATCTATTACAGTTTCACTTGTAACGTCGCCTGTAACGGTCATACTCGATGCAAGTAAATTAACCTCACATTTTTCAACGCCATCTATAGCACTAACTGCCTTTTCAACACGGGCACTGCATGCCGCACAGCTCATTCCCGTAACAGTATACTTTTGTTTCACACTTCTCCCTCCGTCCCTTAGTTAGTCACAACTAATTATACTATTATTAATTTAAAAAGTCAAATAATTATTGCATTTTAAAGAGGATGTCTATAGCAAACATCCTCTTAATTTAATTCAATTTTCTCTTTCAGGTAAGCTTCTATCTGATTTACAAAGTACTCAGATTCCTCAACCTGTTTTATAACATCTTCTTGGGGCACTGCATAAAAATCTTCATAGTCGCTGTCACATCTCATATCAAAAGCGGATTTAATTATATTTGACATCAGCTTATCAAATATTCCTGTTTTAATGTAATTCTTCTGGAAATTACTGATAACACCTGAATGCTTTTTATAATCTTCACCATCAAATGCAAGAACAGCACGTGCTGCATGAAAAATTGCGTAATATGAACGATTGGATGCTGCGTCGAACATCTCTAACTCAAGAGTTTTCTTTGCTGAATCCAAATCAGTTTTTGCTTTGTTCAGACGATACATTACCAAATCAATAATTTCCTTACTGTACGCCAATATAAATCCCCTCCTTTATTACATTTGCATAATACGGAAGAGCAGTTGAATATTTTTCAAAAGTGAACTTATCCTGAAGCTTAACAGACAACAATACATCGTACTTCAAATCGATATCGTTCGCAAGGTCTGACACAGTACGTCTGTAACGTGCAAGATCACTTTTTTCAAGGTTAACCAAAGCCATAACATCAATATCGGATTCAGAATCATAATCACCACGTGCATAAGAACCGTAAAGAATAACACTTTCAAGCTTTTCTCCAAAAATTTCTTTTAGTCCGGTGTAAGCCTCTTTTAATAAAATATCAAGAGTACTTCTGTTACACATAACAAGTTCACCTCCTAATCTATATTACGCCTACATTTTAACATAGTTTACCAAAAAAATCAATATCTATGCAATATATGTTTATCACTTGAAATATAGTGACGCATATGGTAAAATGTAAAAGCAGACGCATTCGACGAACAAACGGAATGCATTTAAGGAGTTTTTACAGATATGATTGAAAACAAGGTGTGCTGTTTTACGGGGCACAGACCGGAAAAATTGAATATTACGGAGCAGGAGGCAAAAAAAGTTCTTGAAAGTGCCGTAAAGGATGCAATCTCAAGAGGCTTTACGACCTTTATAAGCGGAATGGCAAGAGGAACGGATATGTGGGCGGCAGAAATTGTTTTAAGGGAAAAGGAAAACAATGCCGGTATACGCCTTGTCTGCGCCCTGCCACACCCGGATTTTGAAAAGAAATGGTCAAAGCAGAATCAGGAGCTTTACAATTATATTTTGTCAAAAGCAGACGAGATTCATACTGTGTGCGAAGTTTTTTCAATGGGTGCGTATATGAAACGTAACAAATGGATGGTTGACCATTCAACCTTGGTGCTTGCCTTTTACAACGGCACCCCCGGCGGTACGAGAAACACAATTGAATATGCAAAACAAAATGAAACTGAAACTATAATACTATAAAAATGAGGATGTAAAAAATCAATGATTTTTTACATCCCTTTTTGTTATGCTTTAATAATTACAATCCCTCCACCGTCTCCGACGGTCCCCCTCCCTTTAACAAAGGAGGCTTTTTTGTTGAACCTTTCCCCCAACATCTTCCTTTAACAAGGGAGGCTTTTTTGTTGAACCTTTCCCGGCGACTTCTTCCTATAACAAGGGAGGCTTTTATATAAAAAAACAAGCCGGACAAAAGTCCGGCTTGAAAAATCTTAGTTTTTAATTTTGCAAATATTAGTTACCGTAGTAAACCTTATTTACATAGTTCTTGTAAACGATGATGTCTGTGATTTCTTCTTTGTAGTACTTAACGAGTACTGCATAGTCACGATCTTCGTCTACCTGGCCATTGATCCATCTTGAAGACTGGATGTCGCCGAATGAACCTACAACAACCTTATTAGCTGCTGTGTTTGACTTTGTGCAGTCGATAACTACAACCTGAGCGTCAGCAGGAATTACGTGTCTGCCGATGTTAGCTGTGTTGTTAGCATTAACTGTTGTGCCACCGTTTACATAAGCAACGAGGTTGATTGTTCTTGAAGCAGCGAACTTATCGTAAACTGCACCAAATACATACTGAACCTTAGCATTGCTATTTTCATTGAAGATAGCGCTGTAGTTCTTACCAGCGATTTCGTTTACATCGAGTGGGTTGTTGTCAACGCCGTCGAATGCAACCTTATCGATAGCACCTTCTGAATCTGTGCTGTATTCAAATACTGCACCCTTAGCAAATGTTGTTGAATTGAAGATGTCGTTTGTTGTAGCAAGTGTCTTTTCTTCGCCACCCTGAACGAATGTTACGTTGTAAACCTTTTCACCGTTTGCATTGTTAGCTGTCATAGCCTTTAATACAACTGAGAGGTTCTTATCAGGATTGAGACCGCCCTGGTTGCTTGTTGTAACCATAGCGCTTGCATTACCATCTTCGTTTACACTGAAGAGAGCTACTACGTACTTTTCATCATCTTCGAGTGAAGAAGCTGAAATTACGCTGAAGTCGTCTTTAGTTGAGTTGTTTGTGATAGGAAGGTTGAAGATAACTGCATCTTCTGCAACACCGTATGATGATGCGAATGAAGCTGTCTTAGCCTTGTATGTGAGTTCTGCAGCATTTGCAGCGAGTGAGAAGTTCTTGTAATCAACACCGCTCTTAGCGAATGTGATTGAAGAAATCTTGTCTGAAGAATTTACTGTGAAAGTAATGATTCTGCCAGCATAGTTGTCAGCCATAGCTTCTTTTGTAGCGATTGCATTGTTGCTGTAATCTACATAAGAACCGTTAGCCTTAAGTGTCCATACTGCATAGTCAGCATCAGCTGCATGACCTGTCTGGAATGCAGGCATCTTAGCGATGTAGTTATTGTATACTGTTGCAGCAGGTGTTGTCTGACCGCTGATAGTATTATCAAGGTCTGTAATTCTTACGTTTTCTGCTAATACATATGTGTTTGTATTACCATCTTTGTCAAGGATTCTTACTTCGTATTCTGTATCACCAACTGATGAATACTGACCAGCTGCTACTACAAAACCGTAGTCCTTTGTACCTGAAGATGTTGAATCGTAAAGTGCGATGTTACCGAAAGCGTCGAGGTAGAAGATACCTTCGTCACCAGCGTTAACGCCTGTAAGACCAGCATCACCAAGTGAATAGAGGTTAGCAATTACATATGTCTTACCATCGATTACTAACTGCCAATCTGACATATCATTTGAAGTTGTGTCACATTCTGAAATCTGACCTTCAACTGTTGAACGTGAAGCAATAATTGTCCAGTGGTAAGCATCTGTCTTAGCTACTGAAAGAACGTCGTCTTTCTTAAGGTCTGCAACGTCTACAACTTCATCGTCAAGAACGATTGTGTAAGAAGCGTTTGTCTTTGTACCGAAGTCTAAGTTGATTGTACCAGCTGTTGTTGAAATCTTTGTGTTGTTGCCGTATGGTTCATCATCCATTACAGCTGTTTCATAAGAATCAACCTTTACATAGTCATAGTAACCATCGTTATCGATATCGATAAGATCTACTGTACCGCTTGTTGGAGCGTATACAAGACCGAGAGCTGTCTGACCTGTTGTTGTAAGAGATGAAGCTGAGAATGTGTTGATGTAGTTAGCTAAGTTAGCTGAAACTAAACCAATGTTGTTACCGTTAAGAAGAAGCTTAGCGTTAACATCTAATGAATAAGTTGTGTTTGTTGTATCTGTATCTGCATCATAAACTGAGAGATAGTAGATGTTGTTCTGTGTATCCCACTTAGATGACTTTGAAGCATTACCGAATGCCTGGATGTCTGTAGGATCTTCGATTGATTCTGTGTTGTTCTTAGCTGACTGTACAACGTAAGCAACTACTTCATACTTACCGTCAAGGTTTTCCTGAACGTAAATATCTGTAGCAAGGCAAAGTGTTGTGTCAACGTCTGTTTCACCAACTAAGAGGTTCTTGATAACCTTCTGACCGTTAGCTGCATCAGCTGTTGTGAATGAGAATTCATTCATCTGCTTACCGATCTTGTCAGTTGTCATGATGAAGTTGATCTTACCTTCATCTGTGTTTGAGTTACCTTCAATGTATGAAGCTGAGTTTGCACTTACGAAACCTGAAAGTTTGTGTGTTGCAAGCTGCTTTTCAAGAAGGATTGTTGCGCTATCTGGAGCGTAGTTAGCGTTACCTGTTGTTTCATAAGTTCTGAGAACCATCATTGGAGCTGTTAAAGCCTGGTAAGCAAGTTTAGCAACAACGCCTCTGTAAGCAGGAGCGCCAGCTGATTCTGCTAAGCCCTTTGTGATACCCTGTTCTGTAGCGATTACAAGGTAACCTGTAGGCCATCCGCCTCTTGATGTAGCATATTCCTGTGTGTAACCACAAGCAGCAACCATCATCTTAACTGCTTCTTCATACTTAACCTGGTCGTCTGGTCTGAATAAACCGTTACCGTCACCTGAGATGATACCCATCTGTGTAGCGAGGTTAACGTCGCCAGCATACCAAGCGTCTGCAGCTACGTCTGTGTAGTTTGTTGTACCACCAGCAGCTTTAGCTGCGTCTGAAAGTCCCTGCAATCTGTTAACGATTGCAACAACTTCTGCTCTTGTGATTACCTTGTCAGGACCAAATGTTCCATCTTCGTAACCCAAGATGATTCCGAGATCGCTCAGAACCGATGTAGCTTCTGCATATGTGCTGCCTTCTTCAATGTCTGTGAATGTACCAGCGAAAGCAACGCTTGATACTAACATTGTAAGGATGAGCACTAATGAGAGAACTCTTGCAAGATTTTTCATAAAAATCTGCCTCCTTATAAAAAATATTTTTTATACGCAAAAACATTTGTATGAGGGATTCACACACGAGGAGTTTCGCGAGTCACCTCGGGAGAATACACCTCTGTTTCTGCTTACGGCTTGATTATAATACCGAAAAAAATAAATGTCAATACCCAAAAGCGCTTTGTAACATAAATGTAAAATAACAGACAAAATACCCCTGTTTTTGTTACAAATACAATCCTTTTGCAATAATACCGTCCTGCATATTCAGTTCCAAACGGTATTTAAGACACCAGTAATCGGTCTGGAGAATATATAATAATGAAAGAACATCCTCTGTGTTATTTATAAATTCCCACAGCTTCTTTTTGTCAAGAAACTTATACAGAGGTCTTTCTCCCTTTCCCAGCTCATTTACAAGAATATTTCTTACAAAATCGCAATCCGGCAGAAAAATTCTTCCTTTATATATGTACTCGTTTCCACCGCCGTCTGTTACACATTCTAAAAACCTTGCATCCGCAAGAGGCAGAACTGCTTTTTTACCCGTATACTGCCCGAAGCGGGCAAGCACCTCACCCCACAGAGCGTACAAGGTATTGATTTTAAGCTTTATTTTTCCTGCGGCACGGACTTTCATTTCATCATCAAAATACACATTTGTTTTTGTTTCATATTCCGCCATGCTGTTCTTATCGCCTAATTTTGTATCAATTCCGCTGATGTTTTTTTCATTTAAAAGTGTTCTCAGGTCGGGCGCATTTATTTCAGGCGGGAGAAACGGTATGTATATTTCTTCCGCTTTCTGCTCCTTTAACAGCTCTGTTACAAAATATACAGGCATATACACAGGAAAGCCAACGTAATCAACCATATCAAGTGCAGAAAACACCAGTTGCAACGGGTCGGGTTCTTTTTTACAGCATATCCGCTCTCCGCCTCTTATGCGTATTGCATCCTTTGCGATGAATTCAGAATTGAACTTGTCGGAAGGGTTAATGGAGTAATAGCTTTTAACACGTACACCATCACGGCTGAACTCAACAACACACCCCGGCGGCACTCTTTTTATATCCTCAAAGGGTGTGCTGCAGGGGTTAACCATACCGCAGTTTCCAAACAGCTCCGCAAGTGCGGCTTTATTTACAACAGGATAAACTCCCGGGAATCTCAAAAGGGCTTTAATTGACGAAGAAAAGGCAAAGCGGTTATTTTTAAAAGCATAGTATAAAGGATGCACTCCTGCCTTATCACGGAAAAGAAGAAGCTTTTTCCTTTCACCGTCCCATATTACCGCAGAAAATTCCCCGAAAACAATCGCTTCTCCACGTGCTCCCATAGTATTATATACATTAAGGAAGGCAGAGGCAAAATTCTCCTCTGCCTGCACTCCCATATCAGAAAGCTTTTCCCTTACTGTTTTAAAATTGGTAATATCGCCCTCGAAAATACAAACCTTTTCTCCCAACCTTGCAATACTGCCCTTTTCCGATACCGACATCAGGGCATTTTCAGAAGAACACAATGTATGCTTTTCAAATCTTCCTGCAGAGCATTCGGTCATAATTGAACAAATCCGCTCCCAGTACAAGGAGGAAATATTACTGCTGAAACAACAAAATCCGTTTACTGTTGACATTTTACACCTCATTTTAATATTTTACCGAAAAACTCCTCGGTGGTTTTGGTTCCGTCTCGGTTAAAGCGTTTAAGGCCGAAAAGACATTCTGTGTCACGGGTAATGACATTTATTCCCTCCTCACAGCCGTATGTGGCTTTAAAGCCGAGACCTTCTATAATTTCTCTGCCGTGGGGAGATACCGCACCAAAGGGGTATGTATAAGCCAGCGGTGCTTTACCCGTCGCTTGCTGTATAAGGCTTGAATTTCTTTGTGTGTCCTTTATAAGAAGCTCCTTATAGAGCTGTTCGTCCTCCCCCTTATTACGCAGAATCCCCTTTCTTCTGCTAAGGTCGTGCATATCGTAGGAGTGGTTTTCTATCTCTACAAGACCGCTGTCGCTCATTTCCTTAATCTGACTCCAGGTGGCATGAGAATAGTTGTTGTTCAGAACCTCCCCCTCTCTTGAAAAGGTATCCGCATAAATCCCCACAACGGACAGCACCGCCTTCTGATTTGTTTCCTTTAAAACGGGATAAACGTAGCTGTAATTGTTAAAATATCCGTCATCAAAGGTTATAATAACAGGTTTTTCGGGAAGCGGAGCGCCCTTTTCGCAGAAATTCACCAGTTCAGAGGTTGTTACTGTGGTGTAGCCCTTTTCCTTAAGGTAATCCAAATCATTCTTAAGGGTCTGAGGCGTTATTACATATTTTGATGCACGTGAGGTGCTGTCAAGAACGCTGTGATACATTATTACGGGAAGATTGTAAAAAATTTCACCGTTGTTGGAAACGTATACCGCTCCGAAGGGTGTTTTTTTTACATTTACAAGTACCATAAGCAATATCACCGACAAAACAGCACTTATTATATTATGTCGGGTCGCCGTGCTCAAGCTTAAGAATTTCTTCATCCGGCTCATACACCTCGCAATCCTGTATTTCTATTATTTTCTGCTCAGGCGGCTGTGAATTTCCGAAAATAAAATATATTGCCGCTACAGTTATAAAGATTGATACTACCACAAGAAGTGAATAAATCTTATACTTCATTTCCTTTTCCCTCTCTGTACAAAGCTCTTATGGCATTATAGGTTTCGGTGTCTGCCTCTCCGCTTTCGGGAAGCTGTGCATTTTTCTGTACCTGTTTTACTGCCATTTGCGTAGACTGACCGTAAACACCGTCGGGGATAACACGGTAACCGATGCTTCTTAAGGTCTGCTGAAGATGCTTTACGGGAGTGGTCACAGTCTGTCTTGTGTTTTTTAACATATTATCCTCCATACCCATTGCCAGGTCGTAGCCGGGATACTGTGTAATTTTAGGGTTGATTGAGCTTATTTTTATCAGATACTCATCCCGCAAAAGCTGTTTGGTTCTTTTGTCGGCACTTCCGGAGCCGGGAACACCCACACTTTTGCAAAACTCCGAAACAGTTTTTTTAGTAAGACTTCCGTACATTCCTGTTTCTGCTATATCCGTTCCCATTACATAATTAAGCTGCTTTTGCAGCAGTCGCACCTCTTCGTTTACAGACCCCGGTGAAAGGGTAGTATCGGTAAAGCTTTCGAGTCTTAAATTAAATTCGTCAAGGTAGGGTGTAAGAGTTATGTAGGTTCTGTAAATATCATCGTAGGTTTCTTCGCTGACAACTCCCGTTTCGTCCATAAGAAACTGTTTCTGAAAGGCAATAACGGCATTTTGTGTCTGTTGGTCGTAAATTCCCGTTATTTCAACACGTGGAATTGTAGGGTAAAAGGCTGAAATAACCCTTAAATAAAACTGCATCAGCTCAACACTCTTTGTATGCTCATCAATACCTGCAACTCTGCTTCCTGCAGGAGTTCCTTCTAAGATGACACCCTCGGAATGAAGCTCCGTTAAATTGCGTATTCCTACATATAAATAAACCATTCTGTACCAGGTGTTTCTGCCCGTTATTCCGTCAACGGTTAAATTAAAGGTTTCCTGAAACACTCTTACCGCATTTTCCATATTTTCATCGTAAATATAACCTACAGGGTTTATTTTCGGGATAATGGGATAGTGAGTGGAAATTAAATTAAGCATATACCCTGCCGTATACACAAAACGGTTATTTGTGCCGAGGCGAAGTGCCGTACCGGGATAGGATTCAACTATTGTCCTTACGGGAGTGTCGGTGTTTAAAACTATGTCGTCCCCGTAGTAGGTTTTTAAAATGTCGATTGCTATTTCCCCCTGATTTGCCAGATCCACCGTTCCCCACTGACTAAGCCCTTCGCAGGTTGAGGTGGTGCCGTTGCAAAACCTCGCCGCCAACGGTTCGGTAAAATTCTCACGTCTTATGTAGGTGTCAAATATTTCGTAAACAAGCTCGCTTATGTTTTCAAACACATTTCGCCCCGGAGAAAAAGACTGGTCGACGGCAGTTGAATTTGTTATATCAAAATCGTAGCCACGGGAGCGGTAAAACTCAAGATAGATTTTGTTTAAAGCAAAGCTTATCTGTGCATATATGTTTGCTTTTAATGATTCAACGGGCCAGGTTGGATAAATTTCACCCGATGCCACGTTTTCTATGTATTCAGGAAAGGTTAATGTAACATTCTGTGCATTTGAGTCGGGAGGTCCTAAATGGACTGTTATTGTTTCGGGAATATATGGTGTTGGCATAAAAATCTCCTTTTTTACAGATTCTGAGGAACTACAACTATTATTTTTTCGCCCTCCGTCACACCTTCGGGAAGAGGTATCATATTTACATACTGAATTGACGTTCTTTCAGCAAAAACCTGCATATCCCTTACTGCAACGGAATAAAAGCCTGACGAGGTTATGAAAACATCAAACAAGCTAAAAGGTGTACTCGTATTATCCGGTGTTTCGGAAAAAGAAATGTCAGGTGCTTCCACGGTAAAACGAACAGTTTTTCCCTCGGGGTCAGTAAAAGATGAGCTTATCAAATTCCTCTCCTCACCGTCGTGGGCATAAATCTCAACCTTAGCGTTTTCAAGCGGCAGGCTTTGCTGTGCCACCGATACCTGTACTAAAATATAGCCTTGTGCCATAACAAATTCACTCCTTCTTCTTTTAATGTTATTGCTGTACAAAGTGAAATATGCTTGTTGACTAATTACAGTATTTAAGTTATACTTAAAACAAAGGAGACTAACTATTAAAAGTCAATAGTTTTTTAGAAAAAAGTACAAAGAAATTTTTAAAATAAAAGATTGCATGACAAATAGACCCTTTAAAATTAATTTTTTAAAAAGTCTAAAGTATAAGTTTTAGAAGTTAGTTATAGAAGCTTGTCTGCTTTGAATGGCTGATTAGTGGTTTCAAGTGTATAAATCAACCTGATTAACTTCTTGGCAACATGAGATAAAGCAACCCTGTGTGGTTTACCCTCAGCACGCTTTTTGGCGTAGAATTCAGCAAACGTCATATTGAACTGAATTAAAGGTAAACAACAATTGATAATAGCACATCTTAAATGTGATGAACCACGCTTAACCATATGACCTGTATGCTCAGATTGACCTGATTGAAAGTAGCCAGGTTCTAAACCTGCAAAAGAAAGCATCTGTGCCGGTGATTTGAATTTGGATATATCTCCATATTCAGAAAGGATAACTGCGGCAGATAAAATTCCAACTCCGGGAATAGTTAAACAAGGTCTGTTAAGTTCAAGAGTAAGAGTTTTAATTTCAGCTTCAATATTGGTGATTTCTTCATCAATTTGACGATAGAGCCTTAAAACGCAAGATAGCTCCATTTCAAAAATCCGATTGGAAACACCAACAGAATTTTTTGCAAGTTCTTTTAAAGCAAGAAATTTCTGCATAGAAAACTTACCTCTTGAAATCTTGCGAAGTTCATCATATGAAGTGGTTCTGAATGCTGCAATTTTTTCAGGCGAACCATACTTTTCAAGAATATGTAAAGCTGTGGAGCTAAAGTTGTTGTTAAAAAACGGTTTAAACTCAGGAAAAATGTGGTCTAAAATGTCAGTAATTCTGATTAAATAAAAAGTTCTTTGCTTAATTAAAGAAAATCTTAATCTAGTTAGTGACTTTAGAGAATAATTGTGGTAAAATGACGATGGATAGGGTTTGTACTCTACTGTCATTAACCAACGAGCAATAGTCTGCGAATCTATTGCATCGGTTTTAGTCTTTCTAAGCGATAGAGCTTTTCCGTACTGACTAATCAGAGCTGGTTGAAACTCCACAAAGGTGTAGGAGTGTTTCTCTAAGAACAGCTTAAGGTTTAAAGTGTAATGACTTGTAGATTCAAATCCTATTCTTTTTTCTTCAGAAGAATTAAGAGAATTCAATCTGTCAAGAAACATTTCAAAACCTTGTTTGTTGTTCTCAAAGGAAAATACACCAAAAGGAGCTTCACCGTCTGAAGATACGATAAAGCAATCATACTTGTATTTGGAAACATCAATTCCAACAAAATACATTAGGTTAAAACCTCCTAAAAAAATAATTAGCACTGCTTGTTTGCCACAAGAATTTCGACAATGTAATCTCGCAAATAAAAACGTCAAAGCGTTAACTAACTGATTAACAATTAAGGCGAAATACTGTGGTTTGAGTCTCCTTTGAACAGTCGAAGCTGTAAATTTTATGAACAAATCCACAGTGCCTATATATTATATCAAAGGTAGCTATCCTTTGGTATAAACAAAACAAAAAAACAACTACGATCTATCACTAAACAGATAATTGCAGTTGTTAAAATAAAAATTTAAAGAAAGGAAAAGTATAATACAATTATCTTTAGTTTGAGGATAATTATATTATACGAGACGTTTTATGAAAAAACTTATATCAATAGTGCTTGTTATCTGTGTGCTTACGGCAAATATAACAGCAATGGCAGAAACGAAGGAAGTTGAAGGCTTGCACGAAAAATTAAATGCCATAATTCTTGAAAATAATTTTTCCGAAGAACAAATAGCGGATATGGATGCTCAATTTGTAGAAGAGTTTAACCGAACATGGCCCGGTATGTTAGAAGGGTATAAAGCCCTTGGAAAAATGGAAACCGATAGCGATGAAGAGGAATATGAATATCGATTAAATTACGAACGTCCAGATTTTTCATGCGGAGTCAAGGTGACGTTATTAAGTGTTAAACGAAATTATGTAAAACAGTATGCCGATGTAAATTCTTTTAAGTATTTGTTCAGCAAAAATGAATTTTGGTTAGTTCCTGTTTTGGAAGAATATGATTTATCCGGTAAATTAATAGCACCTACAAACGAAACCTTTTATAACACATATTCAGGTACTATCATTTACAGTGAAAATGTAGAAGTTATAAAAAATGAAGAATATATTAAAGAATTATTATTAGAAAAAAATGAAACAAAGGTTGAAGATATAAAAATTTTCTCTTTTCAACTGACAATTCCGTTTTTATATATAGACTGCGGCGAAAACGAGTATTTAATGCGTTTTTATGAAGATCAAATATGGAGAGATTTCTTGAAACCTTTTGAACCGTATAAGTTATATCCGCTTAAAGATGTTGTAAATGAACTGTCAAAAGGCAGCAAATTTATTCGACAAGAAAAACCAACCTTTGAAAATGAGGCTTTTAGTTTGCAGGAAAGAGGGCTTTTGCAGGGAAATGAGAATGGGCTTGATTTGTTAAAGCCTTTGACACGAATTGAGGCAGCAACGATGCTCCTTCGTGCAATGGGTGAAAGTACCGAAAGTGAAGCATCGGTGCAGACGTTTTCTGATGTTCCGCAAAGTCATTGGGGCTACGGTGCAGCAGAGAATGCCTATTCACTGGGCTTGATACAGGGTGTCGGAAACGAAATGTTTGCACCCGATGAGCCTGTTACATCAACACAATTTGCAACAATGATACTTCGTGCAGGAAGCTATGAAGAATTTAACTGGGAGGAAGCCCTCGACATCTTAATAAACGAAGGGATTTTGTCCGAAGAAGATACCACGGCAATGGATTTATTCACCCGTGGCGACATGGCAAAAATCATTTACGAATCTATGGAAAAAGGCTTATTTTAATTAATTCAGAGGTATAACTATGATTTATTTTATTGGTGCTATATGCATTTTATTAAACATTATAACGTTGATTGCTGTTTTTACAAAAAAAACGAAGCCGGACAACAGGGAAATTATTGATGCGGTAAGGGATATTAATCTTATGAGTAATCAGAGCGTTACAAATAACTTTACTCTTATGGAGGAGCGAATAAAATCTCTTGAAAACTCCAACGACAGACGTCTTGAGAATATAAGAGTTGCTATGGAAAACTCTTTAAAGCATATAGCGGAGGACAACGCAAATCAATTAAGCGAAATGCGTAAAACAGTTGACGAAAAGTTGCAGAAGACTTTAGAAACGAAGATGAACGAATCCTTTCGTTTAGTCAGCGAAAGACTTGAAGAGGTTTATAAGGGTCTTGGTGAAATGAAAACCCTTGCTTCAAACGTAGGCGACCTTAAAAAGGTTATGAGCGGTGTTAAAACACGAGGTATTTTAGGTGAAATTCAGCTTGGTGCTATTTTAAAGGAAATTCTTACGGTATCCCAGTACGATGAAAATGTGGCAACGGTGCCTGAAAGCAGTAACCGTGTTGAATTTGCGGTTAAAATGCCCAAAGACGGCGGTTTTGTTTATCTTCCTGTTGATGCAAAATTCCCTGCAGATACATATATGAACCTGCAGAATGCCTACGAAGAGGCAGATGCCGACAAGATAAAGGCTTGCCGTGAGCTTTTAAAGACTACGTTAAAGAGCGAAGCAAAGGATATTCACGAAAAGTATGTTTCACCACCTCACACAACGGATTTTGCCATTATGTTCCTGCCGTCGGAGGGTCTTTATTCCGAAGCGGTTAATTTAGGAATGGTTGAAATTCTTCAGAAGGATTACAAGATAAACATTGCAGGCCCTTCAACCATGGCGGCACTTTTAAACAGCTTGCAGATGGGCTTTAAAACACTTGCTATTCAGGAAAGAAGTATGGAGGTATGGAACGTACTTTCAGAGGTTAAAACGGAATTTGCCAAATTCAACGATGCCCTTGCCAAGGCACAGGAGCGAATCAATCAGGCAGGCACAGAGCTTGACAAATTAATGACCACAAGAACCAACGCAATGAACAGAAAATTACGTTCGGTAGATAAGTTAGAAGCTCCTGATAATTTTGAAGAAGAATAAAATACAAATAAATTTATAAGGATAAGTCCTCACATTACAAAAATCCCCTGCCCGGCGGTGTGCCGTGCAGGGGATTTGTTTTTGCCGTTTCATTGGCTTAAATTTTTAATTCAGACATTTTTTTGTGGTTATGAACTTTTTTTCATTTTCCTCTTCCTTTCTTGATTTATTACTGAAAATTCCATGTTGATATGGAAAAGAAGCTATAATTTATTACCTGTTATTTTCCTCTTTACGTTTTAACACAGCACTTTTTTTCTGTCAATAAAATTTACTGCATTTGGCTGATTTTTCTTGAAAAAGTAAAAATATTGTGATACAATGTTAAATGGGTATATTTTGGTATTCATTTCTCCCGAATTTATTTAATAAAGCTTTGCTTTAAATATGAATTATGAAAGGCAGACGTAAAAATGGAGTTTTTATTGGAAAGTTTTAAAGCGGTAACCTGGCAGCAGGGTCTTATGTACCTTGTGGGTATACTTTTAATTTACCTTGCTATCAAAAAAGGGTATGAACCTGCACTTTTGCTGCCTATGGGCTTTGGTGCGATTCTTGTAAACCTTCCCTTTACAGGAGTTTTAAATCAGACCATCGAAGGAATCGGTGAGGTTCAGGGTATTATTCAGTGGCTCTTTGAAGGTATGATTGAAGCATCGGAAGCAATGCCTCTGCTTTTATTCATAGGTATCGGTGCTATGATTGACTTTGGTCCGCTGTTATCAAACCCTAAGATGTTTCTTTTCGGTGCGGCAGCACAGTTCGGTATTTTCTTCGTTATCGCAATTGCCGTTCTCTTCGGCTACGATTTAAGGGATGCGGCATCTATCGGTATTATCGGTGCGGCTGACGGCCCTACCTCAATCCTGGTTTCACAGGTTTTAAAATCAAAATACGTGGGTGCAATAGCTGTTGCGGCTTATTCTTATATGGCTCTGGTTCCTATTATTCAGCCATTTGCCATTAAGCTTGTTACAACCAAAAAGGAAAGACAGATTAAAATGCCTTACAATCCTTCAAATGTTTCAAAGGGTATTCGAATTGCATTCCCTATAATCGTTACATTTGTTGCAGGCTTTATCGCTCCTACCTCGGTTGCTCTTGTAGGCTTTTTGATGTTTGGTAACCTGCTTCGTGAATGCGGAGTTTTAAACTCACTTTCCGATACGGCTCAGAACGTTCTTGCAAACCTTATAACACTTCTTTTAGGTATAACAATTTCATTCAGTATGCAGGCGGCACAGTTCGTTAATATAGATACCATTATCATTATGTGTCTCGGTCTTGTTGCGTTCGTGTTTGACTCTGTTGCAGGTGTATTCTTTGCAAAGGTTATAAACCTCTTCAGCAAAAAGAAAATCAACCCTATGGTTGGTGCGGCAGGTATTTCTGCATTCCCTATGTCTGCACGTGTTATTCAGAAAATGGGACTTGAAGCTGACCCCACAAATCACCTTCTTATGCATGCAGTAGGTGCTAACGTATCAGGTCAGATTGCATCTGTTATTGCAGGCGGTATGATTTTAAGCTTAGTACCACAGATGATACATTAATTAAGGAAAGGACTGTTTATTTATGATTCAGCTTCTTGAAAAAGCAAATATAGATATGATAGATTTAAACAACGCCTTCAAGCTTATGGGCGTAGGAATGCTCGGTATTTTCATTGTAATGGTTATCATCTCTTTGATAGTGTTCATTTCAACAAAAATTCCGGCTAAAAAATAATTTTGTAAAAATTAAGGGGTGTAAAGAAATTTAATTTCTTTACACTCCTTATTCAATAGTTGCTTATTCTCGTCAGATTTACCTTCTCATAATCATCGGTATTGTCAGTATGGAAATATAGTGCTTCTTCTCTCAGACACAGCATAAGACTAACTGTTTCTTCTCCGATTTCCACATCGAAGGGTTCAAAATAAATACGATTGTTATCTGCTGTAACAAGGACATCTGCAGTTTGCTGAAAATCTGCTGTATATACTACAGACTTATGCTCACTTGCTACCACATTTATTTTTGCGTTTTCCTTTTTCTCAGAAAAATCGGTTATCTCGATGCAGTAAAAATATTTATCATCTGTAAAATACCATTTACCGTGAGGCGTCCATTTTCCGACCTTTTCAACATCCTCCTGACAGCTCTTTCTTACCCATTCAAGCTCTTTCTCATCAAAAACATATTTGCAGGTTATTTTTCCCGATGCAACAGATATTTCGTTTTCCCTTTCAAAGGATGCTACAACCTCACAGCTTCGGTTTTCTTCATCAAAGGTATTTGATTCAATAACAAATTTATCACAAAGTGGATATTCGTTTTCTATTTCTTCCAGAGCCGTTGCATCATCAACACCCTTTATCGGCATTAAAACAAACCTCTGATAATTTTTAACCGTTTTCAATGTCCAGCCCTTTTTAGCCTTTGTAAGGTCACAACGGTAATACAGCTTTGCATTAACCTCGTCGCCTTCAAGAAGCACTTCGATGTCACAGCTGGCATCGTCTTCAAAAACATTGCTTTTTTCAATATTTACCTTTGATACCTTAAGTGTCAGCTCATCGCCTTTAAAACCGCAGTTTTCGGCATTTAACACATTAAGGCCGTTTTCGTTTACGACACTCATCATATCCGCTTCCGTAAGTGCGTTCTTTTTACACCCCGAAAGTGAAAAAATCACACAAAACACCATCAGTACAAGAAAAATTTTTTTCATTTTCCTCATTCCTTTCAGTTACAGTATAATATAAATAAAAATTTTGTCAATAAATGTCGCCGAAAAAAAGTATAAAAATATACTCTGCGTAAAAAATATATTCAGCATAAGAATTCTTATGCAAAATTAATTTGGAGGCGTTTTCAGATGGAAAAGAACAAAAACAACAACCAGAACAACAACAAGAATGAACAGAACAAAAATGACAACAAGAACAATCAGAACAACAAGAACGAAAACAAAAACGATAATATGAAGAAATTCAACTAACTTTTCCCTCTATGGCTGTCACACGACAGCCATTTACATATTTCTTATACATAAACGCAGGGACGGATGCTTTCTGCGGTACGATGTGGGCATCGTCCCCTACAAAATTCATATTTTATAATTGAAATCTGCTTCGCATTTTGGTTGCCTAAACGAACGCCTGAGGCGTTCTTATCCTTTTGGCATCAAGCTAAACAAATAAACACACCAAATGGTGTGTTTATTTGTTTGGTCGAGATGACAGGATTCGAACCTGCGGCATCTTGCTCCCAAAGCAAGCGCGCTACCATCTGCGCTACATCTCGATATCACTATTAAATTTCAGCTGTTTCAACAGCAAAAATTATTATACTATATTTTTTAAAAAAAATCAAGTCTTTTTTTAATTATTTTATAATATTTTGAAAAAACGGGCAGATTAATTAATCTGCCCCTACGTTTTTATATATTTTATATATGAGAAATGTTTGTTAAACAGTCTATTTTTACTTGTTGATTATTCCCAGACCGCAATAGAAGCTTCCGCCTGAAGAAATGCGTTTTTGGATACCTGTAAGAAAGCTGTTGGTTGGGTAAAGATATTTTACGTTGAATCTGTTGGTGTTCCACCTGAAAGCATATCGCAGTATTGCATCATCTTTTTCCTGACTTACAATGTTAAATAGTGTCTGAAATTTTAATATGTTGCTGTTTTCTCTTAAAATTTCATTTAATGTTTCATCAAGCAGCCAGCAACGGCAGGTAAAGCATTTATATTCATATTCGGGGAAATATTTTGCGAAAAATTCTTTTGCTATTTCTATTGATTTTACACACTCATCATAATCAAGTGGGCCGCAGGCAGGAATGTGAACTTCTATTACATTATCGCCCTTGAATAAATTCACTTCAGGTGCGTCGTGTTTTGCCTGATTCATGCAAAACTGCAGTCTTCCAAGCTTAAATAGTTTTCCTGAAAGATGCTTTTTAAGCCAGGAAAGCTCGCCAAAGTACAAGGTGTTTTTAAGGTCGCTCCAGGTATCTGTCCAGATAACAAGGTCTTTTGCTGTATCAATTAAAATTTCTTCGCTTATTCCCTTTTCTGTGTACCTTTCTTTTAATTTTTCGCACAGGAAAAGGAAAGATAAAAGATTTCTCTTTCCGTCTGTTTCGGTATAATCGTAATTTTCAATAGTTATTGCATCCGAAACAGATATATTTTTGAGAGCAGGATAAAATTCTTTATCAAAATACTTTGGAAATTCGAGAGCTTTGTACCATTTTTCTATAATTTCCGAAACCTCTTCGTTTACGGGACTCCATGCATTTGCATCGTCGGTATCGGGGATATTCCGACTAATCTTTTCCTCCGTTTTTCCGAAAAATCTTAAAACATTGTTATAATACAAGTCCTCACGGCAACTTTGACTTACACCTAATTTATCCATAAGCTTTCTGTCTGTTTCAAGCCACTTTGATGCCCAGGCAGAATTATATTTATGAGCATATGAGTCTGTACCGAACATAATATTCTTTCCCACATCGTAGCCGATTGTGTAAAGCTTTGTCATTAATTCTTCACGGTAAATATCGGGAGTTCCGGGGGTTATGTCAAAGAACATTTCGGCAGTTTCTTTTTCCATTAGCGTGTTCATAAATTTGCCGTAAAGAGAAATGCATTCATCAACCCACGGCCAGGAGCAATGACCCATAGAAAAACGAAGACCTTTAATATTTATAAGTGCTTCCCAGTGAATGGGTCGGTTACGGTCGGAGGATACCTGTCCGTCCCAGAGTATTCCTGTATGAAAAATTACAGGCTTATTCAAATTTGCGATTTCCTGCAAAACTTCAAGACTCTTTTCCTCGTATACGTAGAAGTTGGTGCACGCCATTTTAAAGCCTGCAATCCCTTTTTCTACGGCAATATGCACCTTTTGTATTATATTTTCTTCATAAGGATGAATCCACAGCACGGGAAAAATTCTGTCCTCATAACCCTTACTCCAGGAAAGAACCTCACTGAGTCTTTCTTCAAAGGAAATCCCCACCTCGGGAACATTTTCTTTGGGCTTTGTTGAAAAAACACAGCATCCGTAAAGTCCTGCTTTTTCAAGATTTTCCAGCAATCCTTTTGGGTCAACCTCTTTATTAACAGCATGAATATGCATATCAAACATTTTCATTTTTGTTTCCTCCGCATCCTTTGTGATATTGTTATTTTAACATTAATAACCTTCTTCGTCAACGCAAAAAGACAAAAATGCAAAATTAGGTTACGAAAGTATAAAACATCTTGAAATAATTCTTTAAATATAGTATAATTCAGGTATAAATTACAAAAACAGGAGGAAAATAAAAATGTTAAAAGGTATTGATAAGATTATTTCACCCGATTTGCTTAAAATTATGATGGAAATGGGTCACGGTGACGAAATTGTTATCTCGGACGGCAACTTCCCTGCTGCAAGCATTGCACAGCGTCTTGTTCGTCTTGACGGTCACAATGCTCCCGAGGTTATTGAAGCTATGCTTAAATTACTTCCCCTCGACACTTATGCTCAGCCCGTTTATTTAATGGCGAAGGTTCCCGGCGACGATGTTGAAACCCCTATCTGGGACACATATGCTGAAATTACAGGTAAATACACCGACGCAAAGCCTGAATTTTTAGAAAGATATGAATTTTACGAAAGAGCAAAGCAGGCTTACGCTGTTGTTTACACAGGTGAAAGTGCACTTTATGCTAACGTAATTCTCAAAAAAGGTGTCGTTACAGATTAAAACGAACACAATTTTGAAAAAAATTAACTTTTATTTGTTAAATTTGTTAAAAAACACTTGTATTTTAAACAGTTTGGTGGTATAATATACGGGTGAAAATTTGATATTCTCAAGGAGGAAATTAATATGTCAGTTAAAGTTGCTATTAATGGTTTCGGCCGTATCGGTCGTCTTGCATTCAGACAGATGTTTGGTGCAGAAGGTTATGAAGTTGTTGCTATCAACGACTTAACAGATCCTAAGATGCTTGCTCATCTTTTAAAGTATGACTCATCACAGGGCAGATACGACGGTCACACAGTTGAAGCCGGCGAAAACTACATCGTAGTTGACGGCAAGAAGATTATGATTTACGCTATCAAAGACGCTAACGAATGCCCATGGGGCGAGCTTGATGTAGACGTTGTACTTGAATGTACAGGTTTCTACTGCTCAAAGGAAAAGAGCATGGCTCACGTAAATGCAGGTGCTAAGAAGGTTGTTATTTCTGCTCCTGCAGGTAACGACCTTAAGACAATCGTATTCAGCGTTAACGAAAATACACTTACAAAGGAAGATCAGATTATTTCTGCTGCTTCTTGTACAACAAACTGCCTCGCTCCTATGGCTAAGGCATTAAACGATTACGCTGCTATTCAGTCAGGTATCATGGCTACAATCCATGCTTACACAGGCGATCAGATGATCCTCGACGGTCCTCACAGAAAGGGTGACTTAAGAAGAGCAAGAGCTGGTGCTGTTAACATCGTTCCTAACTCAACAGGTGCTGCAAAGGCTATCGGTCTTGTTATTCCTGAACTTAACGGTAAGTTAATCGGTTCTGCACAGAGAGTTCCTGTTCCAACAGGTTCAACAACAATCCTTACAGCTGTTGTTAAGGGTAAAGACGTAACAAAGGAAGGCATCAATGCTGCTATGAAGGCTGCTGCTTCTGCTTCATTTGGTTACAACGAAGATGAAATCGTATCTTCAGATATCATCGGTATCACATACGGTTCATTATTCGATGCTACACAGACAATGGTAGCTCCTATCGGCGACGACCTTTACGAAGTTCAGGTTGTTTCATGGTATGATAATGAAAACTCATACACAAGCCAGATGGTAAGAACAATTAAGTATTTTGCAGAACTCTAATATATTGGAAGGCGAGTAAATTTCGACCCTAACAGCCACGGAAACAAAAGTTTCCGTGGCTTTTTTATACACAGCTTCTTGCCGTACAATAAGTACTGTCTGCGAAGCTGTGTATAAAATATGATTCGAAATTTTCTTCGCCTTCGGGTAGTGGTAACTGTTTGCAACAGCGAACATTAAATATCTCTCCAATTTTACCTGTCTTCAAACATATGAAACCAAGTGTGTTTCTGGTGTTTTTGCCGTACAATAATATTACGGGCTTTTTTGATGTAGTATAAATTAAAAATATGGCTTCAAAACCAAAACTGCCTTATCTGGCTGTGGCGTTATCTGCCCTGTTTTTAAAAATTTAATTATTTTCTATTGATGGAGAACCTTCTGTTTTTCTATTACTTTATGTATATAGAATGCCGCAAGCCCTATCACTATTGCAGAAAACAGTGCAAGTATCTGCTGTCCGTAAATCTTTATACCGAACAGAAATAAAGAATTTTGCTGATAGAAAGCTAAGAATTTACCTGCAAGAAGTGCCGTTATAAAGCCTGCAATGCCTCCTATACTGTTCTTTATTGCCATTGCCTGAACTATGTATTCTTCCTTTACGTAACTGTAGGTAACGTTGAAGCTGTTGGCATTTATTCCTGCAAATGCTATGGAATTAAGTATGCCGTATATTGCAATGAAAAACCAGGTCTGTGGCATTGTGAAAACAACAATTGCGTATCCTGCCGCAGCTATACCAAGGCCAAGCTTCATACCCTTTGCAAAGGATTTTCTGTCGGAATACTTACCGAATGGCTGTGAAACAAGAAGTCTTGCTATCTGACCTAAAACGTTCATTATTTCAATTATACCAACACTTATAAGCAAATCGTTTGTTCTGTACGTTGCAAGAAAGCCTACTGTTGCACATCTTCCCACATCCCACAAAAGCTGAAGAATAAGAACATGGCGGAAATTTTTGTTTTTAATTGTATTTTCCACTATATCCTTTGTTTTAGGATTTGTTGCCTTATTATTCTGCGGTTCGTCCTTCTTTATAAGTAACAAACAAATTAAATTTATAATGCTTATTGAAAAACCTATTATTAAGATAAGCGTAAAGCCTTTTTCTATTTGTCCTGCACTTTCAAATGCATCAAAAACAAAGCCTACCACAAGAGAATAAACTGCACCGCAGCCTAAAGAAATCATTTCCTTTATTGCTGAAAACACGCCTCTTTTATGCGGTTCAACAAAAGAATTTCCCCATTTAAACAACATCCCGGAAACAAGATATATTGAAAAGTAGGAAAGAACTATTCCTACGATTATAAGTATCTCTTTTGTTTTTTGAGATACGTCAAAAAACGGTGTTAAAAACACGCTTACATGTATAAACTGTGCAAGTGAGTTAAAAATAAGGGTTATTGTTTTAAGACTTTTCAGTCTTCCTACCAAAGGTATAGATAAAATCTGAAACATAAAAGCAAGGGATGAAATGGAAAGTATTATACCCGTAAGTGAATCGCTCATTCCTATATGCTTTGCGAGCTTCGAAAAAAACGCTCCCGTTATAATTAAATTTATGAGATATTCAAAGGTACACTGCATTGCATATATCCATCTTGACCTTTTATACGCCGTTGTTGAAAATTTATCTGTCATTGTCATTCGCTTCCTTATTCAAGTTTTTCACTGTATCTCTTATAATAAGTCTGTACCCTACCACAAATTTTTGTAACTCATTACTCTTTTTTAGTATTTTATCATATAGAAGCCTTACAGCCTCGACGCCCTGCTGATGCTTATAAACCTGTACGGTTGTAAGAGGTATCTGGGCAAAGGATGCATAAAAAATATCGTTTATACCTATTACAGATATATCGTCAGGAACTGAAATTCCTTCTTTATTAAGCTTATGAATCAGTCCCATGGCAATTTCATCGTATGCTGCCAAAACTGCTGTAGGTCTGTCTTCACTTTCAAATATTTTTATTGCTGCATCATAGCCTGCTTTTTCAAATCTCTGATCACTTTCATAAATATAATTATTATTTACTTCAATTTCATTGTTTTCAAGTGCTTTTACAAAATTTTTGCATCTGCCGGTTGTATATTTTTCTCCAACGAAACCTATTTTTTTATGTCCCATCTTTTTAAGGTAATTTATAGCTTCATTTGTTACCTCATATCCTCCCGCACAAACAACATCGCACCACTGTTCTTCTGCATCATCGTCTTTGTTTAAGACAACGGTGGGAATTGAAGGCTTTACCTGGAGCTTTTTCTGTGAAAAGGTAATAATACCGTCGGTTTCATTTTTTAAAATAATCATTTTAAAAATATCATTCAGCTTCCGTTCATCAAAATCATAAATATAAACAGCAACCTGACCGCCTCTTTTTTCTACCTCTTCCTTTATATTAGAAATAATCCTGCAATAGTAAATACTTATTATTTCCGGACAGACAACTGCAATCAATGCGCCTTTCTTTCTGTTTTTTTCTACTCTTCTTTTTCTTTTTTCGTCAAAATAACCCTCACGGATAGCAATATTTTTTATTTCTTCCGCAAGAGCAGGACTTACTTCCTTACTTCCCGAAAGAGCCTTTGATACTGTTGACGGAGATACCTTTGCAATTTGTGCTATTTTTTTCTGGTTCATAATATTATAGCCTTTCTGCTATTTATTCTTATTCATTTTACCACAAAAAACATTTTTTTCAATATAAATAATAACGAATTTTATTCGATTTTATGAACGCCTGCAAGATGAATTTCAGCTTCCCCTTCTAAAACTGTTACCTTAATATATCTTAAATTAATTCTGTGAAAGCTTTCTCTTTCAAACTCGCCGTCTATAACATCAAAATCAATAAAGCCGTCCTCACGTTCCTTAGATAAAGAGTAGCTTACTCTTATTTTTGCCTTTTTCCCGGTTTTGAAAGCAACCCGTACAAAACCTTCCATTTCCTTTTCCATATCAAAAAGTGCATATTCGCCGTCAGTAAGGGTTACAGGATAACGGGTTTCAACATTTTTGTAAGGAGTAAATTTGCCTTTTTCAAGTGCCTTTACCGCATTTTTGTAGGAATATTTGTATTCTGAAAAAATTCCTTTAAAACGCATTGTGCCAAGGTCGATTATATCTACATTCGTTTTAATCATTGTGGCACCGGAAATTCTGTACTTTTCTCTGTAATCGCCGTTTTCTGTTTTTTCTGTGCTTTTTTCACGTTCGGCATCCACAAAGCCTATAAAATTACAGCCGGTAGCAACCAGCGGTCTGCCGTCGCAAAAAATTTCTGCCATTATAAAATTTTTCTGTTCTTCACCGTTTACGTCACTTAAATATCCCGCACATTCAATTACTATCTGATTTATTCCCTCGGTTACAAACGGTGTTATATCAACCGTTTCATAACAGAACATACTCATAACCTTTTTAATTCTGCTGTCGCAGGCTGTGTCTGAGTTTACAGTAACTCTGTACACCGATGAACCCGTAATATCAAGTATTACAGGCTTATCCCCTTCATATTCAAAATTTGCCGCAAAAAACGCAGTTATATTTTTTTCTTTTTCCTGTCCCTTCAAAAATACAGGAGCTGCATATTTAAACATATTTAAAAGTCACCCTGTTCTGTAAGCTCATTCTTTAATTCATCACTTATTTCAAGATTATTTATGTTGTTCATTATTTCGTCATATTTTTCTTTATCGGTTTCTTTTATTTTCTGAGCCTGAATATAAAGTCTGTAGGCTTCATTTTCATTTACAGCAGATTCCTTTTCCTTAAGAATTTCTTCCTTTTCTGCGGTAAGCTTTTCAATTTCACCATTTAATCTGTTGTTTTCCTGAGTAAGTGCAAGGTTCTGATTACTTACCTCCTGAACCTTGTCATTTGAATTAAAATTTCTGATTATTCTGTCATCGCCACGGTTAATACTTCTTGAAAGGCTTATTCCGCCTATTAAAATGCATATCATAGCAACAACCAAAAGGGTAATTGAATATTTAATAAGATTTTTTTCGTTATGATTTTTGTTGTTCATTATTATTCTCCAAGTAATTCAAAAAGTCTGTTCATCTGCTGCATATCTTTAAAGCTGATTTCAAGCTTTCCTTTAAATTTATCTGAATATTTGATATTAACCTTAAGACCGTACTTCTTTTCAAGTCCCTTAACGGAAGAATCAATTGCATTCTTCACATCACGGTCAACCTTAACTTCCTTCTTAGCTTTTTCTTCTTTTCCCTTTGCAAGTGCTTCTGTCTGACGCACACTAAGATCAAGATTCACAACAGTCCGGGCAAGCTTTATCATAGCTTCTTCATTTTTTGCACCTAAAATTGCTCTTGCGTGACCTTCTGTAAGCTTTCCTTCTTCAATTAATTCAAGAACCTTTGAAGGAAGCTTTAAAATTCTCATGGTATTTGTAATTGCAGTTCTGCTTTTACCTATTTTTTTGCTTAATTCATCCTGAGTAAGTCCGAAGCGTTCGATAAGACGCATATAACCCATTGCTTCTTCAATTAAGTTTAAATCCTCTCTCTGAAGATTTTCAACCAAAGCAACCTGTTCAGTTTCAAACTCATCATATTCCTTTACTATAACAGGAACCTTTTCAAGCCCTAATAATTTAGCGGCTCTCCATCTTCTTTCACCGGCAACAATTTTATAATAATCCTTTTCCTTAACTGCGATGATAGGAGAGATGATGCCGTGTTCCTTAATAGAATCGGCAAGTGCCTGCAATTTTTCCTTATCAAACTTTTTTCTTGGCTGTTCTCTGTTGGGTTCAACTGTATTTATATCAAGCTCAAGAGCATTTTTTCTTTCTGTTATTTCTTCTACCTTTTCTGCGGATATAAGTGCTTCAAGACCGAAGCCTTTACCGAGACCGCCTTTTCTTGCCATTAAATTCAATCCTTTCAGTTAATTGTTTCACGTGAAACAATTTATGTTTTTATAAAATAATGTTTCACGTGAAACATTATGATTTTATTACTTCATCTGCAAGCTTATCGTAAGCAAGTGCACCTGTTGAATGCTTGTCGAACACGTTAATAGGTTCACCAAAGCCCGGTGCTTCCGAAAGTCTTACGTTTCTCGGTATAAGCGTTTTATATACCTTTTTTCCAAATACCTTTCTCACTTCCTCAACCACCTGAATTGAAAGGTTTGTTCTTCCGTCAAACATTGTCATAAGAACACCTTCAATTTCAATTTTCGGATTATAAGCCTTTTTAATTAAATTAATTGTATTTGTAAGCTGAGCGATTCCTTCAAGTGCGTAATATTCACACTGAACGGGAATAATTACCGAATCAACCGCTGAAAGGGCATTTACCGTTACAAGCCCCAGTGACGGGGGACAGTCAACTATTATATAATCGAATTTGTCACTAAGCTTGTCCAGAGCGTTTTTAATTCTGTATTCTCTTTGTTCAATACCTACAAGCTCAATTTCAGCACCGGCAAGGTCTATGTTTGCAGGTATAATTTTCATATTGAAATATTCAACATCGCTGATTGCCTTTTCAGGCTCAACTCCGTTTACAAGAATGTCGTAAATTGTATATTCTACCGCTTTTTTATCAATTCCAAGACCGCTCGTGGTATTTCCCTGAGGGTCAACATCAACAACAAGAACTCTTTTATTTTTCTGTGCAAGTGCAGAAGAAAGATTAACAGCCGTAGTAGTTTTTCCTACGCCGCCCTTCTGGTTTGCAACAGCAATTATTTTAGCCACAAAACCACTCCTTTGCAATTACTACCATTTTAGCATAACAACACATATTTTGCAACTGTTTTATTTGTAATACCCTTTTAAATATGATGTTACCTTTTTGTAACAATACTGTGTTATAATGAAATTGCAGAATGGGATAGCTCCCATCACATTATTTATAAAGAAGGTGTTAATGTTGAAAAAGTTTATCTTTACTTTAATTGCAGCTGTTTCTTTGGTTTTTCTTACATTTATCGTTTCATCAGCCGCACCTGCATCACTTCCTGCAACTGTTTCAACATCAGGTAATATAATTACAGTTACTAATCCCCCCTCATTTTCAACTACAACAAATAAGGGTGTAGTTTTCTGCGGTTACGGTGAAAGCGGAACAAAGCTTTACTTCTACGAATATAACAGCACAACCAATACATATAAGCCTATCTATGAAAACGGTGAGCATATTTCTCTTACAATTAACTCATCAGGCGTTTTCTGGAAGAAGATTAATTTCAATTCAGGCTATCACAAGGTTGTTGTTTATGCTGAATCAGGAAGCTCAACACAGAGTGTTAAAAGAGAAATTAATGTTATCACTTCTGATATTATGGACAGAATCAAAGGTTTTTCCGTTAATGTAAACGGTATTGTTAAGAAAGGAATCTGATCCTTTGAGTATTGAAAGAATCAAAACCTTAATACTTACATTGTTAATATTAATCTGCATTACCCTTGGTGTGCAGATTTTATTTGAAGAGAAATTATGGTCTGACGACTATGATTTCTTTTCTGTTTGGTCGGAAAAAATATCTTCACTTTTCGGTAACAACGAAAATGCAACAAACATTAATGTTACCGGTGCTCTTGACAGTATATTTTCTCCCCGTGTTGCCGTTCTTTCATATACTGACGGAAGAATCACCGTAAATTTTACAGACGATGAATCAAAAGAATTAAGAAACGCATTAAATAATGTAATGAAGGAAGCCCTTGTTAAAACAGATATTACGGCAACCGAACAGCAATGGCAGGCGGCACTTACATCCAAAAGTGTTTATGCAGACTTTTCTGTTCCTGTAAGCTTTGAAGCAATGGGTGAATTTTTAGGAATAAAAAACAATATTACCACACTATCATATTTTGACAGTATGGTAATAGTAACAAACAATATATCCAACACAAGCCAGGTACCCGTTTATTTTTGTGACAGCACAAAGGGTGAATATTTAAACGTATCAATTTTTCTGAACGATAATTTTCTTTACGATATCCAGGAAAACTACTCCAAAAAAGAAAAGCAGAATATTTCCTACGCATTTGAAATGAATCTTGATAAAAAGCTTGATACCAATACACATCAGAAAATTATCTTTGATTCTTATGTAAGACTTAACCTTGACCCTATTAATTTAAATGTACTTGAAAGAGAAAATGTTGACATATATAATGAAAACACTGTAAAAAAGATTCTGCAGGTATTATCTCTTGATTATAAAGCTTCAAAAAAATATACCCAATCCGATTCAACAACCCTTTACGTTGATTCTGACTGTGTAATAACCTTCCGCCCCGACGGTATTATAGAATATGAAGCAACAGAAGGAAAAGGTATAAAAATAAGTGAAGAAACCACAATTTCCTCCTGTGCTGCAGGAAGTGCAAAGCTTCTTGACGATTTATTCGGATGCTTTAATATTTCAGAAAACACAAGAATATTTGTAAACTCCCCTTTAAATGAGGACGAAACCGAAAGCTATACCTTTGATTTTGACTATCTTTACAACTCAATACCTATTTATTCAGAGAATCACGGTTGCAGTATAGATGTTAAAAACGGAAGAATTACTTATCTCAAGGCATACATAAAGAATTTCACTCTCGCTTCCGAAGGAAAAGAAAGTAATCCTCTTGAGGTTATAGATATTCTTTACGAAACAATGGGAGAAAAAAACATAAAAATCAACGACCTTTATTTTGGTTATTTTGATAAAAACGGACAAATTACCCTTTCATGGCAGGCACAGATTGAAGGCTCTGACGATATTATAATAATTAACTAAAAAATGTATTTTTTAAAACTGTATGCATAAGCATACAGTTTTTATAATATTCTTTATTGGTGATACAATGCTTAATTACATATGGGTATTTATGATGGTAGTTTCCTTTATTTGTGCCATTTTTACAGGTAATATGGAAAATCTTTCACAAGCCGTTTCAAAAGAAGCTATGAACGGTGTTAATTTGATAATAACTTTAGCATCCGGGATGTGCTTCTGGTCAGGTATATTGAAAATTATGGAAAAAAGCGGGCTTACTTATAAATTCTCCCTATTACTTTCCCCTTTAATCAACATAATTTTTCACGATATCAAAAATAAAAAAACAAAAAGCCTTATCAATATGAATATTACAAGTAATATATTAGGTCTCGGAAATGCCGCAACCCCCTTTGGAATAAAAGCAATGCAGGCTCTTGACAAGGAAAACGGTTTTAAAAACACATCAAGTAATTCAATGTGCCGTTTTGTTCTTCTTAATACTGCGTCTATTCAGCTTATTCCTACAACCTTGATAACATTAAGAACACTTAAAAACGGAATTTGTGACAGCAGACTTCTTTATTGCATATGGATAAGCTCATTTTCCGCTTGTATATTCGGTATAATTCTATGTTTTATATGTGAAAGGTTTAAAAAATGAATTTTTTTGTTCCTCTTTTTATAGCTTTTACTGTTTTATATGCTTTAATAAAAAAAGAAAACGTATTTTCTTTATTTTGTGACGGTGTAAAGGACGGTCTTAAAACAACCATAAGTATATTCCCGTCAATTTTAGGTTTAGTAACAGGAGTTGGAATGTTAAAGGCATCAGGATTTTTTGATTTATTATCAAAATATTTACTTCCTGTGTGCAATTTATTTGATATTACTGCAGATATAATACCAATGGCAATTTTAAGACCTTTCTCCGGAAGCGGTTCTTTTTCACTTCTTAACAATATTTTTGAATCAACGGGAGTTAACTCCTTTGCATCACTTTGCGCATCTGTAATGAGCGGAGCAACCGAAACAACCTTTTATACACTTGCAGTTTACTATGGTGCAACAGGTGTCACCAAAACACGCCACAACCTGATTTGTTCAGTATCAGCAGACGTTTTTTCCTTTATTTTGGCGGTTTTAACGGTAAAGCTCTTTTATTTTTAATAAAGAAAAACAGTGACAGAATCAAATTTTTCCGCCACTGTTTTAAAAAAATGAGAAATGTATGAAAACCCGTTAAATTTTATTATTCGTTTCCGTTTGAAGCTTCTTCAGTTACTTCTACAGTTGTATTTTCTGCTCCTTCGGTATTTTCAATTTCTTCTTCCGGCTCTTCGTGCTCTGTTTTAGAAATTGAAACAATCTTTTCATCCTCGTCAAGACGCATTAAGATAACACCCTGAGTTGCTCTTCCCATCTTGTTAATACCGCTTATTGCAGTTCTTATAATAGTACCGCTTGAAGTTATCATCATAATATCTTCATTTTCACCTATTGCGGTAAATCCTGCAAGAGGACCTGTCTTTTCAGTAATCTTATAAGTCTTAACACCCTTACCTGCTCTTGACTGAACCTTATATTCACTAATATCTGTAATCTTACCGTAACCCTTTTCGGTAACAATAAGCATATCAGAATCACTGCTTACAACCTCACAGCCTATAACAAAGTCATCCTCAGCAAGGTCAATACCACGAACACCGTGAGCTGTTCTGCCCATTGCACGTACATCTGTCTCATTAAATCTGATAGATTTGCCGTTTTTGGTTGCAATAAACACTTGCTGTGAGCCATCTGTGAGTGCGACATTCATTAATTCATCATCTTCGTTAATTGAAATCGCGTACAGACCGCCTTTTCTTGCTGTGTCATATTCCATCAAATCAGTCTTTTTAACAAGACCCTTCTTTGTTACCATTGTAAGGTACTTGCCATCGATGAATTCCTTAAGAGGAATAATGGTAGTAACCTTTTCATCCTTCATTAAAGGTAATATATTCTGAATTGCAGTACCCTTTGCCTGACGGCTTGCTTCAGGAATTCTGTATGCCTTTACCTTGTACATTCTTCCGAGAGTTGTGAAGAATAATAAATAATCGTGTGTACTGCAGGTGAAGATATTCTTAACAAAGTCTTCTTCTCTTGTTGAAAGAGCAGAAATGCCTTTACCGCCACGACGCTGACTCTTATAAGTATCTGTTGTAAGTCTCTTTACATAACCAAAATGTGTAAGTGTGATAACAACCTGCTCCTGAGCAATTAAATCCTCATAATCAACATCATCGATTGCAGCTTCAATATTCGTTCTTCTTTCATCGCCGTATTTGTCGGCAATTGCAGAAATTTCTTCTTTTATAATCTCATTAAGTTTACCTTCATCTGAAAGTATAGCTCTGAATTCCTCAACCTTTAACTCAAGCTCATGGAATTCTTCGTCAATCTTTTCACCGTTCAATCTCTGTAACTGAACAAGACGCATATCAAGCACGCTCTGTGCCTGAATATCGGAAAAACCGAATTTTTCCATAAGTCTTTCTTTAGCATCGTCGTAAGAATTTCTTATAACGTGAATAACTTCATCAATATTTGCAAGAGCAATTCTTAAACCTTCTAAAATGTGCATTCTTGCAAGAGCCTTATCAAGGTCAAACTTTGTTCTTCTTGTAACAATCTCCTGCTGGAAAGCAATGTAATTTCTTAAAATTTCCTTTAATGTAAGTACCTTTGGTCTGCCGTCCTCAATTGCAAGCATATTAATTGAAAAGCTGTCCTGAAGACGTGTAAATTTATAAAGGTGATTTAAAACAACCTGAGGATTTGCATCTCTCTTTAAATCAATAAGAATCTTAATACCGTCACGCTTTGAAGAAAGGTCACGGATACCACTTATACCTTCGATTTTTTTCTCGTTTGCCAAATCTGCAATTGATTTAACAAGAACTGTTTTATTAACCTGATACGGAATTTCTGTGATAACAATAGAAAATCTGTCGTTCTTTGCTTCAATAATTTCAGCTTTTGCACGAACAACAACTCTTCCACGACCTGTTTCATAAGCACTTCTTATACCGCTTTTACCCATAATAGTTCCACTTGTTGGAAAATCAGGACCTTTAACATATTCCATTAATTCATCAACAGTAATATCAGGGTTATCAATCTGTGCGACAGCAGCAGAAATTACCTCCTTTAAATTATGAGAAGGAATGTTTGTTGCCATACCTACCGCAATACCTGAACAACCGTTTACCAGAAGGGTTGGTATTCTTGTAGGAAGAACAACAGGTTCTTTTCTCTTTTCATCAAAGTTAGGAACAAAATCAACTGTATTTTTATCAATATCAGCCATCAGCTCGTTTGAGATTTTGCTCATTCTTGCTTCTGTATAACGGTAAGCAGCCGGTGGGTCACCGTCAATCGAACCGAAGTTACCGTGACCGTCAACAAGCGGATAACGAAGTGAAAAGTCCTGTGCCATACGTACCAATGCATCGTACGCAGAAGCATCACCGTGTGGATGGTATCTGCCGATAACGTTACCAACTGTAGTAGCCGACTTAAAGAACGGCTTATCTGCTGTTAAGTGCTCTTCAAACATAGCATATAAAATTCTTCTGTGAACAGGCTTAAGACCGTCACGAACATCAGGAAGAGCACGGCTAATGATAACCGACATTGAATAGTCAATAAAAGCTTCCTTCATTCTTTTTTCAATGTCTACATCAATTATTGTCTGATATTCAAGATTTTCAACAAAATTTTCATCGTGTTGTATTTCGTTATTATTTTTCATTATTTTTCCTCACTAAATATCAAGATTTACTGCAAACTGTGCATTTTCTTCAATAAATTTCTTACGAGGTTCAACTTCATCACCCATAAGTGTTGAGAAAATCTGGTCTGCGGAAATAGCGTCTTCCAAAGTAACACGAAGTAAAATTCTGTTCTTAGGATTCATTGTTGTTTCCCATAACTCTTCAGGGTCCATTTCACCAAGACCTTTATAACGTGCAATATCAACTTTTGCGTTTTGATCACCATTTTTAAGTTCTTCGCTTATTCTGTCTCTTTCTTCATCAGAAAAAGCAACCTGACTTTTTTTACCTCTTGAAAGCTTATAAAGAGGCGGCTTTGCAAGATAAACATGACCTTCTTCAATAAGCTTTGGCATAAATCTGAAGAAAAATGTTAAAAGAAGTGTCTGAATATGAGCACCGTCAACGTCGGCATCCGCCATAATAATGATTTTGCCGTAACGAAGCTTTGTAATATCAAATTCATTACCAATACCTGCACCGAGTGCTGAAATAACAGGAATTAATTTTTCATTACCGTAAACCTTGTCTTCTCTTGCTTTCTCTACGTTAAGCATCTTACCCCAAAGTGGTAGAATAGCCTGATAATTACTGTCTCTTCCACCCTTTGCAGAGCCTCCCGCAGAGTCACCTTCTACGATATATATTTCTGTTTTTTCAACATCTCTTTCGTGGCAATCCGCAAGCTTATCAGGCATTGAGAAGCTTTCCATAGGAGATTTTCTTCTGGTAGCTTCACGAGCTTTTCTTGCAGCTTCACGGGCACGGGATGCGGCAATACTTTTTTCAACAATTAATTTTGCTATTGCAGGGTTTTCTTCTAAAAATGCTCCGAACTCTTCATTCATAACCTGAGTTACAAACTCACGCATTTCGCTGTTACCGAGCTTTGTTTTGGTCTGACCTTCAAATTCAGCTTCCTGCAGCTTAACGGAAACAACAGCTGAAAGACCTTCACGGGTATCATCACCTGTAAGCTTTTCATCTTCCTTTAAAACATTATTCTTTCTTCCCCAGTTGTTAAGAAGTCTTGAAAGTGAATTCTTAAAGCCTATTTCGTGAGTACCGCCTTCAATGGTGTTAATATTATTTGCAAAGGTTAAAACCTTTTCATTATAATCTGTGTTATACTGCATTGCAATTTCAACAGTTGCAGTTTCTCTTTCAGCTGAAATATAAATAACCTCTTCGTTTAAAACTTCCTTACCGGTATTAAGATACTGAACGAAAGAACGGATACCGCCTTCGTAGAAAAGCTCTTTTTCCTGTTCAATTCCTTCTCTTAAATCCTTTAATATAATCTTAATTCCGCCGTTTAAGAAAGCCTGCTCACGAAGTCTCTTTAAAAGCGTTGTATAATCGTAAATAACTGTTTCAAATATTTCAGAATCAGGCTTAAAGGTAACAACTGTTCCTGTTTTATCAGTATCACCTGTTATTGTAAGGTCTTTTATTTTATGACCTCTCTCAAAAGCCATTTCGTGCTTTTTACCGCCTGAATGAACTTCAACGGTTAAGCTTTCCGAAAGTGCGTTAACAACCGATGCACCAACACCGTGCAAACCGCCCGAAACCTTGTAACCGCCTTCACCGCCGAACTTACCGCCTGCGTGAAGAATTGTAAATACAACCTCAACTGCAGGAAGACCTGTTTTATGCTGAATGCCTACAGGAATACCACGGCCGTCGTCAGTAACACGAATAGAGTTATCCTTTAAAATTTCAACTGTAATATTATTACAGTAGCCGGCTAAAGCTTCATCGATAGAGTTATCCACAATTTCATAAACAAGATGGTGAAGACCTCTTTCAGATGTTGAACCAATGTACATACCCGGTCTTTTTCTTACTGCCTCTAAGCCTTCAAGAACCTGTATGTCATCACTGTTATAATGTTCTATTGCCATATTGTTCCTACCTTTCTAAATATCTGAAACTTTTGCATTATCTATATGAATAAGCTTTGTATCCTTTCTTCTTCCGAAGCTGCCTTTATCGGTAGAAGTAATTATAACCTGCTTATTTCTTATCTCACTTAAAAAATATCTTCTTCTGTCTGCATCAAGCTCTGATAAAATATCGTCTAAAAGCAAAACAGGATATTCTCCAACCTTTTCTTTTATATATTCAGCCTGAGCGAGCTTTAAAATAAGGATTGCAGTTCTCTGCTGACCCTGAGACGCATACTCTTTAATTTTTTTGCCGTTAATAAAGAATGAAACATCTTCTCTGTGAGGACCGAAAATACTTGTTCTTTCAAGCATTTCCTTTTCTCTTATACGTTCAAGCTTTTTAAGTATTTCCTTTTTTACGTTTTTTCGGTCTGTATAAGGCACGCAGGGCTCATAAATTATTTCGAATTTATCTTTAGTTAAAGTTACCTGCTTGTGTAAAAGACCTACATTTTCAGAAATAAATTTATAAAATTTATATCTGTAATAAATTATATCTGCCGCAACCTCTGCTAAATTTTCGTTATAAATATCAAGCATTGCGGAAAAACCCGAAGTATCCTTTAAAATCAGATTTTTTTGCTTTATAATTTCTTTATATTTAAGTAAACAGTTAAAGTAATTTGGCTTAATCTGTGAAATTGCAATGTCGGTAAATCTTCTTCTTTCTGAAGGACCCTCCTTTATAACTGAAAAATCCTCAGGAGAAAATAAAACTGCGTTGAATTTACCTATTAAATCGGAATTTCTTGCTGTTTTTATATCATTTACCCTTATTTTTCTGTTCTGATTTTTAGAAAGAACAATTGATGCATTAAAATCTCTGTCTTTATTTTCAAAATCCATTTCGAGTCTTGCAAACTCGCATCCGTCCTTAATCATTTCAAAGTCGTGATTGACTCTGTGAGATTTTAAAGAAGCAAACATATAAACAGCTTCAACAATATTCGTTTTTCCCTGACCGTTATTTCCGTAAATATAATTTATTTCAGGAGAAAATTCAAGCTCTAAACCTTCATAATTACGGAAATTTTCAAGCTTAATCTTTTTCACTAACATAATAGCCTAAGTTTTCTTCTTCCTTTATTCTTTTATAAAGAGTATGAGGGGTAAATTCCGAAACGTATATATAAAGACGTGTTTTTTTAGGATAATATACCTTTTTTCCGTAAAGAAAAATTTTACCGAAGCCTAAAACGTAGCTTATCCCTTCTCTTTCCTCTATTGCTTTTGCTTCCTCTTCTCCGTATTCAACAGTTGTATGAACACGAAACGCTTCAACCATCCTGCATTTTTCATATAAGTTATACTCAGGAAGAATTTTTTCTATTTCTTCTAAGGTTGCACCGCCGAAAAATTCAGAATCGAAAAACAACTCTTCAATTGTTTCTCCGGTTTCTATATAAATCGCATCATAAAGATTAAAATGTGATTTAATACCCGGAAATCTTTGCTCAACCAAAAGATCAACTCTGTTTATTTCACTTTCGGAAATTTTACCTATGATTCTTTCATAGTTTCCCCTTCCTTTGGTGCTTTCCTCTTCAAAAAGCTCCTCATCGCTTAAATAAAACTCTCCGCCTTTTAAAAATCTTTCATCATCTGTGACATTTATTTTTTCAAGGCTTTCCTTAATTTCTTCCTCATCGTCAATTCCCTTAAGGACAAAAACGCAGCTCTGAGGAAAAAACTGCTCTTCAGGGTTTTCAATGTAACCCTTTTCTATAAACGAATCAATATAATCCTGACCTTTTTTAAAAGAAGTAAGTCTTTCAAAATCGGTTATTGCAATTATATCTTCAATTCTTACTACATTACCTCTTCCTAAATGAAGATACATACTAATTCCTACTTTCTAAGTCTTACAGGAAGGATTACATAAAGGAACTTATCTCCTTCAAGGGGAGTAATAACCAAAGGACTGAGAGGTGTTGAAAACTCTAAAAATACCTCGTCATCATCGCAGGCAGAAAAAGCATCAACAAGATACTGATTAGTAAAGCCTATTTCAAGGTCATCACCGTATAAAACATCAACATTTGTTTCATCGTGAACCTTACCTGTAAGTGTTGCACAGTCAATTGTAATAATTCCGCCGCTTAAATTAAGTCTTACAGGGCTTTTTACCTTCTCATTGAAAATAATAGGCTGAACTCTGTTAAAGGTGTTACGCATTTTTCTTATATCCGCTCTTACCTTTGTAGAAGACTGAACCTCAATAATTTTATCGTAATTAATGTATTCGCCGTCAATAACTCTTGAAATAAGCTTACAGCCGCCGAATTCAAACATAAGAAATCTTTTTGAAGGGAAAATTTCAACCTCTCCCTCATCACCTGCAATCTTTAAAAATTCGTTAAGAGTTTTGAAAGGAACAACAAATTTAGTTACACCGTCGTTACGGATAAACTTTTCTTTTCTTATTGCAATTCTGTGATTATCAAGAGCAACAACATTTAAAGTATCTTCAATAACACGGAATAATTCACCTGTAAGAGTCTGACGGAATTCGCTTTTGCTTGTTGCAAAAATAGTCTGTCTTATCATACTTTTTAAAACAGGGGTTTCCATAACGATGCTTGAATTGATTTCAAAATCAAACGGGTCAGGAAATTCATCGGCATTAATACCTGAAATTTCGAAAACAGAAAGACCTGAAGTGATTTTTGCCACATTTTTTTCATTTGTTTCAAATTCAACAGTTTCTCCGCCTGTTTTTCTTATAATATCAGAGAACATACGGCAGTTTAAAACTATTTTACCGCATTCTGCAACCTCTGCCTCAAATTTTGCTTCAATAGCAATTTCCAGGTCATTACCTGTTAATACAACGCAATCTTTGAATGCGTTAATCATAATACCCTCCATAACAGGAAGTGAGGATTTTGGAGGTACTGCCTTTTCTGCCTTTGATACAGCGGAAACTATATCTTCTCTTTTGCAGGAAAATTTAATCATGGTAACTGTTCCTTTCGTTTAAAAAAATCCACTCTAACTTACGAAAAAAGTCAGAAAAATATATATATTTATTCTTATTCACAGCAGTCGTCGTAGTATAGGCTGTTTAAATGTGGAAAAGATACAAATTTGTTTTATTCAAAGGGAAAATCTGTGTGTAAAAGAAGTGGATAAATGATAAAAATTATCAACGTAAATTTTCAGTAAACATTTTCCACACCGTTTTACCAACTTATCAACACGAAATTGTTGATAAATGTCAATTACTGATTTTCAAGAACATTAACAATATCTTCTACCATAGATTTAAGAGGCGAATTTTTTTCAATATCGTCACTTATTTTATTGATTGCATAAAGAACCGTAGAATGGTCACGTCCGAATTCCTGACCTATTGTAACGGATGTGGCATCAGCAACCTTTTCAGAGCATATGTACATACAAATCTGTCTCGGATTAACAAATTCCTTTCTTTTGCTCTTTCCGAGTAAATTATCAAGAGTAATATGGAAGTAATCAGCAACTGCCTTTTCAACCATTTTGTAAGTAATATTAAGCTCTTTTGCAGGGGTAAGGTAATTTTTAAGAATTTCACCTGCACGTTTTTCATTTATTTCAAGCTCCTTGTTGATTCTTGCAAATGCGTGAATTTTATTAAGAGCACCTTCAAGATCACGAATGTTTGAAAAAACGTTATCCGCAATAAAGGTAAATATTTTTTCATCAACAAAAAGATTTTCTTTCTCTGCCTTTTGCTGAAGAATGGCAAGTCTTGTTTCAAAATCGGGTGGGTTAATTTCTATATTAAGACCCATATTGAATCTTGAAATAAGTCTTTCTTCAATATCGTTAATTTCGCTTGGCGGACGGTCGGAAGTTAAAACTATCTGTTTTCCGTTGTCGTACAAATCGTTAAAGGTGTGGAAAAATTCTTCAATAGTTGAATATTTTCCTGATATAAACTGAATATCGTCAACTATTAAAATATCAGCATTTCTGTATTTTTCACGGAAAACGTGAGTTCTTTTTTCCTTTAAAGATGTGATAAATTCATTTGTATATTTTTCCGCCGAAACGTAAATAACCTTTCTTTCGGGAGCATACATTCTTGAAAAATTCACAATAGCGTGGCAAAGGTGGGTTTTACCCAAACCTGCACCTGCACAAAGAAATAATGGGTTTAAATACTTTGAACCGGGAGACTCAGCTGCAGAAAGTGCATAAGCGTGAGCAAAGCGGTTTGACTGACCTACTATAAAATTTTCGAATGTATAATTTTCATTGATTTTAGTTTCTTCTTTGAAATAAGAAATTTCGTCCTTTAAAAGCTCATCCTCTGACGGAGCCGTTTCCTCCGGAAGAAGAACACAAAGCTTATAGACGTTTTTTGTTACACGGTTAGCCGCATCCGAAATTAAAGAAACATATCTTTCTGATATAGAATTTTTAACTAAAGTATTAGGTGTCCATAAATATAAAATTCTTTCACCGAATTTTACTTTATAAATAGGCTTAATCCATGTATCAAACAAAACCTGGGGTATAAGTCCGGAATTTTTTATTCTTTCACAGACTTCACTCCATAATGCTTCATGGTTATCCATTTTTTCCTCCGTAACAAATAAAAATTTAATGTGATAAATATCGATATTTATACTCCTCTATTATACCATAAAAATTACAAAAATTCAATAAAAATATTTCGTAAAACTCAAAAAAATGCACTTATTTTAAAATAAGTGCATTTTTAGTAAAATAGATTAAAATATATGATTTTTGAAAATAAAGGGTATTTTTAATTTACTGAATAAAATCAGTCATTTTCAAGCAATTTTCCGTCGATTAAATCGAAGTAATAAATTTCACCCGATTTAAGAGTAATTTTTATAGAAGGAATAACCGAAAAGGTTGCATATTCCTGGCGTGGATTAAAGTAACCCTCTTTAATGGAAGAAATATAAATTTTTTCATCTGTTTCTTTTAAGTTTGAAAAACGTATTAAAATTTCTTCCTTTGTTTTAAGATTCGGATTTTCCGAATCAAAGGAATGAATTGAATATATTCCTCCTTTTATTTTTACAATGGAATTATCTTTAACATAAACACCCAGCGGAGAATTAAGAAGCTCCTTTTCATAAAAAATATGAGAATAATTAACTGAAAAAGCTCCGTTTTTATCCTTCAAGGTCTCTTTATATTTAAGCTTTTCAACAGAAAAGCCCGAATTTTTCAGTATTGAAATAATTTCCTTAGGTAAAGCTGAGTCATTGACATTTTTTGACAGAGTTATACCTTTTGACGGAATAAAGCAGAACTCACCGCTTTCAAAAGTCATTTTTCCCTTTTGTGAAGAATAAGTTCCCTCTTCATCAACCTTAAATTCACCTAAAATAAGATTTGCAAAATAATCCTTGTCACCTGAAAGGTTTTTAAGGGTGAGGTTAAAAAATTTACTCTGATTTAAAATTGTTTCATCCGTCTCAATAAAAATGTTTCTTTCCTCTAAAAGCTTTGTTACCTTTTCGTAGCTGTCATTTTTAAAAAATGGGTTTGATGAAGAATTAACAAGCAGTGAATATAACAGGAAAATATCAACTGCCAGAAACATAATTATAAGAAACGTCTTTGCCTTTGAAAAATTCATATATTACCTTCTTATAACTTTAATAACGCCGTTTTCAAAAATCGGCTGTGTTTCACCTTCAATAAGTGGCTTAAGATAATTTACCGCATCAATTGTAAGAGATGCATCCTCTATCCATTCAAGGGGAACACATTTTTCCTTGTTTGCGGCATTTTCAATGCTTTCACTTTCAATTCTGATGGTATAAGGACCTTTTTTCTTTCTCTTGAACACCATCATTTCGCCTGTATGACCCATTAAAGCAAAGGAAACAGCTTCCTTTCCTATTTTAAAGGATTCTTCAATATCTGTTTTTGAAGCAATGTGTGAGGCACATCTCTGACTTACATTAACCTCAACACCACGTGCTTTTATTTTCAGTCTGTCACGTACTAAGTTTTCAAGAACCTTTGCAGTACCGCTAAGGCACTTATGTCCGAAATTATCCACAAGACCGCTTGATGCTTCCTCACAGATAAATTCACCGTCGGCATTTTTGATACCCTCGGAAACGCAGATAATTACGTTACCCTCACGGTCTGAAATTTCCTTTACCTTTTTAATAAAATCTTCAGTATCAAAGGGTACTTCGGGAAGGTAAATAAGGTGTGGAGCATTTGTACCCTCATCCTTTGCAAGAACTGATGCTGCCGTAAGCCAGCCTGCGTGACGACCCATAATTTCAATAATTGTTGCACTTTTAAGGTCGTAAACACTACTGTCACAGCAAATTTCACGGACAGTATTTGCAATATATTTTGCCGCACTTCCGAAACCGGGAGTGTGGTCGGTGCAGGGCAAGTCATTATCTATTGTTTTAGGCACGCCCATAACCTTAACATCAGAATTTATTTTTTCTGCGTATTTTGATAATTTCAAAACGGTATCCATAGAATCGTTACCGCCTATGTAAAAGAAATATTTAATATCGTTATTTTCAAATACCTTAAAAATTTTCTGAAAAATTTCTTCGCTGTCGGAGGGTAATTTGTATCTGCAGGAGCCAAGATATGAGGATGGTGTCTGTAATAAGATATTTAAATTTTCATGACTGTCGAACTTTTCATTTAAAACAACTAAATTTTCGTTTATAACTCCTTCAATACCGTTTACGGCACCGTAAATTTTATCAATGCTTGAAAGAAGCGCACCGTGAATAACACCGGCAAGAGTAGCATTTATAGCGGCGGTAGGACCGCCTGACTGAGCAACAATACAGTTTGCCATTTTATCAGAACCTTTCTTTTGTTATACTTATATAATACACTAAAATAAAAGAAAAAACAATACCGATATTGACTAAAGATATATAAAATGTTAAAATAAAAACAGGTGAAGAAGATGAATCTTACACAGAGTGTGGAAAAGTTAATAAAAATTGCACGTTCAAGCGGTTGTGATGCCTACGCTGTAGGCGGATGTGTCCGTGACAGTCTTATGGGACTTACTCCAAAGGACTGGGATATAACAATAAACTGTCCGCCCGAAAAAACAAAGGAGATTTTTAAAGACTTTAAAACCTTTGATACGGGAATAAAGTACGGAACCGTTTCCGTTATAATTGATGATGAAATTTTTGAGGTTACCACCTTTCGTGCAGAAAAGGAATATAAGGATTTCCGTCACCCTGATGAGCTTACATTTTCTGATGATATAAATGAAGATTTAAGGCGCCGTGATTTTACGGTTAATGCTATGGCTTATAATCCCTCAAAGGGTATTGTTGATTTATTCGGCGGACAAAATGACCTTGAAAATAAAATATTAAGATGTGTGAGAAACCCGAAAGAACGCTTTTTTGAAGACCCTTTAAGAATTTTAAGAGGTGTACGCTTCGCCTGTACCTACGGTTTTGAAACGGAAAAGGCAACAAAGGAAGCAATTTTTGAGCTTATGGGTTTAATTAAGCACGTTTCAAAGGAAAGAGTAAAGGCTGAATTTGATAAAATGTTTTTAAACTCAAAAAAGGTGTCCGATTACCTGAGTGAATACGAAGAAGTAGTTAAAATAAGCCTTGAAACAGATAATATTGATGTTGCAAAAAAATATATTGATAATACAGACAATTTATCGGTAAAATGGGCACTTATTCTCCTTAATTCCGATATAACAAAATTAAAGCTTTCAAATCAGCTTAAAAAGGAATGTAGTATTTTAAAAGCTTTTACCGACAGGGATATAAAGCAGGATTTGATTTCGGTTAAATATCTTGTTAAGGAATACGGCTTCGAAATGAGTAAGAAAATTGCGGAATTTAAAAGGTCGATGGGAGAAGATGTTACTAAAATAACAGATAACCTTGAAAAAATCAAAAATGAAAAGCTGTGCTGTACTTTAAAGGAGCTTGCCGTAAACGGCAGAGACCTTATAGATTATAAAATAGAAGAAAAAGAAAAATTTAAAGAAATACTTGACTTTCTTTTAAATCTTGTAATAGAAGAAAAGTGTGAAAACAAAAAAGAGGAGCTTATTAAAAAAATTATTATCTGATGCTTTGGGAGGTAATTTATGTGGCATAATTTGAATACACAAAAGGATATATGCGATTTTTTAGATATCTATGGAGGTTTTCACGACTGTTGTCTTAAGGAGTTAAAATATGTAAGCGGTGCATATGTAAATGAAGACTTATCAATGTATCCTTTAAATGACAAGAGAACACTAAGAGTGTTGTTTCAGAGTCAGGCATCGAGCTTACCGGTTGTGGAAATTGAATTTTTAAAACTTTATAAACTGAATTTAAAGCCTGACAGCGAGGAATATACCTGTGAAATACTTGATTCATCAATGTTTTTTGAGGAGGGAAGGCTTTACTGGGCAGATTCAGAGAGCTTTAAAGAACAAAGAGAATTGTATGACGGAACCTGGATATGTGCGGAAAATGCAAGATGGCGTTCCCTTGACGGGGCATTGGGAAAGGAAATAAAATTTTAAAAGGAGCTTTATTATGTCAAAAAAGAAAAAAATAATATTAACAGCGTTGATTATTTTTGGGATAGCCGTTATAATTGCGGGAATATTTTGTTTTAAAGGAATAATACATAAAAACTCTGTGGGAGAACTGAAATTTTTTTATACCGATCGTTTTAATTATAATTATTTTGAAGAAAGTTTTGACCCATACACAGGTAATTTTGAAAAAAAGAGTGATAAAATAATAAGCGAAGAAAAATTAAAGAATACTGTTTATAAGCATTGCAATGATATAATTAAAATGGGTAATGACAGTAAAAGATACGAAATTGATCATACGGTGTACGTTTTCTTAAACAGGGAAAAAGGGGTATTTATTGTAAATTTAGGCGTATATACCAAAAGGGGAGAATTAATAAGCCACGAGAGGAACAACAGAATATACATTGATGCATCAAACGGTGAAATTTTAGGTTATATAGGTCCTGAATTGGTAATAAATGATTATCCGATTTATATGACGGACAATTATGAAAATATGACAGAGCTTAAAATAGATGAGGAAACGGCAAAAATACTTGAAAAAATCAAAGGTAAATACAAAGAAAAGTACGTAGCTTTTAAGACTGATGAGGAAAACAGTAGTTTTGAGGAAGGAAAAGAAATAACTATTTCTGAAACGAAAGTTGACTTTGACGGAAGAGAATATTACGCAGGACATACGTTTGAATATACTCCTGCAAAATTTTATGAATTATACAGATTAGATTATGAAGATGTAAAGTTGTTTTTTGACGGTAACAAAATAATTTATTCACTTAGTGCAAAAAATTCATTAGATGAAAATGTATTACTTTTTATTTGTGGTGAAGATGTTTATATCTTGCAAAACGAAGAATTTATAAAATTGGAAAAAATGTAGGGAACGACCTGTGTGTCGTTCCGCTGTGTAAAACAAAATTATGTGAAAAATGTAGGGAACGACCTATGTGTCGTTCCGCCCGTACAAAAAAAATTAGATATAACCGCAAAAAATGTAGGGAACGACCTGTGTGTCGTTCCGCCGATACAAAACAAAATTATGTGAAAAATGTAGGGAACGACCTGTGTGTCGTTCCGCCGATACAAAACAAAATTATGTGAAAAATGTAGGGAACGACCTGCGTGTCGTTCCGCCTGTGCAAAACAAAATTATGTATAAACGCAGAAAACGTAGGGAACGACCTATGTGTCGTTCCCTACACGATATGATTGAGAATTGTAACAGGGGACGATTTTTATCGTCCCCTGTAATTTTTTATTATTTATATTTTTGAACACCTTTTTTGAATGCGTTGGTTGTTTCGTCCGTTTCGTCAAGCCAGTAAGGTCGGGCAAGAACCTTTCCGCCGTTACGGAAATCGTAGTCGGCACTGCTCCACCAAAGAGCCATTTTTATATTGGGATAATTTTCTATGGATTTAAACATATCGCTTATCCATTGTGCCTTATCTCCGCCTACCGAGCTTGATGCAAACTCTGTTATAATAAACGGAAATTCTGCGAAATGCTCCATATACTTGTCATAAGGTTCTTTATAAATTTCGTCAAAGGTACGCCACTTTTCGCTGTATACGTCAGCGTAGTATGTTCCTGTGTTGTAGCCTGTCATACCAATCATATGAACGTATTCGTTACCGGGATAGTAGGCAAGGTAAGAATTAAAGTGAGCAGGAGGACAGTCCTCTGCGTTAGGATTGTAAATCCATATTGCGTTATCAACGCCCTCTTCTTCAAAAATTCTGTAAATTCTTCTCCAGTTTGCTATGAAAATATCAGGGTCGGAAAGAGCGGCAACACCGGAGTAATTTACCCAGTCGCTGTTCATTTCGTTATTCAGACGGAATAAAAACGGATGGCCGAATTCTTTTGCTCCCCTTGCAAAGGAGCGGATTTCTTCATCGCATAAACCGTCATAAACATCGAAGTTAGGGTTGTCACCGAATAAATCGTCGTTGGCGTGGTTGGAAATCTGAAGTGTCAGCTCTGTAATTAAACCGTCCTCGTACGCCTTTGTCAGCTCTTTAACAGGAAACTCCCCTGTTAAATTAACGTAGTGAAGAGAAAAGTCAAAGTCGTAATCAACCTTTTTCTCCAGGTCTATAAACCATTGATGGTTTCTTTCGATTGTGTAAGAGCCGTCAACAAAAAGTCCCCATAAAAATGTATCGTCCTTTTGAATTTTCTTGTAAAGGTTCTTTGTTTCCTTGCTCCAGTTTTTAGGAATAACAGGCTTGTAGTCCGTTTTAAAAACATTTTCGCCCTTTACTCCCGTTTCGTCGAAGGAATTTATAATACTTTTTACTTCCTCAATATTTTTTTCATATCCGTCAGTTTTTATCATAATTCTGAAAAATGCCTGAGGACCTGTCTTTGACAGCACGTAAAAATAATTGTAGTTGTTAAGGTGATCAGAATTTCCATCCTCACGGGTAAGGGAAACGAACTGAGCCTTTGCTCCCTTAAAATCGTAAACCTCGTTTTCGTGAATGGTTATATTGTTCTTTTCAATATAACGTTCGTTTAAGTAATAGTTATTAAGGTAGTTATCGATGAAGAAAAACGGATCCTCATAAGGTGCCCACTCACGGGAAACAATTAAAGTCATATCCTCTCTGTCACCACGTATCAGCTCAGGGCTTATGGTAGTGTCAACCTTAAGGTCTGATGGTATCGAAAGATAGTAGCCCTTCGGAAAATCTGCAATTGTCTGTCTGTCGGAGCCGTCAACCCATATTTCCTCCTGCTGAAGAGGCGGAGTGTCCGTAACCTGACTGTACTTTTTCATCAGCTTGTTTTCAACCTTCTGCATAAAAGCAGCAGGGTCACGGAAAAAGCCGTGAGTTGCCATAAATATGAGGCATCCGATAAAACAAACCAGTAAAATCGCCGCCAGCGAAATTAAAATAATTTTTTTCTTACTCATAATTTTTCCTTTCAGACTTTATTTTTCGGTATATTTATCTCCGTGCAAAAGGTCGTGGGAGATAAGCTTGTATTCTTCGATAAGATTATTTATGTAAGAATCGTTTTGCTGTACAAAAGAGCCGTCATTTTTAATTAAACCCTTGTGGTGATAAACGGGAACCCGGGTAAAAAGGGCATTGAACATATTAATATATTCGGGTGTATCGGTAAAGCTTGCCATTTTATAAACCTCAAGACCTAAGGTTGTGGCAGACATATACTTTGGAACACTCAGCTCTGAAATATCGTAGTTTGCCCAGATTATATAGGGTGTGTGGAAGAAAGAGGTGTCCTCGGTATAGTTACTTTCGTTTCCCTCTTCAGCCATACCGCCGTCAATATACGTGCTTCCCGAAATACCTAAAAGGGGCAGATGGTCACCGTACATAACAACAACTACAGGCTTTGTTACGTTTTCGAAATAATCGGTTAAAATTTTAAATGAGTTGATTGCATCGTAAACGCCCTGTGTATAGTCTTTAAGTCCTATAAGGTCGTCATTATTTAAAGTGCTGCCCGTTACCTCGATATCGTAGGAGGGATAACGGAAATAATTGTAACCGCCGTGATTTTGCATGGAAACGCCGTAAATAAAGGTGTTTTTTGAATTGCTTGTTTCGTAAACACGGATAATTTCCTTTGCGAGGCTTTCATCACTTATGTAAACGCCTTTTGTTGAGTTGTTTACCATATCCTCTTCACCGAGAAATTTTTCAAAGCCAAGAAAAGCGTAGGCAGTGTCACGGCTGTAAAAATCCTTACTGTAGGGGTGAATTGCAACGGTTTCGTAGCCGTTGTTTCTGTATTCCCACACAAAGGATGCCGTATCCTCTTTAACCGACTGAATGTAAGGGTAAGTGTTAGATGGCAGGTTAAGAGTGTTAAGACCCGTTAAAAATTCAAATTCCGGCAGACAGGTTCCGCCGGCAAAAACGGGAGTAACAAGAAAGCCTGTTCTTGCGTGAGCGGAGTCCTTGCCGTAAGCTCTGTAAAGAGCCATAGGGTCAACTGAAAAGGTAGCATTTTTAAGTAAAACGGGATCCCACCACGCCTCACTCTGAATTGCGATAATATCCGGTTGCTTGTTGCTGAAGGGAGCTATATCTTGGGTATATTTTGCAACAATTTTATCTATTTTGTTTTCGTTGTAGTCGTCGGGCGTGTGTACAAACATTTCTCCAAGCTTAGGGAAAAAGGCAAGTATACAGCCGTTATTGTTGTAATCCTCAACGGCGCTGAAAGCACTTATACTTACGTTACAGCCCTTTAAAACGGTGTACCTGAAGCCGTAGCTTATGCAGAAAAGGTATGAATAAATTAAAAAGAAAACTATAAACACAATCCGTACAACGTTAATAACCCTTTTCTTGAAAGGCTTACGCGGTATTTTCTTGCATATTGCAAGGTATGTAAAAATCAAAATAAGAATAAGCACAAGTCCGATAATTTCCGAAACAGTAAGAGGAACAGAAACGTAGCCGGCAATTTTTTTAAACTGTCCCACCATAAGAAGGTCTGTAGGAAGCAACGGGTCGCCTGTGGTAGCGCACATTGTCTGATGCACAAAGTCAAGTATGTACCCACCCGATGCAGTTATAACAAAGGAAAGAAAATCCCTTTTGCATATACAGAATACAACTCCCTGAAAAGCGAGCAGGAAAAGGTATGTAAGAAGAACCTTCATAATCCATACAGGCTGTGAGTAAAATGCATTGAATTTACCGCTGTACGCAAGAGCCATATTTATAAGGATAAATGCCAGCGGAAGCGGAAACGCAAAAAAGCAGGAAATTCTGAAAATATCCTGTTTTTTTAATATGCAATTGTCAAAAAGCTGTAGCTTTAGCTTCTTTTCCATCAATGGGGTCATACCTTTCGGATGTTATTTGAATGCATACTTCTTACCGTGAAGAAGATCGTACTGCATAAGCTTGTAGTCACTGATAATGGGGACAAATTCCTCCTCGTCATCATCACCGAAGGGCATTCCGTTCGCTTTTACGAGCATATGATGATGGTAAATGGGAATGCTCTGATAAATTCTGTCAAAAAGATTATAGTAATGAGGAGTATTGTCAAGAGACGACATCTTGTAAGTCTCAAGACCCAAGGCGGCAGGACTTAAAACGTCTGCTATATTTGTCTTTGAGATATCGTAGTTTGCCCACAGGATGTAAGGTGTTTCGTAAAGGTTTGGAGATGCGGAGTAGGCATCTTTGTATTCATCGGCAATCATACCGCCGTTTATGTAAGTTTCGCCTGAGTTACCCAGAAGCGGTAAATGGTCACCATACATTACGATTAAGGTAGGCTCACTTACCTGTGCAAAGTAATCGGTAAGCATTTTAAAAGCCTCCATTGTCTCGTAAACACCCTGAGAAAAGTCGGTAAGGCAGATTAAATCATCTTCGGTAAGTGCATCGCTCGTAATTTCAACGTCGTATTCGTCGTAACGCTTTGTTGTGTAACCGCCGTGATTTTGTATTGTAACGCAGAAAATATAGGCTCTTTCGTTTTCCTTTTCCTCGTATTCACGGATAATTTCCTTAAAAGCACTTTCATCACTTATAAATACACCGCTTTTGTCGGTAAAGGTCATATCAACATCACCTGAAAATTTCTCAAAGCCAAGGAACTTGTACGCCACATCTCTTTCGTAGAAGTTCTTTTTGTAGGGGTGAATTGCAATGGTGTCGTAGCCGTTTTTTGCATACTCCCACACAAAGGATGCGGTATCACCCTTTATTGACTGAATGTAAGGGTATGTATTGGCGGGCAGGTTAAGAGTGCTCATACCTGTAAGGAATTCAAATTCAGGCATACATGTGCCGCCTGCGAAAACGGGAGTTTTCACAAAGCCTGTCTTAACGTGAAGCTTATCCTTTTCGTACTCGTGATAAAGAGCCATAGGGTCAACGGAAAAGGTAGCGTTCGGTATTGTGGTAGGGTCCCACCATGCCTCATTCTGTATGGCTATAACGTTTGGCTTTACGCCGTTGAAGGAAACGTCATTTGTATATTCGTTTAATATTTTTTCAACATTTTCCCTGCTGTAATTTTCGGGAGCAGCTACGAACATATCGCCTATACGGGGCAGGAAAGTAAGAATTGAACCGCTTGCCTGATAATCCTCAATAGGGTTAAAGCCTCTTCTTGTTATATCAAATTTTTCAAGAGTTATGTGTCTGAAATCACGGTCAATTGCAAGAAAATAACAATTAACAGCAAAAAACACAACAAGAATCAAGCTTAAAACAAGCCTTGAAGGTATAGTGAATTTTTTCCTCTTGGCAGATTTAAGCGAAAGTGCGTAAAATGTTATAACTGCAATAATAAGAATAAGACCTACAAGCTCTGAAAGAGTAAAGGGTATCCTGACAAAGCCTGCAATTTCCCCTATATTTCCTACCATAAGCAGGTCGGTAGGAAGAAGTGGGTCTCCTGTAAGCAGGTACATTGTCTGATTAACGAACTCAAAAAAGTATGCAAGTACTGAGGTTATGATAAACGAAACAATTCCTCTTCCGCAAAGGGCGAAAATAAAGCCCTGCAGAGAAAGCAAGAAAATGTATGTTAGTATAATTTTTGCATACCACGCCTGAGAAAAAAACGTGTCGGGGTGCTTGCCGAAAATGAAAGTCATTATAAATAAAATAATTGTCAGCAAAAAAGGTGCAAGGAAAAACCATCCAAGTCTTTTTTTGTCGGTTTTTGTGAAGCTTCCATTCTTGTATATTTTAATTTTATTAAAAAAATCCTTCACGAGTTAAATCCTTTCTTATCTGTTGTTAAAACATCTCTAAGATAACATTTTACCATAAAGCCTGTATAAATGCAATGAAAAAGCTGTGAAATCACAAAAATGCAGGAGTGGAAAGGTATCTTTCTCCGCTGTCGGGCAAAAGTGCAACAATGGTTTTACCCTGATTTTCCTTACGAAGTGCAAGAAGCTTTGCTGCAAAAACAGATGCACCGGAGGAAATACCTGCAAGAATTCCCTCTTTTCGTGCAAGACTTTTGCACATAGACATTGCATCATTGTCGCTTACTGTTAAAATTTCATCAAAAATCTCCATATCAAGGTTTTTGGGGATAAAGTTCGCTCCAATTCCCTGAATTGCGTGAGATGCTGCCTTGCCCTTTGTTATAAGAGGTGAAGAAGCAGGCTCAACGCCTACAATTTTTATATGGGGGTTTTTGCTTTTTAAAAAACGTGCCGTGCCCGAAAGAGTTCCGCCTGTGCCTATTCCTGCAACAAAAATGTCAAGTCTGCCGTCAGTATCCTCCCATATTTCAGGACCTGTTGTGTTAAAATGTGCCTCGGGGTTGGCAGGATTTTCAAACTGACCTGCGATTATACTTCCGGGGATGCTTTCGTTAAGCTCCTTTGCCTTTTCAACAGCACCGTTCATTCCCTTAGCACCTTCGGTAAGAACAATTTCCGCACCGTAGGCACTTAAAAGATTTCGTCTTTCAACACTCATGGTATCAGGCATAGTTAAAATAACCCTGTAGCCTTTAAAAGCACAGATTGAGGCAAGCCCTATTCCCGTATTACCGCTGGTAGGCTCTATTATTGTTGCGCCCTCTTTAAGAATACCCTTTTTCTCAGCATCCTCAATCATTGAAAAAGCAACTCTGTCCTTAACACTTCCTGCAGGGTTGAACATTTCAAGCTTTCCTAAAACAGTCGCACCCGTATTAAATTCCTTTTCTATATTGCACAGCTCCATTAAAGGGGTTCTGCCTATTAATTCCGTAACATTTTTATAAATCATTGTTTCACATCCTTTTTGTTATTATTTTCAATTTAAAAGAAAATAAACAGACTGCAAAAAAATCATCGATTTTTTACAGTCTTCATTTTAGGGAATAGGAAAAAACGTTTCAGTTCGTTCGTTATGAACTTTTTTTACATTCCCTTTTAGTTTATCTTTCTTCTCGGAAGTATGGAAGTCCCAATGCCGCAGGCGGCTGATTTTCCTTTTTATCACGAATACTTGTTATAATAAGTACGGCGATTGTTACCACATACGGAAGCATATTAAAGATTGCAATACTGCTTCTGCTTAAGCCTGAAATATAGGTATAAGCAATGTAAAGACCGCCGAAAAGGAATGAGCCTAAAATACTCATATTAGGCTTCCACAATGCAAAGATAACCAATGCGATTGCAAGCCAGCCTCTGTCACCGAAGCCGCCGTTTGTCCAGGAGCCGCCGGTGTAGTCCATAATAAAGTAAAGTCCGCCGAGACCTGCTATTGCACCGCCGATGCAGGTTGCAAGATACTTGTATTTAGTAACATTTATACCCGAAGCATCTGCAGTTGCGGGATTTTCACCTACCGCACGAAGATGCAGACCTGCACGGGTGCGGTTCAGAAACCAGGATGCCGCAATTGCGATAATTACCGCAAGGTATGCTAAAAATCCGTATGAAAGGAAAATTTCACCAAACCAGCCTAAATTATCTGCAAAAGGAAGAGCGGTTTTAAAGTAATCGGCAGTTGTTTTAACAGAAAGGCTTCCGCCGTTACCGAAAATTTTGGTAAGTGAGCCGCCGAAGAAGTCACCGAAGCCAACACCGAAGGTAGTAAGTGCAAGACCTGTTACGTTCTGATTTGCTCTTAAGGTTATGGTCAGGAAGCTGTAAATAAGAGCCGCCAGCGCAGAGCCTAAAAGAGATGCAAGAAGAGGAATTAAAATACACCAGAAGGGGTGGGGTGTATCAACAGCACGCTCATAAAGATAAGCACCGATAACACCTGCACTTCCGCCTACATACATAATTCCCGGAATACCTAAGTTAAGGTTACCTGATTTTTCGGTAATAATTTCACCTGTTGAGCCGAAAAGAAGAGGGATTCCCTGAATGATAGCTTTATTAATTATAGTAGCAAACATTATTTAACCTCCTCCTTGTGCTTTCCTCTGAAATTCACCTTGTACTGAACAAAGAATTCACTTCCTATGATAAAGAAAAGAATTATGCCCGTAAGAATATCCGAAACGCTTTCGTTTAAATTCATCTTTGTTGCAATTTCACCTGCACCACGTTCAAGAAATACTATTAAAAATGTGGTAAGGGTCATAAAAACAGGATTGAATTTTGCAAGCCAGGAAACCATTATAGCCGTAAATCCCATACCGCCTACAAGGTCGGTATTTATAGTATGGTCTGTACCGGAAACCAAAAGCATACCTGCAACACCGCAGAGTGCACCCGATATAGCCATAGTACGGATAATAACCCTTTTTACGTTGATGCCTATGTAACGGGCTGTGTTTTCACTTTCACCTACAACGGAAATTTCGTAGCCCTGCTTGCTGTACTTAAGATAAATGTACATAATAACGGTTATAGCAATAACGATGATTATGTTTAAAAGGTACTTCTGACCGAAGATTTCAGGAAGCCAGCCTGAATGCGTTCCTCTGTTGATAACACCGACGGTGTTTGAATCCTTAGGGTTTTCCCAGAAAACGATACAGAAGGAAACAAGCTGCATTGCAACGTAGTTCATCATAAGAGTAAACAAGGTTTCGTTGGTGTTGAACTTTGCCTTGAATATGGCAGGAACAACGCCCCATACCATACCTGCAACTATTGCCGCAATAAGTATCATCGGTAAAAGCATATATTCGGGAACCTTGTTGCCGAAATAAATCATACAAGCCGCAGAAGCAAGACCGCCAATGAGGGTCTGACCCTCAGCACCGATATTCCAGAATTTCATTTTGAATGCGGGAGTAACCGCCAGAGAGATACAAAGCAGAAGTGCCATATTCTGAAGTGTATTCCATATTTTTCTTGAAGAACCGAAGGTTCCCTCAATCATTGAAGCATAAACCTTCAATGGGTTTGTTTTTGTGATAAATGTGATAAATAGTGCACATATAATAAGTGCAAAAAGAATAGCAACAGCTCTTATAGCCCAGGATTTGTACCATACCATAGAGCCTCTTTTAGCTATCTGAAACACAGGCTCGTGAAGCTTTTCAGTTTTCTTCATTTTCAGGCACCTCCTCCTGCTGTGATTTTGTCATCAAAAGACCAATTTCTTCTTTTGTTATTGTTCTTGCATCGGCAATGTCGCTTACCTTGCCGCCGCTTAAAACCATAATACGGTCGCAAAGCTCTAAAAGAACGTCTAAATCCTCCCCTACGAAAATAACCGCAACACCCTTCTTCTTCTGTTCGTTAAGAAGGTTGTAGATGGTGTAGGATGAATTTATGTCAAGACCTCTTACAGGATATGCCGCCATTAAAACTGTAGGAGATGATGCTATTTCTCGTCCTACAAGAACCTTCTGAACGTTACCGCCCGAAAGACGTCTTACAGGTGTGTTTGCCGAAGGTGTAACAACCTCAAGGCGTTCTATAATTTCATCTGCAAGAGATTTTGGTTCCTTTCTCTGAAGAAAAGCTGTTTTACCCTTGCGGTAGCTTCGAAGCATCATATTGTCAACAATATCCATATTTCCTACAAGACCCATACCAAGTCTGTCCTCAGGAACGAAGGAAAGTCTTACACCCATATCACGAATCTGAAGTGGTGTTTTATCCTTGAGATTTTCCTCTTCACCTGTTTTTGGGTCAATGTATGTAATGTTTCCGTTTTCCACGTGCTGGAGGCCTGCAATAGCTTCTAAAAGCTCACGCTGACCGCTTCCTGCAATACCTGCAATACCTAAAATTTCACCGCTTCGTGCTGTGAAGCTTACGTTGCTTAAAACGTTAACTCCTTCACGGTTGATACAGTGTAAATCCTTAACTACGAGTCTGTCGCAGGTGTTTTCAACCTCAGTTCTTTCAATATTCAAAGAAACCTTTTTACCTACCATCATTTCGGTAAGCTCAGCTTCGTTGGTTTCGGCAGTTTTAACTGTGCCGATGTATTCACCCTTACGGAGAACCGCAACATTATCGGAAAGAGAAAGAACCTCGTGAAGCTTGTGGGTTATTATGATAATAGCCTTGCCGTCATCACGCATTTTGCGGAGGATGGCGAAAAGCTTCTTTGTTTCCTGAGGTGTAAGAACTGCTGTAGGCTCGTCTAAAATAAGAATATCCGCACCTCTGTAAAGCACCTTTATTATTTCAACGGTCTGCTTTTCCGAAACCGACATTTCGTAAACCTTTTTATCGGGGTCGATGTTAAAGCCATAACGTGCGGCAATTTCGGACACCTTTGCAGATGCACTTTTAACGTCAAATTTCTTTTCCTCGTCAAGTCCGAGGATTATGTTCTGTGCGGCACTGAAAACATCTACAAGCTTGAAGTGCTGGTGTATCATACCTATTTTGTTGTTAAATGCATCCTTCGGGGAGCGGATAACAACCTCTTCCCCATTAATGAAAATATGACCCTCATCGGGAAAATAAATGCCCGAAATCATATTCATAAGTGTTGTTTTTCCGCTGCCGTTTTCTCCTAAAACTGAAAGAATTTCACCGTGGTTAACACAAAGAGAAACGTTTTTGTTTGCAACAACACTTCCGAAGGTCTTGGTAATGTTTTTAAGTTCAATTGCAGGTGTATTAGTCAACTTAATGCCTCCTGTAAAAATTATTGTTTTCCTGTTTTCAAAAAACAAGCGGAAAATGTGCTTTTTCAAAACAGAAATTTTAAAAATAAAAGCTCAGGCAGGGGGTTCCCCTGCCTGAGGTAGGCATAAGGAATTTTATCCTTATGTTAGTTCTTATTTAATGGTGATACCGTCAATATCAACATCGAAGTAAGGAGCTGAACGCTTTTCTGATTCGTGGAAGTATCCGTCAGAAACAACCTCTGTATCAGGTGTGAATGCTGCGTCAGTATCAACGTCAGCTAAATATGTTTCAAGTGTCTTACCGCCAACTGTGAATGTAGTTGTATCAAATACCTTGATTTCACCTGAAACTAACTTAGCCTTAACTTCGTCAAGCTTTGCCTGTGTGCCTTCTGCAGCAACAGCATCGTTAAGACCGAGAATCTGAACAACGTCATCGCTTAAGCCCTTACAGAAATCCTGTTCGATAGCTGTTCCTTCCTGAGCTGCCTTGATGATATGTTCAAAGTATGGCTGCCAGTTAATCTTTGAAGAAATGAGAGCTGTGTTTGGACCCCAGTGACGTGTGTCTAAGTTGTAAGCAACGTTTGGAATACCTGCTTCTTCACAAGCCTTAGGAGCACCCTCTGAATCAGCATGCTGGCTGATAAGAACGCACTTGTCTGCGATTAAAGCATTAGCTGTTTCCTTTTCTGCTGCAATGTCGAACCATGAGTTTGTGAACTTAACGTCCATTGTAACTGAAGGACAAACATATTTAGCACCTAAATAGAATGATGTGTAGCCTGATTTAACTTCAGCATAAGGATATGCACCTACATAACCCATTTTAGCCTGATCAGCAGTAATTTCGCCCTTTTCGATCATTTCGTTGATCTTTAAGCCTGCTGCAACACCTGCTAAGAATCTACCTTCGTAGATTGAAGCAAAAGCATTGTAGAAGTTAGGAAGCTTTTCTGTGTGAGCCTTTGTACCTGTTGCGTGACAGAAAATTACATCGGGGAATTCTTTAGCTGCCTGAATGATGAAGTCTTCGTGACCGAAGCTGTCTGCAAAGATAACATCGCAACCCTGGTCAGCAAGATCAGCTGCTGCTTCGTAGCAATCTGCTGTTTCAGGAATGTTAACCTTGAAGAGAACCTGTTCGTCTGTGAGACCGAGAGCAGTCTTTGCTGCGTTTGCCGCATCGATGAAGTTCTTGTCGTAGGTTGAGTTTTCATCATGTAAGAAGATGAAACCAATCTTGAAGTCTGCGTTTTCTTCGCCGCCGCAAGCTGTAAGCATAGCCATTGAGCCTAAAATCATTGCGATAGCGAGAACCAATGAAAGTATCTTTTTCATTTTTGTACCCTCCTGCCTTTCGGCTAAAATAATTTATGTAAAATTTTTTTACATACAAGGTTATTTTCTGAATGTAACAGAGCTGTCATCCATAGAATCAACCAGAGCCAGAGCCTCAACACGTATACCCTTTTGTCGGAGTGCATCTCCGCCATTCTGGAAGCCCTTTTCTATTGCAACCGCAACGCCTGCAGTTGTTGCTTTTGCCGATTCTATCATTTTAATAAGACCCTTCACGGCATTTCCGATTGCAAGGAAATCGTCGACAATCAAAATATTGTCACCCTCGTTAAGGAAAGCCTTGTCCACAACTGCAGTATAAGTGTTGCCGTGGGTAAAGGATTCAATTTCCACAGAATAAACATCATCTGAAAGATTTTTTGATTTGTGCTTTTTGGCAAAAATAACAGGAAGTGACATTTCCTGCGCCGCCGCAAAAGCAATTGGTATACCCGATGTTTCTATAGTCAGAATTTTATTTACACCGCATCCTTCAAAAAGACGCGCGATTTCCTTTCCCATTTCCATTATGAAAGGAACGTCGAGACGGTGATTAAGAAATCCGTTAACCTTTAAAACGTTGCCCGGCAGGACTGAGCCCTCCGAAAGAATCTTGTCTTCTAATGCCTTCACAAGCAGCATCCTCATTTCCTGTGTAATACTTACCTATTATATTATATAAATGATAACACAGCTTTGCAATATTTGTCAATACAAAAAACGACAAATTTGGATGTTTAAATATAAAAAAAGGAACTGTAAAAAATCATCGGTTTTTTACAGTCCTTGTTAGGGAATAGGAAAAAATTCAGTTAAGAATGGCAACAGCTACATTAAGATAGCCGGCAAAAAGAAGCCAGACTATGTAGGGTATCTGAAGAATTGCCGCCCATTTTGATGTTACGGAAAAAACAAGTGTCATAAGAATTGCTGTTCCGAGAAGAAGGAGAAGCCATACAAAGGCAAACCAGTAAAGGCCGAAAATAAAGAACCACACAGGCCAGAGAAAGCAGAAGCAGAGATTTAAAATAAAAAATGCGGTGGAAACAAATTTAGCGTCCCGTGTCGCCTTTGGCGAGGTAAGCACAAGTGCAAGAGAAATCCCCATTAATGTGTAAAGAATTGCCCATACTATGGGAAAAACCAACGCAGGTGGATTAAGAGGCGGCTTTATCGCCTGTGCATTATAAATCGCAGTTGCACCTCGGGTAAGGTAGCCTGAAAGAAAGCCTGTGCCCACACTTGCAGCTATCGAAAGAAGAAAGGTAAAAAATTTTTTCATTGAAAAACCTCACATTCCGAGCCGTACCGACATAAAAACGGATAACGGCGTATATTACGACTTGAGATGCCTTAAAACTGCTTCCTGAAAATACATAAACTGCGTGTAATTGAGAAAAATAACCATTAAGCGAAAAAAACAATAAAAATTCTAATAAAATTTACAAAAAACTATTGACTTTTTTGCCAATTAATGGTAATATTAACTCATGGAGCAGAGATGCTCCGGGCAACCTTAAAGGTTGGAACATTTTGGTATAGGAAGAGTCGGTTTATCCGGCTCTTCTTTCTTTATAAAAATACTGTACCGGGCCACATTTTCAAAGCATCTGTTACAGTATATGGAATATATTTAATAATTATTCCCTTATTTAAAAGTCAACTTTTCTGAAGAAAAGTTATTCGATGTAAAAGAACGTCGGGGCAATTTGCGCTGTCTTGACAACAGCATAGTAAAATGTTATAATTATTTATCTATATAATGATGCAAGGAGAGATTGTATGAGCTCAGTTACAGAAATTTTCGGCACTATGGTTTTTGGTGACACAACGATGCAGGAACGTCTTCCGAGAGAAACGTATAAAGCATTGCAAAAAACCATTAAAGACGGAAAAAGACTTGATATTAACATAGCAAACGTTGTTGCAAATTCTATGAAGGACTGGGCAATAGAGCACGGCGTTACGCATTTTACTCACTGGTTCCAGCCTATGACAGGCGTAACTGCGGAAAAGCACGACAGCTTTATTTCTCCTGCAGACGGTGGAAATGTTATTATGGAATTTTCGGGCAAGGAGCTTGTTCAGGGTGAGCCTGACGCATCCTCGTTCCCGTCGGGCGGACTTCGTGCAACCTTTGAAGCACGAGGCTACACTACCTGGGATCCTACCTCTTATGCATTTATAAAAGGTAAAACACTTTGCATTCCTACCGCATTTTGTTCCTACGGTGGTGAAGCTCTTGACAAAAAGACACCGCTTCTGCGTTCTATGGAAACAATGGGCAAGCAGGCGCTTCGTGTTGTAAAGCTTTTCGGTAACGAAAATGTTACCTCGGTTAAAACAACAGTAGGGCCCGAGCAGGAATATTTCCTCATTGATAAGGATATTTTTTACAAGCGCCCTGACCTTATGTATACCGGCAGAACACTTTTCGGTTCAAGACCGCCTAAGGGTCAGGAAATGGACGACCATTATTTCGGTACGATAAAAACCAGAGTTGCGCAGTTTATGGAAGAGCTTAATTCCGAGCTGTGGAAGCTTGGAATACTTGCCAAAACTCAGCATAACGAAGCGGCTCCGTCACAGCACGAGCTTGCTCCTATATTTACAACAACAAATATTGCAACAGACCACAATCAGCTTACAATGGAGCTTATGCAGAGAATTGCAAAGCGTCACAATCTTGTATGCGTTCTTCACGAAAAGCCCTTCTCCTGCGTAACAGGAAGCGGTAAGCATAACAACTGGTCGGTTTCTACAAACACGGGAAAGAACCTTCTTGACCCCGGTGAAACACCGTATGAGAATGCACAGTTTTTATTATTCCTCTGTGCAGTTTTGAAAGCAGTTGACGACTATCAGGATATGATTCGTGTTTCCGTAGCCTCGGCAGGAAACGACCACCGTCTCGGTGCAAACGAAGCTCCTCCTGCAGTTGTATCGGTATTTTTAGGTGATGAGCTTACCGAAATACTTGATGCAATTGAAAAGGATTCTGCTTACGATGCCAAGGAAAAGGTACAGATGAAGGTCGGAGTTCATGTTCTTCCGAGATTCCCAAAAGACACTACCGACAGAAACAGAACAAGCCCTGTGGCATTTACCGGTAATAAATTTGAGTTCCGTATGCTTGGCTCATCGGCATCCGTTTCGGGTCTTAACATAGTTATCAACACAGCGGTTGCAGAAAGCTTGAAGCAGTTCGCAGACCGCCTGGAAAATTCAGAAAACTTTGAAGAAGATTTACATAATTTAATCCGTGAGGTTATAAAAGAGCATAAGAGAATTATTTTCAACGGTAACGGCTACGACGATGCGTGGATGGAGGAAGCAAAGAAAAGAGGACTTCTTAACTTAAGAACAACTCCCGATTGCCTTCCATACTATATTGCCGATAAAAATCTTAAGCTTTTTGCAGACCACAAGGTGTTTAATCCCCTTGAGGTAAATGCCCGTTATGAAATTAAGGTCGAAAACTATACAAAGACCATCGCAATTGAAGCACGTACTATGATTGATATGGTAAACAAGGATATTCTTCCTGCAGTAAGCGGCTTTACAAAACAGCTCAGCGATGAGATTATATCCAAAAAGACTGCAATTTCGGGAATTGACTGTTCCTATGAAGAGGCTACCCTTCGTACTCTTTCAGAGCTTCTTTCAAAGGCTTATAAGGTTGTAAAGGAGCTTGAAGAAAAGGTATCGAAGTTTTCAGCTGATAATTATGCAACGCAGGCTATGGCAGATTATTGTAAAAATGACGTTCTTCCCGTTATGGAAGAGCTTCGTGACACAGTTGACAAAGCAGAAGAAATTTCCGACAGAAAATGCTGGCCTTATCCGACCTACGGCGACCTTCTTTTCGGTGTAAAATAATAAAACAATTCCTTCGGATTAACCTTATACGATTAATTCGGAGGTTTTTGTATTTTAAGATATAATTGTTAAGAAAGCTTGTTAAATTTTAATAATCTGAATAAAAATAACACACTTAAAAGTGTGTTATCTGTTAAATCCTTCTATTGTTAGTTTTAAACGTATCATCAGGGGTACGGTCCGTTCACCACGTGCTCCGACCGCTCTTTGCGGTGCCCGTCGCACAGGTGTACTCCCGACTCCACAGTCCGCAAGCTTTTTGCTTGCGGCTGCTCCGACGAATTTTTCTGCTTCGCAGAAAGTTCGTCCCCGTATCCGGAGCATAAATAAAAATAACACACTTAAAAGTGTGTTATCCGTTAAATCCTTCTATTGTTAGTTTTAAACGTATCATCAGGGGTACGGTCCGTTCACCACGTGCTCCGACCGCCCTTGGCGGTGCCCGTCGCACAGGTGTACTCCCGACTCCACAGTCCGCAAGCTTTTTGCTTGCGGCTGCTCCGACGAACTTTTCTGCTTCGCAGAAAGTTCGTCCCCGTATCCGGAGCATAAATAAAAATAACACACTCTATGAGTGTGTTATTTTTATTTGGTGCACCATCAGGGGTTCGAACCCGGGACACCCTGATTAAGAGTCAGGTGCTCTACCAACTGAGCTAATGGTGCATATTTAGTTGTATTGTTCTCAACATTTAAAGATTATATCATAAAAATTTAAGTTTGTAAAGGGTATTTTTAAATTTTTTTTGATTTTTCTTATATTTTTTCTTATTTAACTGCTTTTATTCAATTTTTTTCTGCTTTATTGCTTTAAAATCAATAATATGCTATAATGAAATATGAGGTGGTAGCGATGAAAAAAATTTTGTCATTTATTCTTGGTGCTTTATTTATTATGTCTGCATTTTCGTTTCCGGTATGCGCTGAAAACGAATATCCTGAAGGTGCGGACGACTGGGCAAAAGCAGGAATAATCAAATCAATGGCTATTATAGACAGCATTAGTCCGGAGGGTCTGCGTAATGATTACAAAGCTCCTGTCACACGTGAGGATTTTTGTACTGTTTTGTTCGACCTTTGTAAGAAAATTGACCGGAATAAGCTAATCAACATAACCGATACAGAATCACCTTTTGAGGATACAACCTCATTTTATGCAGCCGTCTGCTACCAGCTTGGAATTACAGAAGGCACAACCGAAACAACATTTGAACCTGACCGTAACATTACCCGTGAAGAAATGACCGTTATGATTAAACGATTTGCCGATGTTATGGAGATTACTCTTCCTGACGGTGACTTGTCGGTATTTGATGATTCCGCCAAGATATCCGAATGGGCAAGAGGAAGCGTTGCCTCAGTTAGTGCGGCAGGAATAATGAATGGAATTTCAGAAACGGAATTTTCACCCCTTACTTATGTTTCGTGGGAGGAATTTTTAGTTGTAATTCCACGTGTTTACAAATTTTTCACAGGAAAAGAAATACAAATATACGAAGAATCAGACCCTGATGTTCTTGTGAAGCTGAATATTGTAAGTCAGGAAGATTTTGAAAAGGATGGCTCTATAACCAATCGTGAAGCACTACAGACGATTTCAAAGCTCATCGGTATTGAGCCTGATAAAACTGATCTTAAATACTGGTATATGATAGATGCTTTAGAGCCTCTTGACAGTCTTGCTGATGAAGATAAGCTTTTGCTTATGGGTCTTAGAAGTGAGTATCTTGACACGGAGGATTTTTTCTATATTGACCTTGACAAAAACACAACAAATCTTCAGGCACTTGCCTATGCTACAAGTCTTGTGCGTCAGCGTGACGGATGCGTGGTTTACCCACCCGCAAGTGCCCATGAAAACTCTGCAGAGATATTCGATGCGGCTTTAAAAAATGGTTTCATTAAGGAAATTCCCGAAGCTGATGCAAAAATTTTACGAAAAGATTTTTACGAGTTTTTAAGAAAGGCTTTATATATTAAGTTCTCAAATTTCGGAATAACTACAAGCTACGCAAGATACATAGACCGACACATAAATAAAAAGGATAAGGTAGTCGAAGCTGTTAAAGAGGAAAAAACAATTACGGAAATTTCCGCTGATGTCACCATTAACGATGATTTGTCAATTACCTACAAGCTTCCCGAAGAATACGAAAACATAATAAATTCAGAATTTATGGTAATGTACCGCATTGTAACAGATGGTGTAGAAAAAGGCGGTACGGGAAACTTTTTCAGGGAACCCGAGCTTGAGGGGTACAGGTTTGTGGAAATGCTTTCCGGGGAAGAAAACCCCGATTTTCTGCGGGTAACGTTTACTAAAACTGATTTTGAAACCAGAACCTCGGAGGTCTATTACTTTGACGTTGATTTGTCGGATTTTGAAAGGATATATACCGACGAAGTAATAACACCCGGAACATATTACCACAAACCGGAGACGTGGCCTGCAACAAAGCTTACGCTTGCCCCGGGCGAAAGATTCCAGCAGGGCTCATATTATGTTTTAATCGGTTATGAAACAACCTACAGAAAAGCGGAATATAACAGCGTATTCCATTCGGCTTTCAGAGCTACATCAACAAGTAACGCCCACATTCCGTCCGGCAAGCGGTCCTTTGGCGTATCGGCTGACGATATTCATATACAAAAGATAACCGTAGAACGCCAAAAGGATAAATTTATTCTTTACGTTTCACCCATTTCTGAGGGTGAATTCAAAAACCAAACAATGTAATTGTTATAGGAAATGTAAAAAAAGTTCAAAGGCTGTAAAAAAATCGATGATTTTTTTACAGCCTCTTTTCTTGACATATGTGGCGCTTTAAGATAAAATATACTAAGGTGAAATTATGGAAAAGATTATAAAGCATATAAAGGAAAAGAAATTTGATAAGCTGTACTTTTTCCACGGCGAAGAGGTATTTTTATCAAATTATTATGTAAAGCTTATAAAAAAGCATACTGTCGGAGATGATGAATTCAACTTCATTTCTCTTGATTCCGAGGATGTTTTATCCTTTCAGGATGCCATAGAGTCAACTCCCGTTTTCAGCGAGGAAAAGCTTGTCATCATCAAAGGGCTTGACTTTTCAAAGGAATGGAAGTCTGATACATATGCATTTTTTGAGGAAATGCTTGAAAATATGCCCTACTACACAAGGCTTATTCTTGTGTGTGCAACTGTTGACAAGAAAAGTAAAATATACAAGCTGCTTTCCTCGAAATGCACCGAATGTGTTTTCGAACATCAGAAGCCACGGGACATTGTAAAGTGGATTATAAAGGTAACTCAGTCAAAGGGTGTGTCAATTGATGTTGATGCGGCAGAAATGATGACGGAATACGCAGGAGTTGATATGAATCTGCTGATTAACGAAATAGACAAGCTTGCATCTTACACAGGAGAAGGCGGTAAAATTACCGCCGAAGCAGTAGAACAGCTTTGTACTAAAAACATCAACGCAAAGGTTTATTCTCTTATGGATGCTATTATGGCACGGAAGGCAACCGATGCATTTCTGATATTAAATGAGCTTAAACGTGAAAAAGAAGAGCCCAACTACATAAACGGTTCTCTTATGCGAAACATTCTGGGTATTTTACAGTATAAGGCGTTAAAGGAAGAGGGAAAAAGCATCGCTTCCATCTGCGAAAAAATGAATCTTCGTCCCTTTGTTCAGAAAAAATACGCAGTATACGAAAAAAGCTTTAAAGAAGCCTTCCTTATAGAGATGGTTTCGGAGTGCTCCGACTTTGACGTAAAGCTGAAATCAGGGGGAATGGATGGCTACAGCGGTCTTACCTTGCTTATTTCAAAAATGATAAAAGGATAAAAATATGACATACGAAGAAATTAAAAAAAATGAAGCAATTAAAACCTATATAACTCAAGCGGACAATTCGCTTATTTCCCTTGGATATACCGAGCACAGCTTTGCTCACGTTGCAAAGGTTTCCGAAACAGCAGGCGAGATTTTAAAAATCTTAGGCTATGACGAAAGAATGGTAGAGCTTGCAAAAATCGCAGGATATCTGCACGACATAGGAAATCTTGTTAACCGTATTGAGCATTCTCAGAGCGGTGCAGTTATGGCGTTCCGCATACTTGATAATCTTAAGTTCCCTGCAGAAGAAATCGCTTTGATTACAACGGCAATCGGCAATCACGACGAGGGCACAGGAGTAGCGGTAAACGAAATTGCGGCAGCTTTGATTTTGGCCGACAAAACCGACGTACGCAGAAGCAGAGTAAGAAACTCGGATATATCAAGCTTTGATATTCACGACAGAGTAAATTATTCGGTTTTCAAGTCGGAGCTTGACATCGACACCGAACTGAAAACCATAACACTCAACCTCTCTATCGACAACCACTTCAGCTCGGTGATGGATTATTTCGAAATCTTCCTCAACCGAATGATTATGTGCCGCAAAGCGGCAGAAAAGCTGAATATGCAATTCAAACTTGTTATAAACGACCAACAGCTGATATAAAAGAGGGTGTAGCAAAATGCACAGACCACACAAGGCCAAGGAAACGCTTAACAAAGCCTTTCGGCTGCAACTAAAAAGTTAAAACAAAGCAAAACTGAAGGAAGAAATTCGTTGTTTGACGAATTTGTATTACAAAATGCCTTGTGTTTTGAACAAACTTCACCTTCGTCGGAACAAACTTAAGCTTTTACGGAAATACTTTAAAAAGCACTTCCTTTTAGCACCGTTGTTCCTCCTCTTTCCATAAAGTCATATGACTTTATGGAGTCCCGAAAAGTAAATTACTTTTCGGGAAAAAGGAGAAGCAAAGCTAAGAGCGGAGTTTTGCGAAACAAGCAAAACGGAGTAAATCAGCTTTTGCTTTGACGACGTACGCCTTCGGGTAACCCAACAAAGCCTTTGAAAGTGGCTTTGTTGGTTCAGTTTGTCCAATCTGCACTATTTTCCGTCCACCCTAAAGGAGCTGTAGCAAAACGAAATTCGTTTTACTACAGCTCCCTAAAGTTTTAGAATAAATCCCAACCCGATACATCGCATTGTCCATCGTTATTCCAACCAACCGCCACAACGGTTCCGTCCGATTTTAACCCTACTGTATGACCGCCTCCTGCCGAAATTGCCACTATATCATCCCAGCCCGATACATTGCATTGACCATAGCTATTCAAACCAACCGCCACAATGGTTCCGTCCGATTTTAATCCTACTGTATGACCGTTTCCTGCCGAAATTGCCACTATATCATCCCAGCCTGTTACATTGCATTGTCCGTATTCGTTATCACCAACCGCCACAACAGTTCCGTCCGATTTTAAACCGACTGTATGCCAGAATCTTGCCGAAATTGCCACTATATCATCCCAACCCGATACATCGCATTGTCCGATTCTATTAGAGCCAACTGCCACAATGGTTCCGTCCGATTTTAATCCTACTGTATGACTGCTTCCTGCCGAAATTGCCACTATATCATCCCAGCCCGATACATTGCATTGACCATAGCTATTCAAACCAACCGCCACAATGGTTCCGTCCGATTTTAACCCTACTGTATGCCAGTATCTTGCTGAAATTGCCACTATATCATCCCAGCCCGATACATTGCATTGACCATAGCTATTCAAACCAACCGCCACAATGGTTCCGTCCGATTTTAACCCTACTGTATGACCGCTTCCTGCCGAAATTTTATTTATAAAGCTTGTTTTCGGATAGTATTTTCTCATTAAAGTGGTGCTGTCTTTAAAGCCGTCAAGCTCTATGTATATTTCAATCGCTCCGTCGTATTTGCCCTGACTTATAAGCTCTTCCGCTTTTTTATATCTCGTTTCGAGTATCTTTTCTCCGCTGTCTTTAAAGCTGTCAAGCTCTACGTATATTTCAATCGCTTCATCATATTTATTCTGACTGACTAACTTTTCTGCTTTGTTATATTTAACACTTGGTATAATTAATGTATTAATTAAAGAAACAAAAACAATCAAAAGAGCAACAAACGATGTTAAAGGGATAATTATCTTTTTTCTTTTCTTATGTTTCTGTTTTTTTCTTTCCTTGATGACAGAAATATAACCTTCCAGTTCACTTTTTAAGACATCATTGCCGAAACGTATAATCTTCTGATAATTAGCTGACGAATCAAATGGCTTACTTTGATTTAAAAGCTCTTCCTTTTTGGAAACCTTTAATTCTGCCAGAAGCTTACCTAAATATGCTTCACTGCATTTTGCATCAAAGTTTAATATCTGTTCAAAGAAACCGTCCGCCTTTTCCCATTCTTTATCTTCAAGTGCCATAAAACCACGGTCAAGTAATGCTGATGAATTTCCGGCAACACCAATATTTATATTAATTCGTTCCGCCGCATCATTTTTTGCTCCGCAGTGCGTACAAAAGGTAACCTTTGAAAGGTCATCAACCTCTTTTGTTCCGCCACATTTACTGCACTTAAACAATGCCATTTTAATCCCTCTCTTTTTAAACTGCCATACTTTCCCTAATTATACTATATCTTACAAAATCTGTCAAACAAAAAGCACCCTTATCGGGTGCTTTGTTTAAACTTTTCTATTTGAAATACTTGACTGCTGAACTGAACATTTTAATGTCGTAATTTCCGATAACGTTTTTATAAAGTCCGTTTCCAACTCTTTCGCTGTGTCCCATTTTACCGAATACTCTGCCGTCAGGAGAGGTTATACCTTCGATTGCGTACATTGAGTTGTTAGGATTATAAGCAACATTTGTGGTTGCGTTTCCGTTTAGGTCAACGTACTGGGTTGCAATTTGTCCGTTTTCGGCAAGCTTTAAGATTAATTCTTCCGATGCTATAAATCTTCCTTCACCATGTGAAATAGGAACTAAAACTTCATCGCCCACATTCATCTGTGACAGCCACGGAGATTTGTTTGAAGATATTCTTGTACGAACAATCTTTGACTGATGGCGTGAAATTGTATTAAATGTAAGTGTCGGGCAGTTTTCATCGGTATCGATAATTTTACCGTAAGGCACGAGACCTAATTTAATCAAAGCCTGGAAGCCGTTACAGATACCGCACATAAGACCGTCACGGTTGTCAAGAAGGTCGCTTACCGCATCCTTTACTTCTGCGTTACGGAAGAATGCTGTTATGAACTTACCACTGCCGTCAGGCTCGTCACCGCCGGAGAAGCCGCCGGGAACGAAAATCATCTGTGCGTTTTTAACCTTTTCGGCAAACATTTCAACACTTCTTGAAATTCCGTCAGCAGAAAGGTTATTGATAACCACGATTTCAGGATCTGCACCTGCGTCAGACATAGCTTTAGCAGAATCGTATTCGCAGTTTGTGCCCGGGAATGCAGGAATAAGAACCTTTGGTTTAGCAACCTTGATTGCAGGCTTTGCCCACTCATTTACTTTATATTCAAAGTTCTTAACGGGTTCCTTTGTATCTTCGATGTTGCAGGTAAATACACTTTCAAGCTTATCTTCGTATGCCTTTGAAAGGTCAGCAAGTGAAACAGATGCACCGCAGGTGCAGGAAATTTCGTCCTTATCTGTAACAGTACCAATTACTTCGCCGACATTTACATCGTCAAGAACTTCCATTACAAATGCTGCGTAATTGTAGCCGAAAATATCTTCAACTGAAAGGGTGCCGTTAAATTCAAAACCAAAGCCGTTACCAAAGCACATTTTCATAACAGCTTCACCTACACCGCCGTAGGTTGGTGTGTAGCAGGAAACAACCTTGCCGCTTCTCATTAATTTTGTTACTGTTTCAAAGTTTTCCAAAAGTGACTTTGTATCGGGCAGATGATTTCCGTTCATCTTTGTTTTAAGGAGAACAACCTTGTTACCTGCCTTTTTGAATTCAGGCGAAGTTACCTCATCGACTTTACCTGTTGTTACCGCAAAGGAAACAAGTGTTGGCGGAACATCCAGGTCTTCAAAAGTACCGCTCATTGAGTCCTTACCGCCGATTGAACCGATTCCAAGCTCTTTTTGTGCCTTGAACGCACCAAGGAGTGCCGCAAGTGGCTTACCCCAACGCTTTGAGTCTTTACCAACTCTTTCAAAGTATTCCTGGAATGTAAGGTAAACATCTTCAAAGGATGCACCTGTTGCAATCAACTTACAAACCGATTCAACAACAGCTAAGTATGCACCGTGGTACGGGCTTTTCTCCGTTATGAACGGGTTGTAGCCCCAGGACATAAAAGACACTGTATCTGTATGCTTCTTTTCAACAGATACCTTGTGAACCATTGCCTGAATAGGAGTAATCTGGTTTTTGCCGCCGAATGGCATTAAAACTGTTCCTGCGCCGATTGTTGAGTCAAAACGTTCTGAAAGACCACGCTTTGAGCACACGTTAAGGTCAGCGGCAAGCTTTTTGAAGTTTTCTTCAAAATTACCTGTTACTTCCTTTTTATAGCACTGCGGTTTTGCAGTTTCAATATCAATATGCTTGTCTGCACCGTTTGAATTTAAGAATGTACGGCTGATATCAACAATCTTTTTGCCGTTCCAGGTCATTTCAAGACGGTTTGTGTCGGTAACTACCGCAACGGGACAAGCCTGAAGGTTTTCACTCGACGCAAGACAAAGGAATGTGTTAACGTCCTTTGCTTCAACAACAACAGCCATTCTTTCCTGAGATTCTGAAATTGCAAGCTCCGTGCCGTCAAGACCTTCGTATTTTTTAGGAACTGCATTAAGGTCAATTGAAAGACCGTCTGCAAGTTCGCCGATTGCAACGGAAACACCGCCCGCACCGAAGTCGTTACATCTTTTAATAAGCTTGCTTGCTTCGGGGTTACGGAATAATCTCTGCAGCTTTCTTTCTTCAGGAGCATTACCCTTCTGAACCTCTGCACCGCAGGTTTCAAGTGATGTAGCAGTATGCGATTTTGATGAACCTGTTGCACCGCCGCAGCCGTCTCTGCCTGTTGAACCACCAAGAAGAATTACAACGTCACCGGCAACCGGTCTTTCACGGCGAACATTCTCGGCAGGAGCTGCTGCGATAACTGCACCGATTTCCATTCTTTTAGCCGCATAACCGTCGTGGTACAATTCGTCAACCATACCTGTTGCAAGACCAATCTGGTTACCGTATGATGAGTAGCCTGCTGCCGCAGTTGTTACTATTTTTCTCTGTGGCAATTTACCCTTAATTGTTTCAGAAACAGGCTTAAGCGGGTCAGCCGCACCTGTCAGGCGCATAGCCGCATAAACATATGAACGTCCCGACAACGGGTCACGGATTGCACCGCCGATACAGGTTGCCGCACCACCGAAGGGCTCGATTTCTGTAGGGTGGTTATGGGTTTCGTTCTTAAAGAGGAGAAGCCACGGTTCCTTTTTGCCGTCAACCTCAACCTCGATTTTAACGGTACAAGCATTAATTTCTTCCGATTCGTCCAATTTTTCAAGCTTGCCTTCCTTTTTAAGATAACGAACAGCCAAAGTTGCGATATCCATTAAGCAAACGGGTTTTGTTCTGCCTAAATCCTTTCTTGTCTGAATATATTCGTCATAGGTTGACTGTAAAAGCTCGTCTTCAAACTTAACGCTGTCAATAACAGTTAAGAATGTGGTGTGACGACAATGGTCAGACCAGTATGTATCAATCATTCTGATTTCTGTTATTGTTGGGTTTCTTTTTTCTGTTTTAAAGTATTCCTGACAGAATGTGATATCGTCAATATCCATTGCAAGACCGTACTGACTGATAAAGTCTGCAAGACCGTTTCTGTCAAGGTCATTAAATCCGTCCAGGGTTTTAACCTCGGTTGGAATTTCATATTCCGTCTGCAGAGTCCGGGGCTTTTCGAGGCTCGCTTCTCTTGCTTCAACGGGGTTAATTACATATTTCTTTATTTCATCAACTTCATCTTGCGTAAGATTTCCGTAAAGCACATAAATTTTAGCTGTTTTTACGGTAGGTCTGTCACCGCAGGAAATAATCTGAATACACTGTGCCGCAGAATCTGCTCTCTGGTCAAACTGACCGGGGAGAAATTCTACTGCGAAAACTGTTGCTCCGTCAGCAATTAAAGTGTCTGAAACAGTATCAAGCTGTGGCTCGGAGAAAACTGTTTTTTTGGAATATTCAAAAAGCTCCTCTGTTATGTTTTCCGCATCATAACGGTTGATAACACGAACATCCGTTAAATTCTTTATGCCTAAAAGACCATTCGCATCACTAAGAAGTGCTTTCGCTTCGTGTGCAAGCTCTTTTTTCTTTTCGACAAATACTCTGTATACCATTTAGTCTCCTCCTTACTTCAATGCCTTAAGTGCTCTCGCACCGATGTCATTTCTCTTATAAGCATTTTCAAAATGCACCTTTTCGCACTTTTTGTATGCTTCCTTGATTGCACTTTCCAGACTGTCGCTTACTGCAGTTACACCTAAAACTCTGCCACCGTCTGTTACAACCTTGCCATCCGTTATTTTAGCACCTGCAACGTAAACGTTATCCTTAACCTCGTCCTCAATTGTGATTTCAAAGCCTTTTTCGTACTTTTCGGGGTAGCCTTTTGATGCCATAATAACGCAACAAGCATTTTTGGTGCTGAACTTAACGTCCTCTGCCTTTAATGTGCCGTTTGTAACACTCTGCATAACGGTAAGTAAATCGCTTTCTAAAAGTGGAAGAACAACCTGAGTTTCAGGGTCACCGAAACGGCAGTTGTATTCAATTACCTTAGGGCCGTTTTCGGTAAGCATCAAGCCAAAATACAGACAGCCTTTAAAGGTTCTTCCCTCTTTGTTCATAGCATCCATTGTGGGAACGAAGATTTTTTCCATACATTCCTTTGCAATTTCTTCTGTGTAATAAGGGTTGGGTGCAACAGTACCCATACCGCCTGTATTTAATCCTGTATCATTGTCCCCTGCTCTTTTGTGGTCCATTGATGAAATCATAGGAACAACGGTTTTTCCGTCTGTAAATGAAAGAACGGAAACCTCGGGACCTGTTAAGAATTCTTCAATTACGATGTTGTCGCCGCTCTTGCCGAATACCTTATCCTCCATTATGGATTTAACAGCATCGAACGCTTCTTCTCTTGTCATAGCAATGATAACACCCTTACCGAGAGCAAGACCGTCAGCCTTGATAACCGTCGGGATAGGTGCTGTCTTTAAATATTCAAGAGCTTTTTCAGCATCGCTGAATACTTCATACTGAGCAGTAGGAATATTGTATTTTTTCATAAGGTCCTTTGAGAAAACCTTACTACCCTCAATTATTGCCGCATTTGCCTTTGGCCCGAAGCAGGGAATACCCTTTTCATTAAGGGCATCAACCGCACCAAGCACCAACGGGTCATCGGGAGCAACAATTGCATAATCGATTTTATTTTCTACAGCAAATTCTGCAATTTTTTCAATTTCCTTTGCACCGATATTTACACAAGTTGCATCCTTGGCAATACCGCCGTTACCCGGAAGTGCAAAAATTTCGGTAACATTTTTATTTTCTTTGATTTTCTTTATGATGGCGTGTTCTCTTCCGCCACCGCCTACAACCATTATCTTCATAGTAATAAATTCCTTCTAAAAAGTTTATTTGATATTAATGATGGAACAATCTCATACCTGTAAATGCCATTGCAATACCATGCTTGTTACAACAATCTATAACAACCTGGTCACGGATTGAACCGCCGGGCTCTGCAATGTAGCTTACACCGCTTCTTTTAGCTCTTTCGATGTTATCGTCAAATGGGAAGAATGCGTCTGAACCGAGAGCAACACCTGTTCTTGTTGCAAGGAATGCTTTTGCTTCCTCATCTGTTAAAGGCTCAGGTCTGGTTTTAAAATACTTCTGCCAGTTACCCTCTGCACAAACATCTTCTTCGTTTTTGTTGATGTAGCCGTCAATTACGTTATCTCTGTCGGGACGACCGAGAGTGTCAAGGAAAGGAAGATTTAAAACCTTTTCGTGCTGACGGAGGAACCAGGTATCTGCCTTTGTTCCTGCAAGACGTGTACAATGAATTCTTGACTGCTGACCTGCACCTACACCGATTGCCTGACCGTCGATTGCGTAGCAAACGGAGTTTGACTGTGTGTATTTAAGTGTAATTAATGCAACGATTAAGTCACGTATTGCACTTTCGGGAAGGTCTTTATTTTCTGTTACAACATTTGAAAGCAATTCTCTGTTAATTTCAAAATTGTTTCTGCCCTGTTCAAAGGTGATACCAAAAACCTGCTTATGTTCAACCTCTGCAGGAACGAAAGATGGGTCGATTTTAACTATATTATAGTTACCTTTTCTCTTGGTCTTTAAGATTTCAAGAGCTTCGGGTTCATAGCCGGGAGCGATAACGCCGTCGGAAATTTCTCTTTCGATTAATTTTGCGGTTGTAATGTCGCAAACGTCAGAAAGTGCAATCCAGTCACCAAATGAACACATTCTGTCTGTTCCTCTTGCACGGGCATATGCACAAGCAAGGGGAGACTCGTCAAGTCCTTCAACATCGTCAACAAAGCAAGCTTTTTTTAATTCGGGGCTTAAAATTGTTCCTACAGCAGCAGAAGTAGGGCTTACGTGCTTAAATGATGTAGCCGCAGGAAGTCCTAAAGCCGCTTTTAATTCCTTAACAAGCTGCCAGCTGTTAAAAGCATCTAAAAAGTTAATGTAACCCGGTTTGCCTGATAAAATTTCAATCGGTAATTCCGAACCGTCGTGCATAAAAATCTTAGCCGGCTTCTGATTCGGGTTACAGCCGTATTTTAATTCAAATTCTTTCATTATGTAACATTCCTTTCTTATTTGGAGATTATATCTTTTGCAACCTTCTGGACAGACTGAGGAAGAATTATCCATTCAGCCTGCTCCATAACACGTTTCTGCAGAACCTCAGGGGTGTCGCCCTCTTTTATTTCAACTGCTTTCTGCATTATTATTTTTCCGCCGTCAGGGATTTCGTTTACAAAGTGAACGGTAGCGCCCGTAACCTTTACTCCGTATTCAAGAGCCTTTTCGTGAACGGTAAGTCCGTAAAAGCCTTTTCCGCAGAACGAAGGAATAAGCGACGGATGAACATTTATAATTCTTTCGGGGTATCTTGATGTAAAGCTTTCGGAGAGAATTGACATAAAGCCTGCAAGAACAATAATGTCAATTTCATATTTTGTTAAGGTATCAATTATTTTCTGCTCGAATTCACTAAAATCCACACAGTCCTTTTTAAGGACAACCTCTGTGTCAATTCCTGCCTTTTTTGCTCTTTCAAGAGCATAGGCATCAGCCTTGTTTGAAATAACAACCTTAATTTCTCCGTCAGTTATGATACCGCTGTTTTGCGCATCGATTAAAGCCTGCAGATTTGTTCCGCCGCCACTAACCAGAACGCCGATTTTTGCTTTTTTCATAGGTTTTACTCCATTATAATCTTTTCGTCGGATTTAATTATTTCACCGATTAAATAAGCATCCTCGCCACAAGCTTTTAACACACTAAGAGCCTTGTCTGCCTGGTCTTTGGGAACAACGATGCTCATACCAACACCCATATTAAATGTGTTGAACATATCTCTTTCGCTGATGTTTCCCGTTTTAGCAAGAAGCTTAAAGATAGGGAGAACACGAACGGAGGATTTATCGATTTTTGCACCTAAGCCATCAGGGATACTTCTTGGAATATTTTCGTAGAAGCCGCCGCCTGTAATATGAGAAATACCCTTAACGGTTACTTCTTCCATTAACTTAAGAACAGGTTTTACGTAAATTTTTGTTGGTGTTAAAAGTGTTTCGCCGATTGACTTACCGCCCAGTTCCTCAACGGGTGATTTTATGTCTGCATTTTCAACATCGAAAACCTTTCTTACAAGTGAGAAGCCGTTTGAGTGAACACCGCTTGATGGAAGAGCGATAATAACGTCGCCTTCCCCCATTGTTTTGTTGTCAATGATTTTATCCTTATCAACAACACCTGTGCAGTAGCCTGCAAGGTCGTACTCATCAATTGGGTAGAAGCCGGGCATTTCTGCCGTTTCACCACCGATTAACGCCGCACCTGACTGAACACAGCCTTCACATACACCCTTTACAATGTCTGCAATTCTTTCAGGGAAGTTTTTGCCGCAGGCAATATAGTCAAGGAAAAAGAGTGGCTTTGCACCGCTGCAGATAATGTCGTTTACGCACATTGCAACGCAGTCAATACCAACTGTGTCGTGCTTGTCCATTAAAAATGCAAGCTTTAGCTTTGTTCCTACACCGTCTGTTCCGCTTACTAAAACGGGCTTGTTAATTCCTGTAAGGTCAAGCTCGAAAAGACCGCCGAAGCCGCCTACATCGGAGCATACACCCTTTGTTAAGGTTTTTGCGATATGCTGTTTCATTAATTCAACTGCCTTGTAGCCTGCTGTTATGTCAACACCTGCAGCTGCGTAGCTGTCTGATTTTGATTTTGTGTTCATAATATATATTTCCTTTCAATTATTCTTTACCGTTAAAGCAATATGTACATAATTTGCAGGGCGGTAAGCCGATTGCTTCAATTATGCCGTCAAGTGTCTGAAATTCCAATGTTTCAAAATCGAATTTGTCACTTATTGCTTTTCTTAAATTTTTACCTCTTTCGGTTTTGTCATCGCTGTACTCGTCTAAATGCTTAAAGCCTTCCTCACCCTCAAGCTCCATTATGGTTCGTCTTGCGATTAATTCCAACTCGTTGGTTGCACGGGTGAAGTTTAAGTACTTACAGCTGTACATAATAGGCGGACACGCTGAACGCATATGCACCTTTTTTGCACCGTTGTCGTACAAAAAGTCAACCGTTTCCTTTAGCTGAGTACCACGGACAATTGAATCGTCTATAAATAAAAGATTTTTGTCCTGAATTAATTCGTGTACAGGCATCTGCTTCATTTTCGCAATTTTTGAACGGTCCGTCTGCTTTGCGGGGGTGAAGCTTCGTGCCCATGTGGGAGTATATTTAATAAAGGGTCTTGTAAATTTAATCTTGCTTTCGTTTGCATAACCTATTGCGTGGGGTGTTCCCGAATCAGGTACACCGCAAACCGAATCAAGTCCTTCCGTTTTACCCTGTGCCATATCATTTCGTGCCATTACCTCACCGTTACGGTAACGCATAGCCTCAACATTTACACCCTCGTAGGTAGATGTGGGGTAACCGTAATATGTCCATAGGAATGAACAGATTTTCAGTTCCTTTTCCGCTTCTGCAAGAACGGTCATACTGTCTGCCGTAAGCTCAACTATTTCACCGGGGCCTAATTCCTTTTCATCGTGATAACCCAATTTCTGATAGGCAAACGATTCAAAAGAAACTGCATAACCATCTTCGTTTTTTCCTATATGCACCGGGGTTCTGCCATAGTAGTCACGTGCCGCAATTAAAGAGCCGTCATCCTTTAAGATAAGAATTGATGCAGATCCTTTTATACTTTTCTGTGCAAAGCGTATGCCCTCGCCAAAGCTGTCTTTTTGATTGATAAGTGCCGAAATAAGCTCACAGGAATTTATTCTTCCTCCTGTCATGGCGCTAAAATGACCACATCCCTTTTCGAGATACTTTTCAATTAACTCCTCCATATTTGTTATAACGCCCACCATCATTATTGCATAAACGCCCAAATTTGAACGAATTATCAGTGGTTGAGGGTCGGTATCACTTATACAACCGATTGCAGAATTTCCGCTCATTTCATCAAAAATATTCTCAAACTTAGTTCTAAAAGGTGAGTTTTGAATATTATGTATCTCCCTTTGCAGTCCGACCTCTTCGTTGTATGCCGCCATACCACCACGATGTGTTCCGAGATGCGAATGATAGTCTGTGCCAAAAAAAGCATCCGCTATAGCATCGTGCTTACTTACTATTCCGAAAAATCCTCCCATTTGTGTAACCTCACTAAATCAATATTATTTGAATGATTCGCTGATCTTTTTATCCTTTTCAAGAACCTTCTGAGCATCTTTTTTTCTTTTATCGATTAATTTCTGTGCCAATGCTTCGTCTGTCAGTGCCAGAATCTGTGCCGCAAGGAGTGCCGCATTGCCGCCGCCGTTAATGGCAACTGTTGCAACGGGAATGCCTGTGGGCATCATAACTGTTGATAAAAGTGCATCCATACCGTCAAGGTTTGAGGATGAACAGGGAATTCCGATAACGGGAAGAGTTGTGTTTGCTGCAACTGCTCCTGCTAAGTGTGCCGCCATTCCTGCCGCCGCAATTAAAACACCAAAACCGTTTTTAGCAGCATTTTCTGAAAATTCCTTTGCCTCTATTGGAGTTCTGTGTGCCGAATAAACGTGCACCTCAAAAGGAATTTGTAATTCCTTTAACATATCAGTTGCTTTGGTAATGATAGGAAGGTCGCTGTCGCTTCCCATAATAATTCCGACTTTCTTCATATATAAAATCCTTTCGATAATGTTTTTTAAACCTCTCTGTCGCAGTAAATGCAGCGATACGTTCCTTTATCAGTCTTTTTAAAGGCTTGCTTTAATTCCTGCTCCACAGTTGTTATACATCTGTCGTTCTTACAGATAAATTCATCTGTAACAACATCCTTGTTTTCCTTTTTATAGTCCTTTTCGGACAATAATTTCAAAATAAGTGCCATACGGATGAATTTTCCGCAAAGCGCCTGTTCAAAGTAGCAGGCACGAGGATCTGAATCCACCTCAACGCTGATTTCATTTACTCTCGGCAAGGGGTGAAGAACAGCCATTTTTTCTTTTGCGTGTTTCATTTTTTCAACGTCTAAAACGTAGCTGTCCTTTAATCTTTCGTACTGCTCAATGTCGGCAAAACGTTCTCTCTGAATTCTTGTCATATACAAAATATCAAGCTTGCCGATTGCATCTTCTAAGCTTTCGGTTTCGATAAATTCCATATTGCACTTTTCTAAAACCTCTTCCTTAACGTAATCGGGAAGCTTTAATTCCCCGGGCGAAATAAGAACAACCTTTATGCCCTCGTATCTTGAAAGTGCCGATATCAATGAATGAACCGTTCTGCCGTACAAAAGGTCACCGCAAAAGCCTACCGTTAAATTGTTAAGTCTGCCCATTTTACGGTGAATTGTAAGTAAATCAGCCAATGTCTGGGTCGGGTGATTGTGCCCTCCGTCACCTGCGTTAATAACAGGAACGGTGGCATTGTTGGATGCAACTAAAGGTGCACCCTCCAAAGGATGACGGATTGCCATAATATCTGCATAACAGCTTATAATTTTAGCGGTATCTGCCATACTTTCGCCTTTGGATGCCGATGAGCTGCTCGCCTCCGAAAAGCCGATTACATTTCCGCCCAACTCTATCATTGCCGCTTCAAAGCTTAATCTTGTTCTTGTTGAAGGCTCAAAGAAAAGAGTTGCCAGCTTTTTATTTTTGCATTTTTCGTTGTATTTTTCGGGGGTTTCCATAATGTCTTCCGCAACCGCAATAAGCTCATCAAGCTCTGAAACCGAAAAATCAAGTATATCTATAAGACTTCTCATAAAAGCCTTCCTTTCGTATTTTGTATGGGTTTATCAGCCCTTAATCCAGCTTTCGTCAGATGGATTGTTACGGAATTTGATTAACTTCTGAACATCCTCTTCCTTAATATAGCCTTCTTCTGCCGCAACTGAGGCAATAACGTCAAAGTTTGTAAGTGATACGTTTTTAACGTCAGCTTCCTTAAGTCTGTCAAGACCCTTCTGCATTCCATATGTGAAAATGCTTACGATACCAAGTACCTCGGCTCCTGCTTCTTTTAAAACATTAACAACCTCAATAACACTACCGCCTGTTGAAATTAAATCTTCAACAACTACTACCTTCTGACCCTTTTCAAGCTTTCCTTCAATCTGGTTCTGTCTGCCGTGGTCCTTTGCACCTGAGCGAACATAACCCATAGGAAGATCCATTAAGTGTGCAGTAATAGCCGCATGAGCGATACCTGCTGTTGATGTTCCCATTAAAACCTCAGCATCGGGATAGTTTTCTTCAATTAACTTTTTAAGACCTGTTTCAACGTCCAGTCTTACCTTTGGTGCGGTTAAAGTTAAACGGTTGTCGCAGTAAACAGGGCTTTTAATTCCGCTTGCCCATGTAAAGGGTTCATCGGGTCTGAAAAATACAGCCTTTATTGAAAGTAAATCTTTAGCAATTAATTTTTCCATTTCTATTTCTCCTTAAATATACTAATTTTCTGTTTTTGATGTGGCAAAATTCACTCGTCGCAAGACAACTAAATTTTCGATGTCTTAATCAACGAAGTCCGCAAGGCAACGTTCGTATGCTGCTACGGGGTCTTCTGCTGCAGTAATAGGTCTGCCTACTACAATATAGTCAGAGCCGATTTCCTTTGCCGCCTGAGGTGTCATAACTCTCTTCTGGTCACCGATGTCGCCGTCAGCAAAACGAACGCCGGGTGTTACTGTTATAAAGTCCTTGCCGCAAAGGTCGTGAACCTTGCCTGCTTCCAGCGGTGAACATACAACACCGTCAAGACCTGCTTCCTTTGCGTTGTGAGCGTAGTGCATAACTACCTTATCGATTGGCTCTTTGATAAGTAAGTCATTTTCCATACTTTCCTGGTCGGTTGATGTAAGCTGTGTTACTGCAATAAGTAACGGTCTTGTGCCGTCTTCACGGGTTAAGCCCTGCAGCGCCGCTTCCATCATTCTCTTTGTGCCCGATGCGTGAAGATTACATAAATCAACATCAAGACGTGATAAAACCGACATAGACTTTTTAACTGTGTTAGGAATATCGTGAAGCTTAAGGTCAAGGAAAATTTTATGACCTCTCTTTTTGATTTCACGAACGATTGAAGGTCCTTCTGCATAGAAAAGCTCCATACCGATTTTTACGAAAGGCTTCTTTCCTGTGAACTTGTCAAGAAAATCAAATACCTGCTCTGCACTTGAAAAATCGCAGGCAATAATTACGTCCTTACCCATTACTTAACTCCTCCTATTATTTCTTCTAATGTATTTATATTATATTTATCCATTACCCTTGGTAAATCGTTTATGATATCACGGCAGGCATAAGGATTAATCAGGTTTGCCGCTCCAACTTCAACAGCGGTTGCTCCTGCAAGCATCATTTCGATAACATCTTCTGCACTCGAAACACCGCCCATACCCACAACGGGGATTTTAACTGCATGGGCAACCTGATAAACCATTCTTACCGCAACAGGGAAGATTGCACTTCCTGAAAAACCGCCCATTTTGTTGGCAATTACGGGTTTTCTTGTTTTCAGGTCAATTCTCATACCAAGAAGTGTGTTAATTAAACTTATGCCGTCTGCTCCTGCTTCCTCGCAAGCCTTTGCGATTGAAACAATATCTGTAACGTTTGGTGAAAGCTTTATAATGCAGGGCTTTGTTGTAACCTTCTTTACTGCCTTTGTTACCTCTGCCGCCGCATCGGGACTTGTTCCGAAGCTCATACCGCCGCCGTGAACATTAGGACAGCTTACGTTAACCTCAAGCCAGCCAACCTGCTCCATTTTGTCAAGCTTTTCGCAGGTATAGGCATAATCGTCAATTGCAAAGCCTGATACGTTTGCCATAACCTTTTTGTTAAAGCACTTGCCAAGTTTCGGCAGTTCCTCGGAAATTACCTTTTCAACACCCGGATTCTGCAAGCCTACTGCGTTAATCATACCCATAGGACATTCCGCAATTCTTGGTGTGGGGTTACCGAAGCGAGGGTCTTTGGTTGTTCCCTTAAAGGAAAATGTTCCTAAAACGTTAATATCGTAAAGCTCTGCAAATTCGTAGCCGAAGCCGAAGGTTCCGCTGGCAGGAATTATGGGGTTGTCAAGCTCTATTCCGCAAAGGTTTACTTTTAATCTTTCCATAATATTTCCTCCTTTACCAGAACAGGGCCGTCCTTGCAGATTCTTTTATAGCCTGTTATTGTTTCGCAGGAGCAACCCATACAAGCACCAAAACCGCAGCCCATTCTCTCTTCAAAGCTGAACTGTCCGCTTGTTGTGCTTTTTTTGTAAATTGCCTTAAGCATAGGTTCGGGTCCGCAGGTGTAAAAGTATGAATATTCCATATCCATCGCATCTGTTACAAAACCTTTTACGCCGTAGCTACCATCTGCTGTGCAAACAGTAACGGAGCAGCCTAAATTCTTAAATTCTTCCTCGTAAAAGATTTCAGACTTTGTGTTAAAACCTAAAATAACAGAAACCTCTTTACCTTTATTTCTTAATTCCTTTGCAAGCATATACATTGGCGGAACACCTACACCGCCACCTATAAGTAATGGCTTGTCACCTGCAAGGGATAAATCGTAGCCGTTACCAAGCTGCGTTAGTGTATCTAAGTTACCCTCTGTCATTTTCGCCATCTGCTCAGTACCTTTTCCCACAACCTTGTAAATGATTGTAAGCACGTCGCCGTTAACATCACATACGGAAATGGGTCGTCTTAAATAAAGTCCGTCTAAAAGAATGTTTACAAACTGACCGCATTTAATTCCCTCTGTGTCGCCCTTTAACTCCATTAAAAACACATTTTCCGTTAAAGGTTTGTTTTTTATAATTTCAAAAATAGTCTGTTTCATTTTAACTTCCTTGTATTTTTATTTGTTCGCCAAATTCAATTTGGATGAAGAGTGGATAAACCGAACCCGAAGCTGTACTAAGGTACAGCAAGTTAGGTGAGGTTTATTCGTTATTCGCCAAATTTAAGCATCTATCGTAGATATAGTTAAAGTAGTTTCCTCTAAAACATCTAACAATACACGAACTGTATCAAGTGATGTGAAGATATTTACATTATTTTCAATTGCACAGCTTCTGATGTAGTAGCCGTCGCTTTCCTGACCCTCGGAGCCTACGTCTTTTGTATTTATAATGTATGCAATGTGACCCTGACGGATTGCATCGGGGATTTCTTCACTGCCGTCACTTATCTTCTTTAAGATGTGAGTACGGATGTTGTTGCTTATAAGGAATTTGCCTGTGCCCTCGGTTGCCTGAATGTTAAAGCCGAGGTTGTAAAATCTTCTGATTAATTCTAAAGCTTCGTCCTTATCCTTATCGGCAATTGTAACAAGTACTGTGCCGTAGTTCTGCAAGTGCATACCCGATGCCTGCAAAGCCTTATATAAAGCTCGATTCAATTTATCGTCGTAACCGATGGCTTCACCTGTTGATTTCATTTCAGGTGAAAGATAAGCATCAAGTCCTCTTATCTTGTTATATGAGAATACGGGAACCTTAACGTACCAACGTTCCTTTTCATCGGGATAAAGACCGAAAATTCCCTGTTCCTTAAGGCTCTTACCCATTATTACCTCTGTTGCAATATCGGCAAGGCTGTAGCCTGTTGCCTTTGAAAGGAAAGGAACTGTTCTTGAAGAACGTGGGTTTACTTCGATAATATAAACATCTTCCTTTTCGTCTACAATAAACTGAATGTTGTAAAGACCGATTATTCCGATTCCCAGACCTAATTTTTTAGCATAGCTTAAAATTGTGCCCTTTACCTTGTCGGAAATGCTGAATGCAGGGTAAACGCTGATTGAGTCACCGCTGTGAACGCCTGTTCTTTCAACAAGCTCCATAATACCGGGAACGAATACGTCAACACCGTCACAGATTGCGTCAACCTCAACTTCCTTACCCTGAATGTATTTATCAACTAAAACAGGCTTGTCCTCATCAATTTCAACGGCAGTTTTAAGGTAGTGACGAAGCTGTGCTTCATTTGCAACAATCTGCATTGCTCTTCCGCCTAAAACGAAGCTTGGGCGAACAAGCACGGGGTAGCCGATTGATGCCGCTGCTTCAATACCGTCCTCAATTTTAGTCACCGCTCTGCCCTTTGGCTGTGGAATGTTAAGGCTTGAAAGAAGCTTTTCAAAGCTGTCTCTGTTTTCCGCTCTTTCAATTGCCGCACAGTCTGTACCGATGATTTTAACACCACGGTCTAAAAGTGGCTGTGCAAGGTTAATTGCTGTCTGACCGCCGAGGGACGCAATAACGCCTTCAGGCTTTTCAAACTCGATGATGTTCATAACATCTTCAGGAGTAAGCGGTTCAAAATAGAGCTTGTCTGCTGTTGTGTAGTCGGTTGAAACGGTTTCGGGGTTGTTGTTTATGATAATTGCTTCATAGCCCGACTTTTTAATTGTTGTTACTGCGTGAACTGTTGAATAGTCAAATTCAACACCCTGACCGATTCTTATAGGTCCTGCACCCAAAACAACGATTTTCTTTTTATCTGTTAAAACTGATTTATTCTCATCCGAATATGATGAGTAGAAATATGGGATATATGCGTTTGTATGGCAGGTGTCAACCATTTTGTAAACAGGGAACATATTTGCATTCTTTCTTAAGTTGAATACGTCAATTTCCTTCATATCCCAGAGCATCGACACAAACTTATCGCCAAAGCCCATTTTCTTAGCTTCAAGAAGAACATCCATATTACCCTTGTTTTCCTTGAGCTTTGTTTCCATATCAACAATCTTTTTGATTGATTCAAGGAAGTATGCGGTAATCTTTGTTACCTGGTGTAATTTTTCGATTGATGTGCCTCGTCTTATTAATTCTGCTACCGCAAAAATATTATCGTCCTTAAATACTTCAAGGTATTCTAAAAGCTCAGCATCTGTAAACTTATCAAATTTAGCAAGGTAGAAGTGGCAAACACCTGTTTCTAAAGAACGAACTGATTTAAGTAAGCACTCTTCAAGGTTTGAGCCGATACCCATAACCTCACCTGTTGCTTTCATCTGTGTGCCGAGTGTGTTAGGTGCCTGAGCAAATTTATCAAATGGGAAACGCGGTAATTTTGCTACAACATAGTCAAGTGACGGTTCAAAAGCTGCTGTTGTGTTTGCAATTTCAATTTCGTCAAGAGCCATACCAACGGCAATTTTTGCGGTAACTCTTGCAATCGGGTAACCGCTTGCTTTTGATGCAAGTGCCGAAGAACGTGAAACTCTTGGGTTTACTTCGATTAAATAGTATTCGCTTGAATTCGGATTAAGTGCAAACTGAACGTTACATCCGCCCTCAATCTTAAGCTCACGTATTAATTTAATTGCGCTGTCGTTAAGCATCTTCAAATCGTGGTCATTTAAAGTAAGGATAGGTGCAACAACGATTGAGTCACCTGTGTGAACACCAACAGGGTCAATGTTTTCCATACCGCAGATGGTGATTGCCTTATCGTAAGAGTCACGCATAACCTCGAATTCGATTTCCTTGTAGCCCTTAACGCTCTTTTCTATAAGAACCTGGTGAACAGGAGATAATTTAAAGGCATTTGTTCCGATTTCTATTAACTCTTCCTCGTTGTTTGCAAAGCCGCCGCCTGTACCGCCTAAGGTAAATGCAGGACGGAGAACAACGGGGTAACCGATTTTTTCAGCCGCTACTTTCGCCTCATCAAGTGAGTAGGTAATTTCAGAAGGAATTACAGGCTCGCCTATGGACTGACAAAGCTCTTTGAACATTTCTCTGTCTTCCGCTCTTTCAATACTTTCGCTGTTTGTACCTAAAAGCTGAACACCGCATTCCTTTAAAATGCCCTTCTTTTCAAGCTGCATTGCAAGATTCAAGCCTGTCTGTCCGCCGATACCGGGAACGATTGCATCAGGTCTTTCGTGTCTTAAAATTTTAGCAACATATTCAAGTGTCAAAGGCTCCATATAAACCTTGTCCGCAATGGTTGTATCTGTCATAATGGTTGCAGGGTTTGAGTTGCAGAGAACAACTTCGTATCCCTCTTCCTTCAAGGCAAGACATGCCTGAGTGCCTGCATAGTCAAATTCTGCTGCCTGACCGATTACAATAGGACCGGAGCCGATAATCAGAATTTTCTTAAGGTCTGTTCTTTTTGCCATTTTTAATTCCTCCTGTATTGTACTTGATTATTATATACTGTTAAAACGCATCTGCCCGAAAGTGTATCCCCCTCAAAGGGCGTTGCTTTGCCCATTGAAAGAAATTCATCGGGGTTTACTGTGTATGTCTCTTCAAGATTAAAAACTGTAAAGCTGTTATCAAAAGGTATGCCGAAACGCATTCTCGGATTTATACACATAAGCTCGGTTAATTTTTCCAACGTTATTATGCCCTTTTTTACAAGATGTGTATACAAAAGCGAAAAGGCTGTTTCAATACCAACTATACCGAAAGCACTTTTTTCAAGTCCCTTTGATTTTTCTTCTGCCGAGTGGGGTGCGTGGTCGGTTGCTATCATATCAATAGTGCCGTCCTTTATACCCTCAATCAAGGCTTCCTTATCTTCCTTTGAACGAAGAGGTGGGTTCATTTTAAAACGACCCTCTTCCTTTAAGTCCATATCATCTAAAATTAAGTAGTGGGGGCCTGTTTCGCAGGTAATGTCCACACCGTTCTTTTTAGCCTGTCTTATTAACTCTACACTTTCCTTTGTGGAAATGTGGCAGACGTGGTATTTAACGCCCGTCTTTTTAACAAGCTCAATATCACGGGCGATCTGCTCATATTCACTTGCGGAGCAAATTCCCCTGTGGTTGTTCTTTTTTGCGTATTCACCGTCGTGAATGTAACCGCCGTTCAAAAGTGAATTTACCTCGCAATGAGCAACAATCATCTTTCCCAGGCTTTTCGCCTTCAGCATAGCCTTTTCCATCATATCGTCACTCTGAACGCCTCGTCCGTCATCGGAAAAGCCACACACAAATGGCGCCATATCCTCCATATCGGATAATTCGTCACCAAGCTCGCCTTTGGTAATAGAGCCGTAGGGTAAAACCTTAATTACAGCATCCTTTTCGATAAACTCAAGCTGCTCTTTTAAATTGTCAAGACTGTCGGGCACGGGCTTTAAGTTAGGCATTGTGCATACTGCCGTATACCCGCCTGCAGCCGAAGCCATTGACCCGCTTTTAATAGTTTCTTTATAACAAAAACCCGGCTGACGGAAATGTACATGTACATCACAAAAGCCGGGGAAAACTGCATATTCACTTGAATTAAAATCAGAAAAAACACCGCTAAGAGAACCGGTAACAGATGAAATATATTCCTTGCCTGCATTGATGCCGTAAATCTTAGCATTTAGTGATTTCATAATCTTCTCCTTTCATAGCCACAAAAAAAATCCTGCCGTAAATGACAAGACCCAATTCGCACAAAAAACAGACTCAAGCTAAACTGAATCCGATTTTTTATTAAATTACATCTTGTCGATATCTCTGTATCGCTTTAAAGATTTTGTTTACTCGTATATTGTACCATATTCTAACACTTTTTGTCAATACATATGTGATATTTTTCCTTAAAAATAATTATATATGCGATACGGAAAAAATTTAAAGCAAATTACAAAAAATACTGTTTATTCGTATTATTTTTGTTGCTATTTATTAAGGATTGTGATATACTTATAACAAATTATAAAAGGACGGTTTGAATATGGAAAAATTAAAAGTTGCTATTATTGGTTGCGGCGGTATTGCCAACGGCAAGCATATGCCTGCTCTTAAAAAAGTAGAAGAGGTTGAAATGGTTGCATTTTGCGATATCATCGAAGAAAGAGCTGTTAAAGCGGCAAAGGAATTCGGTACTGAAAACGCTAAGGTTTATACCGACTTTAACGAAATGTTAAAAAACGAAAAGCTTGACGTTGTTCACGTTTGCACACCTAACAATATGCACGCACCTGCAACAGTTGCGGCACTTGAAGCTGACTGCCACGTTATGTGCGAAAAGCCTATGGCTAAAAATGTTGAACAGGCAAAGCAGATGTTAGAGGCTCAGAAGAGAACAGGTAAAAAGCTTACAATCGGTTATCAGAACCGTTTCACGCCTGAACAGCAGTATCTTCACGAGGCTTGCGGCAACGGTGATTTAGGTGAAATTTACTATGCAGAAGCAGAAGCAATCAGAAGAAGAGCAGTTCCTACCTGGGGCGTGTTTATTGACGAAGAAGCCCAGGGCGGTGGTCCTTTAATCGATATCGGAACTCACGCACTTGATATGACACTCTGGCATATGAACAACTATAAGGTTAAGTCTGTAAAGGGCTCCGTATATAAAAAATTAAGCGACCAGACAAGAACTGCAAATGCGTGGGGTGACTGGGACACAGAAAAATATACTGCAGAAGATTCAGCCTTCGGCTTTGTTACTATGGAAGACGGTGCAACAATCATTGTTAAAAGCAGCTGGGCAATTAACCTTGCCGACCCAAGAGAAGCTGTTTGCGTTCTTGCAGGTACAAAAGCAGGTGCAGACTGCCACGACGGTCTTAGAATTAACTCCGTTAAATACGGCAGACAGATAATCGAAAAGGTTGATACAAAAGCAGGCGGTGTTGCTTTCTATGATGGCGAATCAATGAATGCATCTGACCTTGAAGCACGTCAGTGGATTGACGCAATCTTAAACGACACAGACCCTTGTGTTCTTCCCGAGCAGGCTTTCGTTGTAACACAGATTTTAGAAGCTATTTACGAAAGTGCAAAGACAGGTAAAACTATAGAATTCTAAGGAGAAAATTTATGATTAACGTTACAGTGTGGAACGAATTTCATCATGAAAAGGTTCAGGACGAAGTAAAGAAAATATATCCTGACGGTATACACGGTGCAATTGCTGATTTTTTAGGAAAAGAAGAAGATATAACCGTTCGCACCGCAACTCTTGACGACCCCGAATGTGGTCTTGCGCAAGATGTGATTGACAATACAGATGTATTAATCTGGTGGGGTCACGTCAAGCACGGCGATGTTTCGGACGAGGTTGCAAAAAGAGTGCAGGAAGCCGTTTTAAAGGGAATGGGTATGATATTCTTACATTCGGCACACCACTCTAAGCCGTTTAAAATGCTTATGGGTACAACCTGCAATCTTACCTGGAGAGAAGACGGAGATATGGAAAGAGTATGGGTTATTGACCGTGCTCATCCCATCTGTGAAGGCATCGGAGAATACTTCGAGCTTGAACACGAGGAAACCTATGGCGAGCCATTTGGCATTCCCGAACCCGATAAGCTTATTATGATAGGCTGGTATGAGGGCGGTGAGGTGTTCCGTTCAGGCTGTTGCTACCGCAGAGAAAACGGCAGAATTTTCTACTTCCAGCCGGGTCACGAAGCCTTCCCTACATTCTATAACGAAAACGTTCAAAAAATAATTAAAAATGCTGTAAGATGGGCAAAGCCTGTCTACCGCTCAAATGAACTTGTTTGCCCAAGGGTTGTGGCACCAAATAAAAGATAAATAATATACGAACCGAAAAATCAAACCCGTCAGGACGTTTTTTGTCATTGACGGGTTTGATTTTTCGGTTCGTATAAGCTAACAATTTATTTTACTTCAACCTCATAAAGGTCTATATCAGAGTTTTCAAAATAAATTGCAATTCCGTTTGTTTCGGCAGGAACAAACTTACATTCTTTAAGCTTTTCACCGTTTAAGTTAATTGTTAAATCTTCGCCAAAAACGGCTATTTCGTAGGAAAATTCGCCTGCTTTGGTGTCAAGGTCAATAAATACATCCTCCGTTACGCCTTTAGGACTTGGGTAGTTATATACAAAGGCGAGTCTGCCTGACTTTTTAATTTCGCCCTTTAAGGTTAAGGTGTAATCTTTTACAAGCTTCAAAAACGGTGGCTTTACAAATTCAAGAAGAACGCCTTTTTCGTCGGGATTTTTCAGGTTAATACCTTTATGGGTAAATTCTGCTATTGGTGATGTGAAGGGTGCACCGCCTCCACGGATACAGCTCCAGTTTAAGGCTATTATACTCTTTTTCGAAAAATCTGCCCTGTATATGGGATTATTTAACTGATTGTACGGGTGAAACTGCGGAACCTCTTCACTCATATTAAGAGTAACCTCTTCCAAAGAGCCATAGAAAATATTTTTAATTGTGTCGGAATGAATGATAAAATCATTCTGCTCAATAACACTCATATTGTTGTAATGATACCAGGCAATAGGCCATAAAAGTGTTTCGGGATTCATAATTTTATAAAACTCGTTTGTTGCACCCCAGTAGCCGTGATGGGCAACCTGAACAATTTCCGATTTGAAAATTTCCTTTTGATATTCGGGTATTAATATTTCACTTCCCGGAGGCATTATATCCCCAAGATATAAAATACTTCTGTTGTTTACCCTCTGTTTTATAACAAGCGAAATGTCGTTTGCATATAAATGTGCAGGAACACAATCGTCGGGAGTAAACAAAATATCAAACTCATTTCCGCCGATTAAGAATTTTTGTCCCGTTCTTGCGTAAATTACGTTAAAATCCGTATGTTTTTCTGCAATTTCGTTAAACACGTTCACGTTTTTGCTTTCGCCCGATGAAAATTCCTCCGTTGACCAGTTGTAAATTAAGTTTTCAAGAACGAACTTACCACTGTATCTGTTATATGCATCAATAAAAAGACCGTAATGGTCGGAGTGTGGATGTGTAATAAACCATGCCTTTATAACAGGCTTTGAGTCGGTTATATTCTGCGAATTAAGTATTTCAAGAAAATGCTCCGATTCGTCATAGGTTCCCATTCCGCCGTCGATAACAACAAAGCTGCCGTCGTTGGTTCTGATTACATAGCACATTCCGCAGTCTGCGGTGAAAAAAGGAATAATTACCTGAGTTACAAGTGTATCACATTTTTCTTCTGTGTTTTCGTAAAATGGCAGATTAATTCTCTCTTCCACTACTATTCTTAAAATTTTGCTTTCCGATTTATAAGAAATACTTGCAGTTTCCTTTTCATTGGTTAAAGTAACAAATAAAGCACCGCCAAATGCATTGGAAAATGCTTTTTTATACCCCTTTTCTTCAAAAGCCTCAACAGCCTTTGAAAAATCATCTTCAATGCAGTTTGCTTTTTTATATAAAATACCTTCACGCAGTTGGTGTTTTTCAAAATTTTCAAACATCTCTTTCACCTCAGGAATATTTTAACATAAATTAAGCATATGTCAATATTTTAAACATCAAATGTAGTTCAATTTTTCTCATATTTTAAGTAAATAACCAATAAAATGAGGGCTACATTGTAGCCCTCATTTTATTACTTAAGTTTATTGTCAACCACGTTTTTAAGAATTTCTTCAAAATTCTCGTATGTGGTTGTTCCGATATCCTCGCCACCACGGCAACGAACGGAAATTGTGTTATTTTCAACGTCCTTGTCACCGATAATAATCATATACGGAACCTTTTCAAGCTGTGCGTTTCTTACCTTGTATTTAAGGGTATTTGCACTGTCGTCCATTGTAACACGGAAGTTTTGCTTTTTAAGCTTTACTTCAACCTCTTTTGCATAGTCAACCGCTCTGTCGGTGATTGTCAAAATTCTTACCTGCTCAGGTGAAAGCCATGTTGGAAGTGCACCTGCATATGTTTCAAGAAGATAAGCAAGTGTTCTTTCGTAGCAACCGAGGCTTGTTCTGTGAATGATATAAGGTAACTTTTTCTGACCGTCTGCATCGGTGTAGTACATTCCGAATTTTTCTGCAAGGAGCATATCAATCTGAATTGTAACGATTGTATCTTCCTTACCGTAAACGTTTTTATACTGAATATCAAGCTTAGGGCCGTAAAATGCCGCTTCGTCAATACCGATTTCGTACTGAACATCCAAAGCCTTAAGGATTTTTTCCATAGTAGCCTGTGCTTCGTTCCACTGCTCGGCTGTACCCTCGTATTTTGCGGTATTATCAGGATCCCACTGTGAGAATCTGAAGGTACACTTATCAAGAAGACCTACAGTACCGAGGAAGTATTTACAAAGGTCAAGACAGCCTTTGAATTCTTCTTCCAGCTGGTCGGGGCGAAGAACAAGGTGTCCTTCCGAAATAGTAAACTGTCTTACTCTTATAAGTCCGTGCATTTCGCCGGAATCCTCGTTACGGAAAAGTGTTGAGGTTTCACCAAGTCTCATTGGTAAATCTCTGTAGCTTCTGCCCTTGTTTAAAAATACCTGATACTGGAACGGACAGGTCATAGGACGAAGTGCCAGGCACTCCTTTTCTTCATCATACGGGTCACCTAAAACGAACATACCGTCAAGGTAGTGGTCCCAATGACCTGAAATTCTGTAAAGGTCACGCTTTGCCATTAAAGGTGTTTTGGTGAGCAGATAACCGTTTGCTTCTTCAACATCTTCAACCCATCTCTGAAGTCTTTGAACAACTCTTGCACCCTTTGGAAGAAGAATAGGAAGACCCTGACCTATGGAATCAACAGTTGTGAAATATTCAAGCTCTCTGCCGATTTTGTTATGGTCACGTTTTTTAGCTTCTTCAAGTGCAACTAAATGCTCTTCAAGCTCTGCCTGAGTTGCAAATGCTGTGCCGTTAATACGGGTGAGCATTGTGTTATCCTTATTATTTTTCCAGTACGCGCCTGACTGGCTGAGTATTTTAAATGCCTTAAGTGCCTTTGTGTAGCAAAGGTGAGGACCTGTACACATATCAACATAATCGCCCTGTGTAAAGAAGCTTATGGGAGCATCGTCTGCAAGGTCTGCAATATGCTCAACCTTGTAAATTTCTCCTCTTTCTTCCATAAATTTAATTGCTTCTTCTCTTGGGAGAATTGACGGTTTAATGGGAAGGTTTTCCTTTGTAATCTTCTTCATTTCCTTTTCGATTTCCTCAAGGTCGCTGTCGCTTAACTTAACGTCGCCTAAGTCAACGTCGTAGTAAAAGCCCTTTTCGTTTGCAGGGCCGTATGCAAATTTAGCACCCGGGTAAAGACGCTTTATTGCCTGCGCCATAATATGAGCGGCTGTGTGACGGATTATGTGTAATTCCTCTTCGGGAGCACATTCGCCAACTGTTCCGTTACCGTAAATAACTTTCATAATTATATCTCCTTTAAAATTGTATTTAAAATTAAAAAACACCCTTAAACCGCTTCTGCGGTTCAAGGGTGCATAATATCAAGCACGGTTCCACCTTGAATTTTAACTCATTTAACCTTTAACGCCAAGGGTACGGCGGTGCATTTCCTCACCGCAGCTCGGGAGTGGTTTTCACTTAAACTTAGTATAGGAAGCTTCCAGCAATTGCTTCCCTCTCTTTATACCTTATAAAAGCTACTGTCTCCGTCATTGCTTTTATAATATTTTATCACGGACTTTAATTCTTGTCAACATCTATTTTTTCTGAATAGTCCCTGTAGATTTTGCTTACCTCTTCCCAGTCTTTGTCGGTAAAGAAACTGTATAATTTAACACCGTAAAGAACAGGCACGCCGAAATGAGGCTGATACCTTACACATTGCATTGCATCCCTTTGTCTGAAGCCGCCGGGTGCGTCGGTGTCAATCATTAAGTCCTCGCCAAAGGCACTTCGGGCAATAAGACAACGGTTTTCTATATTGGATTTACCCTTGTTGCTTTGTGCATAATAATCGTGAAGTCGTATCATATCCGTTATTTCGCCAAAATACGGGTGCACGTCGGTGTGGGTAATAAGTGCATCCGGCTTTATCGTTTTTGCAATTCTGTAAATATTTTCAATGTTCGCTTTTAAAAGCTCAATGCCGAAAATTCCCTCTTTATAAGTCTTCATTCCTTTAACCATAGGAAGAGTATTTGCAAAATCAAGCTTGAAGCCGTCTGCGTTAAAACAGCCTTCATCATCGGAAAGAAGTCTGTAAATAGCCTTTTCAAGCCTTTTTATATATTTAGGGCTTGTTGGGTCAAGACCGATTGGCTTGCCATCGGCTAAAATACATTCGTCCTCGTCAAGACCTTCACAATCCCAGAGGTTGTACCAAAGGGTAACCTTTTTACCCTTTTGATGCCATTTATCGATATACCCTCTTAAATCGGGCCATTTTTTTGTATCCACCTCTAAGGTTGCATATTCTTTTTGCCACTTATCGTCAATAATAATCATTGAAAAATCAATATTTTTTTCTGCAAGTGCATCTGTCATTTTGTTATATTCAAATTCGTTTGCCGCATCCTTTGCGCCGTATGAAACAACAGTTCCCCCTGCCGCTTCGTCGCCCCAGTCAACACCCTTGCTGTCTTTTGCGGCAATCCACTGGTCGCCCCAACCGCAGAAGAAGGGCCCGTACCACCATTTTGGTGCGTTTGGCTTAACTCGCTTGCAACCAAAATCCTTATACATAAGGTCGCAGTAGCTTTTCAGAACAGAATATTCGTCATTTCCCGTTACAAATAAAATTCCCGGCAGGGTATATTCATTTTTTACTTTGGTGTAGCCTTTAAAATCGCAGCCTAAAGTAAATTTACCGCCCTTGAAGTTGTAATCAAACAAATCAAAGTTATATTCTCCCGGCATTGGTGCAATTCCAACGCCCATTAAAACGTCGTTATCCTCCATATCAAAGGCAAAGGCTGTTACAGTAGGCGAAAACACGCTCATTCCTACAGAAGAGCTGTCGTCCATATTATGATATTCGTTAACCTTTCCGTGAGTTGATACCTGAGGGCAAAAATATCCCGAAGCATCGTAAATAACACCGTTATTGAAAAAGTCAACGTATTCGATATCGCCCTCGCCTTTTACTGTTACGGTATATAAAAGATAATTGTCCTTAATTTCAATTTTATAAAGCTTTTCTTCCCACAAATCACTTGAGGTTTTCCACATGGCAACAAAAGAATTATCCTCATCCTTAGTCGAAAAACTTATATTTTTACTGTCTGTATCTCCCGAAACCGAAGTTTGAGGTGTTATTTCAAAATAACTTTCTCCTCCACCGTACACCACAAAACCGTTTTGGTCAACCGATACATTCATATTCTCAATACTGCAAATAGTTTTTCCGTTCATTTTTTCAATCTTCATTAAATCACCTTATTTCTTTGCCGTCTAAAACGGCACTTTGTAATATATCCTTACTGTAAGTAAGCTTTAATGAAAAGAAAGGTACATCCTTTTGGAGAAGCTCTAAAAAGATTTTATCCCCTTCCCACATAGGCAAACGAAGAAGCTCTTCCTTTTTTATCCATTCCAAAGTCCCCTCGTCGCAATCCTTGATTTGCCCCGAAAAGTCATTTGATTTAAAAAGGTGCATATATTCCGTTCCGTATTCATCTGACACAAAGGTAACAAGGGCGCAGTATTTAAAGGAATTCAAAGTAAGACCCGTTTCTTCAAAAGCTTCACGCAAAACACAGTCTTCGGGGCTTTCCCCCTCTTCAAACTTACCGCCGATACCGATCCACTTATCCTTGTTCTCGTCATTTTTCTTTTTAATGCGGTGGAGCATTAAATACGCCCCATCTTTTTCTATATAACATAAAGAAGTCATTTTCATTTGTATCACCGAAATCATTATAGCAAACACTATAAATTAAGTCAATGAAACAATTGACTTTTACAAAACAATATGTTAAAATCTAAAAACTAAAAGGAGATGAAACAAATGAAAACAATACTTTTTCAGGGCGATTCAATTACCGACGCAGGTCGCGTTCGTGAAGAAAATGCAAAAACCTACGGACTTGGCTATCCTACATTGGTTTCTGCAACTCTGGGATTTGAAAACAGCAATGATTATAAATTCATAAACAAAGGGATAAGCGGTAACAGAATTGTTGACGTTTATGCAAGAATTAAGTCAGATATTATTAACTTAAAGCCTGATGTTATGAGTATTTTAATAGGTATAAATGACGTATGGCACGAGATAAGCAATAAAAACGGAGTTACTCCCGAAAAGTTCTTTAAAATTTACTGTATGCTTATCGAAGAGATTAAAGAAGCTCTTCCTGATATCAAAATTATGATTATGGAACCTTTTGTGCTTAAGGGAGAGGCAACAGCTTCAACCGAAGAAATTCCCGACAGATGGGAAAAATTAGAAAAGGGTGCCGCAGAAAACGCAAAAATGGCAAAAAAGGTTGCGGAAAAATACAATCTTACATTTATTCCCCTTCAGGAAAAATTCAACGAAGCAGAAAAAATCACACCTCAGCCTCATTGGCTTTATGACGGTGTTCACCCCACACCATTTGGTCACGAATTAATCAAACGTGCGTGGCTCGACGCATTCAAAACCCTGTAAAAATATAACAAAACCTCTCAAGTGTGCTCATTTAAGCAGTTGAGAGGTTTTATGTTTTTTTATTTGTTGTAAATGGCGAACAAAAGCTTCATTGTGTTGACTGCGGAGGAAAGGCTTATAAAATCACCCTTTCCCGATGCAAGAAAATCGTAAAACTGTGCCACGGCTTTTTTATGACCGTAGCCGAAATATGCTTTTTCTCCGTTTTTTGTCAGCTCGTCCGTAATTATCTCAACGCTTTCGCCTTTTATTTTGTACAGCTTACTGTCGCAGTAGCGGAAAATTGCATCGTCGCTTGTAAATTCCACAAAGTAGCTTGAATTTTCGCCGTAGCTTACGGTTGCGTACAAAACACCGCTTGTTCCCGACTTGTATTTTATTATTGCATCAACAGTATCTTCCGTTTCAATTACATTTTCAAGGCACTTGTTTGAAAGGGTTGCCTTTACGCTTTCGTGCTCTCCTGCAATAACACTCATAATATCAAGGGTGTGAATTGCCTGATTGATTAAAACTCCGCCCTTTTCAAAAGCCTTTGTTCCTCTCCAGGGTGCGGAATTATAATATTTTTCATCACGGTGCCAGGTTAAAAAACCTCTTATTGCCTTAATATTTTCAGTCTTTGCAATTTCAAAAAGCTTTTTTACGCAGGGATTTGTGCGGTTCTGAAACATTACGCATATTTCATCGCCCCAACCGTTATTTATTATTTTATAAAGCTCTTCTTTATCGGTTACAGGCGGTTTTTCAACTATTACCTTTTTGCCTGAAAGAATTGCCTTTTCTATCATTTCATAATGCAGATAGTGAGGCGTGCAGATATGCACAACGTCAACCCTTTCGTCCTTTAAAACCTCATCAAAGGAATAAAAGGCTTTGATTTTATATTCCTCTGCCGCTTTATCCGCTTTTTCTTTATCAATATCACAAACGCCGTAAAGGACAGAGTTATCCCCTGCCCTTAACGCATCTGCGTGACATTTAAAAATTGCACCTGCACCTATTATGCATCCGTTAAATTTCATTATCAGCAGAAACCTTTCTTTGTAAGATAGTTGTAGCTTATTTCCATACTCTTGAGAGGATCGCCGCCAAGGCAGGCATCCTGCTCAACAAAGGCGTATTTTGTGCCGATTTCCTCGCATACCGAAATGATTTCGTCCCAGCACAGGTTACCTTCGCCAACCTCGTACATGGTTGCGTTGTTGCCATCCATTCCAAGGTCTTTAAAATGAACTGTTTCAACACGAGAGCCCAGCTTCTTTAAATATTTTGCAGGGTCAACACCACCGATTGCAATCCAGTAGGTGTCCGCCATAATTTTAAAATTATCATCTGTGTTTTCAACAATGTAATCAAGGAAGAACTTGCCGTCCTTTTTGTTGAATTCAAAGGCGTGGTTATGGTAAGTAAAGGCAATACCCTCTTTTTTAAGCTCTTCGGCAACCTTGTTAAAATCACTTAAAAATTTACCAAGTCCGTCAAAATCAGCCTTAAAGCCGGGCATTGAGCCGATGCCTGCGTAATTTACACCTAAAATCTTGTGGTAATTGATAGCTTCGTCAAGGTCTGCAAGAAATCTGTCTGCAGGGTAGTGTGTACAAATAAGCTCAAGGTCGTTTTCATCTGCTGCAGCCTTAATATCCTGCGGAGAAATTTCCATAGGAATGCCTGAAACCTGAACGGTTTTGTAGCCGATTTCCTTAACCTTTTTAAAGGTGCTGTAAACATCTTCGGGAGTCTGCAGTAAGCTTCTTAAAGTATAAAGCTGCGCGCCTATTCTCTTATCCATAAATCTCACTCCTTCTTAATATGTGCCTGTTGTGTCCGAAACAACCTCTTTTACAGTAGTTTTTGGCTTGGATGTTTTTATTTTTTCGCTTAAAAGCTCGTAAAATTCATCGTGTGGGAAGTTCTTTAAATCTGCCCACTTGCCCGTAAATGCACTGTAGTGCATAGCGTTTGAGATTGTAAGACCGTTAATGCCTTCCTTTCCCGGTGCAAGCATATCTGTTCCCTCTTTAACTGCCTTTGCATAATTGTCAAGAATTATCATATGCTCAGGCTGTGAGTTTGAGCCGACGGGGATTTCACATTCCCATACCTCGGGCTTACCGAAAGGAATGGTACGGGTTCTTTCAAATTCTCTTTCGCTTATTTCGTTGCGTCTGAAATGAATTTTATTCTTTTCAACTATAATTGTACCCATATCGCAGGCAATTTCAAGTCTGTTTGTTCCCGGTGCTTCACCTGTTGATGTGATGTAAACGCCTGTCATACCGTTATCGTATTCCATATATGCGGTAACGTCGTCCTCAACCTCAATATTGTGGTATTTGCCAAAGGACATAAATGACATAATTTTTGAAGGCATACCGAACATCCATTGCCACAGGTCAAGCTGATGTGGGTTCTGGTTAATTAAAGCACCGCCACCCTCGGTTGCCCAGGTTGAACGCCATGCGGCACTGTCGTGGTAAGCCTGACAACGGTACCAGTCGGTAATTGTCCATTGTACTCTCTTTATTGTGCCCAATTCCCCTCTCTGTATAAGCTCACGGATTTTTGCGTAAACGGGGTTTGTTCTCTGATTGTACATAATGCCGAACACCTTGCCGCTCTTTTCAGCCGCCTCGTTCATTTCAAGAACCTGCTTTGTGTAAACGCCTGCAGGCTTTTCGGTTATAACGTGAAGACCTGCATCAAATGCTTTTATTGCGAGGGATGGGTGGTCAAAGTGAGGAACTGCGATAATAACCGCCTCGCAAAGACCGCTTTTGTATAATTCTTCTGCAGTTTCAAAAACAGGGATATCTGCAAACTCTTCCTTTGCCGCCTGTCTTCTGTCTTCCTTAATATCGCAGATTGCAGTAATTGTAACAAGCTTTGCTTTTCCTGCAACAACGTTTCTTACGTGGGATGAACCCATATTACCAAATCCGATAACACCTAATTTTAATTTATCCATTTTTACGCTCCTATCTCATTTATTATATTAACAAGTGCATTGTATGCAATTGTATATTTGCCTGAATCCGATTTTTCAAGAGAAAGCATCTTGTCGTCCTTTTCAAGATTTGAAAGTCCGTCAAAGCTTCCTAAATGAGGCTCTAAGCTTAAAAAGCCCTCATAGCCTTTTTTGTCAAGTCTTGTTAAAATTTCCTTTACGTTACCTACACCCATACCTGCAGGCACAACATCGCCGTTGCAAAGTGCGTCCTTAATATGCATATATGAAATGTATTCATTAAGCATTTCGTAAGCCTGCAGAGTATCCTGGTTGCACTGAACAAAGTTGGCAGGGTCAAAAACACATGTGAAATAGTCTGATTTTATCGCCTTGAAAAGGTCAAGACAGCGAGGTGCAATATCACCGTAAATTCCCTTTTCGTTTTCGTGAGCGAGAACGATTTTCTCCTTTTCGGCATATTCAACCATTTTCGAAAGATATTCAATAACCTGATTCTTGAAAATCGCAGGGTCTTTTTCTTTGGGCATAAAGAAGCTGAACATTCTTATTCTGTCAGCATCAAGCTTGTGGGTGATTTCGCACTGTCTTTTGAACTTTTCAAAATGCTCATCAAAATTTCCTTCTATGTCAACCTTGCCTATGGGTGAACCTATCTGAGACACCTTTATGCCGTTTTCATCCATTTTGCTTTTTAAAATTCTGCAATCCTCGTCGGTTAAAGAAGCAATATTCTTGCCGTCAACACCACGGGGTTCAAAATATGAAATGTTAAGTGTTTTAATATGAGCGAACTGCTCATCTATAACAGGACTTATTTCGTCGCTGAAGCCTGAAATTCTGCAATTTTTAATCATATGACACACTCCTTAGGTTTTCTTACTTGCATTATACAACAAAATATTTAATAAAACTATTCATATTTTGCTGTAAACATTTCCAATCTTGCTGTATTTTTTAAACGCAGTAAGATAATAATATATATAAAGGAGGGGGAATTATGCAAACGGTTTTAAGAACTGTTATTTTCTATTTTGCGGTGGTTTTTGTTTTTCGGTGTATGGGGAAAAGACAGATAGGGGAGCTTCAGCCCTCCGAGCTTGTTCTTGCTATTATGATTTCCGACCTTGCAACAACCCCCGTGCATGACCAGAAAACGCCGGTATATCTTGGGATGCTTCCTATTTTTGTTCTGATGGTTATTGAAATTTTAATCGCTTACCTTTCACAGAAAAGTGTTATATTCAGACGGATAGTTACGGGGAAGCCAAGCATAATTATAAGCCGTGGGAAAATAGATATAAAGATGCTCAAAAAACTGCGTTTTAACATTGACGATTTATTTGAGGTTCTGCGTTCAAGCGGATATATGTCGGTTTCTGAGGTGGAATACGCAATACTTGAAACCAACGGTCAATTAAGCGTAATTCCCAAAACGGAAAACACACCCCTTACCTTAAAAATACTTGGCGGAGCATCCGGTAAGGCGACCTTACCGAGAAACGTTATAAAGGACGGTAAAATAAACAATGAAAATCTGTCACTTCTGGGGCTTGATGAAAACTGGCTGAAAAAAGAGCTTGAAAAACGTAAAATATCCTCACCGAAAGAGGTTTTTTTGTTTACCACCGATGGGGTTGAAAGCTTTGTGCAGAAAAGTTAGTTGCAATTTTTACCATATTGTGCTATACTATATATTGAGGTGAGTATATGAAAAAGATACTTGTTGTTGATGATGAACAGTCAATTGTTGACATACTTAAATTTAATCTTGAGAAAAACGGCTTTGAGGTTGTAACTGCATACGCAGGTGACACAGGCTACGATATGGCAATGTCAGAAAAGCCTGACCTTATTTTGCTTGACGTTATGCTTCCTGAAATGGACGGCTTTGAGGTTTGCAAAAAAATCCGTCAGACCTCATCGGTGCCTATTATAATGCTTACGGCACGTACCGAAGAGATAGACAAGGTTTTAGGCCTTGAGTTAGGTGCGGACGATTATATGACCAAGCCCTTTGGCGTAAGAGAGCTTATTGCAAGAGTGAAAGCAAATCTGCGCAGAGGTGTTGCAAAGGAGCAGGAGGCAGAGGCACAGTCAAATGCTATTTCCTACGGTAATATCTCAATTGATACCGAGCGTTTCGAAGTAACAAAAAACGGCACCCCTGTAGAGCTTACCCTTCGTGAGTATGAGCTTCTTACATACCTTGCAAAGCAGCCCGAGAAAATTGTTTCCAGAGAAACACTTCTTGAAAAGGTATGGGGGTACGAATATTACGGAGATGTAAGAACTGTTGATGTAACGGTAAGCAGACTTCGTGAAAAAATAGAGGATAATGCGGCAGAACCGTCGTATATTATGACAAAAAGAGGCTTTGGATACTATTTCAATCCAAAGAACTGAAAAGAAAGGATGTAAAAAATGAATCATCAGATTAAAAACCTTAACGGTGATATTTACGGCGGCAGAGATTTCTATCCTGTAAGAGAGGTTTCCACAATCCGTGATATGTTTGACTCGAGCTGTGAGCTTTATGCGGAAAAGGAAGTAATTTTATATAAGAAGAAGCACGGCGACCCTTACACGGAAGTGAAATATAAGGAATTAAAAGAAGACGTTTATGCTCTTGGTACAGCATTTATAAAGCACGGTCTTAAGGGTAAAAGAATTGCAGTAATCGGACCTACACGTTATGAATGGGCAGTAACTTATCTTGCAACAGTTTGCGGAACAGGTACAATTGTTCCTGTTGACAAGGAGCTTCCTGCAGAAGAGATTGCATACATCAAGTCAGTTTCTGAATTTGATGCAATTGTTCATACAAAAAAGGAAGAAGCAAAGCTTGAAGGCCTTACAGACGATGTCCTTGATATACATATGGACGAAAATGAAGGTCTTACCGTTGCTAAATTAATTCAGGAGGGTAAGGAGCTTATCGCATCAGGGGATACAAGCTTTATCGACAGCTGTCCAAAGCCTGAGGATATTAATATTTTACTCTTCACATCGGGAACTACAGGTCTTGCAAAGGCTGTTATGCTTTCTCACAAGAATATCGCATCAAACCTTATGCAGATGTGTACACTTTTTAAAATTGATGATAAAACAAGATTTTTCTCGGTTCTTCCAATACATCATTCATATGAATGCACCTGCGGTTTCCTTTGCGCTATATACAGAGGCTCTTCAATTGCATACTGCGAAGGTCTTAAATATATCGTTAAGAACCTTCAGGAAGCGAAGCCTACACTTTTCCTTGCAGTACCTTTAATTGTTGAATCAATCTACCGTCAGCTTATGAAAAAGGTTGAACAGCAGGGTAAGGCAAAGACAATCAAAGTTGCATCAAAGGTATCAAACGGACTTCTTAAGGTTGGTATTGACGTAAGAAAGAAGCTGTTCAAGCAGGTTCACGAGGGCCTCGGCGGACGTCTTGAAACCTTCATTGTAGGTGCAGCGGCAGCTGACCCTGAGGTTGCAAAGGGCTTCCGTTCTCTTGGTATCAACGTTATTCAGGGCTACGGTATGACAGAGTGCGCGCCTATCGTTGCGGTTAACAGAGATTTTTATTTCCGTGACGATTCAGCAGGTCTCCCACCACCTGAAACACAGGTTAAGATTGACAAGCCTGATGCTGAAGGAATCGGTGAAATTTTAGTAAAGAGCGACAGCGTAATGGTAGGCTATTACAAAAACGAGGAAGCAACCAACAAGGTTATCGTTGACGGCTGGCTCCACACAGGTGATCTTGGCTACCTGGATAAAGGCTTTATCCACATCACAGGCAGAGCGAAGGATGTTATTATAACAGCTAACGGTAAAAACGTATTCCCCGAAGAGGTTGAAAGATATATGCAGAGAAGCCCATACATCTGTGAATGTATGGTATACGGTAAGGGAGAGGGCACAAAGCTTGAAGTAAGTGCACACGTATTCCCTCAGTTTGACGAGGTTGAAAAGGCTCTTGGCAAGGATTACACCGAGGAGCAGCTTAGAAAGCTTATCGGTGATGAAATCAAGGCAGTTAACGAACAGATGCCTGCATACAAGAGAGTTACAGATTTCGACATCAGAGAAACTGAATTTGTTAAGACGACAACACGTAAAATCAAGCGCCACGCAAACTAATCGGCTGTAAAAAAAGCACAGACCGTTTAACGGCAAAAAAAATAATAGTATTTACAATGTGATAAGTTTGTCAAAATTGAAAAAATAAATACACACTTAAGGAAAAATATCGTTTTTGTACGATATTTTTTCTATTAGGTAAGCTTTTTTGCTCGAACGAAGCAAATCAGCTTTTGCTTTGACGATGTACAGTTTCGGGTTCAGCTTGCCCATTCTGCCATATTTTTATTTTTAATATGTTGACCCGGCAGTTTTTTTATGATACAATGTGAAAAAAATTATGGGGGATTATCAAATGAGTAAGGGACAGGACAGATTAAGTAAGAGCAAAATAGGTGTTTTTAATCATTATTTAGGCAGAAGAAGCGAAAACTGGGAAAAAGACCTTTTGAATTTTGATGTAAAGAAGCTTGCAATGAATTTAAAGGAAATGGGTGTAAGGTATTATTTCATTACCGTTATGCAGGGTGAAAGGTTTATGCTTTCTCCTTCTGAAGTTTATAATAAAATAACAGGCTACACAACAAAAGAGGTTTCATCAGAGCGTGACCTTATAAAAGAAATAGGCGAGGAACTTAAAAAGTACGATATAGATTTATACCTTTATTATACGGGTGACGGCCCTCACAATGATGAAAAGGGCGGAACTGAAATGGGTTACTATGACTATGACTATCCCGGTCCGTGGGTGTGGCGTGAAGAACTGCAGGATTACAGTTTAAGCGACAATATTCTGCAGATAAGTGAAGAATTTGTAAGTAACTGGGCGTCTGTTTTGGAGGAATACGCAATCCGTTACGGCAATCTTATTAAGGGCTGGTGGATTGACGGTTGCTACGATTATTTTGGTTACAATCAGCATTATCTGGATATTTACAGAGCGGCTGTAAAAAAAGGCAACCCCGATGCAATTGTTACATTTAATAATGGTGTAAAAAATGCCCTTACAGAGTGGGGAAATCCCGATTATACCGCAGGTGAGAGAAACGACCTTAAGCGTATTCCCGAAAGCCGTTTTATCGGTTCGGCACAGGCTCATATTTTAGTTCCTGTGGGAACAAAAGAGAATTCTGACCACGCAAAAAAGGGCGAATCGGACTGGTGTTCAAAAGGTTTGTTTTTCAACAAAGAGGAATTACTTGATTACGCAAAAAAGGTAACCGACGCAGGCGGAGCTGTAACCTTTGACATTTTTATTGACACGGATGCCTCTTTTGATAAAGAACAGATTGAAGCAATAAAATACGTAACAGCAAACCTTTAAATTCGGCATTTTCCTTGACAATATATTTGCTGAATTGTATAATTAATATTAATTACTACATTAAAGAAAGGTAACAACAATGAGAAATTATTTAAGAGAAGCACGTCTTGATTTAAAGGGGCATTATCTGAATGCAATATGTGCATCAATGATATACTATGTTGTGGCTTTTGCCATTGTAAGAATTGTTATGGATATTCCTCTTGCCGTGTCCTACAAATATTTTATCGCCGTAGCTTTGATGGCGCTTATATTGATACCTGTTACAGCAGGATATATTGATTATTTTAAAAACAGAAAAAATTACAGCTTTCCGTCACCTAAGGTTCTGTTTCGCTTTCATGACGGCTACAGCTCGCTTTTGTTATGCGTTCTTTGTATAGGTATGGGTCTTGTTTTCGTATTTCTTGCGTTCTATATTGTAACGGTAATGGCTATGATTGCCGCACCCCCTCTTTCGAGAATTTATATACTCGGTGCTGCGGTGACGGTGTACATTGTTTTTGTTTTGTATGTTCTCTGCCGTTTCTGGATGCTGTTTTACCTTGTGCTTGAAAAGGGCAAGAAGCCTTTTACATATTATTTAAAGGAATGCTTAAGACTTACAAAGGGAAAAACAAAGGAGTATCTTAAATTCGTATTGCGGTTCTGGCGTCTGTTTCTTGTGTGCATTCTGCCTCTCGGACTTGGGCTTTTGGTGTTCTTCCCCATATTCGCAACTGCAAAACAGTACTACTTTGCCGATATAATTTCAAAAGACGGCAAAAAATTTTAAAAAAGGTATTTACAAATCGAGAAAATTGTGTTATTATTAACAGTAACCGTCTGCCGGGTGACTGGAATCTCCAACCTGTGCTCAGTGGATTGGTGTAAATTTATTTAATCGGAGGAATTAAAATGGATAAGGAAAAGAAACAGCAAATTATAGGTGATAACAAAATTCACGACACAGACACAGGCTCACCTGAAGTACAGATTGCAATTCTTACAGAAAGAATCAATCATCTTAACGAACATCTTAAGTTAAACAAGAAGGACTTCCACTCAAGAAGAGGTCTTCTTATGATGGTTGGTAAGAGAAGAGGTCTTCTCAACTATCTCCAGAAAAAGGACATCGAAAGATACAGAGCAATCGTTGCTAAGCTTGGTTTAAGAAAGTAATTTCGCGGGAGGTTACGGAGGATTTTCCCTCTGTAACCTTTCTTTGCTTTTTCTCCGATATTTTAAAACGTCAGTAATAAAAAAATTATATAAAACCGTCTGTCAGGTGGCAGACAGCACAAACATGAGTTTGTGAGAAAGGAAAAGGTTATGTTCAGAACATTTGAAACAACCTTATCAGGCAGAAAGTTAGTTATTGAGACCGGTAAAATGGCAGGTCTTGCAAACGGCGCTTGTCTGGTAAGATTCGGCGACACTGTTGTTCATGCTGCAGTCACAGCATCAGCAAAGCCGAGAGAGGGAGTAGATTTCTTCCCTTTAAGCATTGATTACGAAGAAAAGCTTTACTCAGTAGGTAAAATCCCCGGAGGCTTTACAAAGAGAGAAGGAAAGCCGACAGACTCGGCAATTCTCGCATCAAGATGTATTGACCGTCCTATGCGTCCTCTTTTCCCTAAGGATTTAAGAAACGATGTTTCTATCGTTACTACTGTTATGAGTGTTGATCAGGATAATTCACCTGAGGTTGCCGCTATGGTTGGTGCCGCAACAGCAGTTGCAATTTCCGACATTCCGTTCAACGGACCTGTTGCAAGTGTGTTTGTAGGCTTAGTTGACGGTGAAGTTATAATAAATCCAAATCTTGAACAGAGAGAAAAGAGTGACCTTGAGCTTACACTTTCAGGTACTCTTGACAAGGTAGTTATGATTGAAGCAGGTGCTAAGGAAGTACCTGAAGACGTTATGCTTGACGCAATCTTAAAGGGTCATGAAGCAGTAAAGGACCTTTGCAGATTCATTCAGTCTATTGCCGATGAAATCGGTAAAAAGGAAAAAATTCAGTATACACCTATCGTGGTTGCTGATGATGTTTACGAAGCAACTAAGAACGCGGTTATCGAAAGAATCCGCTGGGCTCTTGATACTGATGATAAAAATGTTCGTGATGCACAGCTTGCTGTTGTAATTGAAGAAGCTCATGCGGCACTCGATGAACAGTTCGCAGAACGTGAAAGCGAAATTGACGATGCTATTTATAAATTACAGAAATACGTTGTAAGACGTTGGATTTTAGACGATGGAAAGCGTGTCGACGGAAGAGGTCTTAACGATATCCGTCCTTTAGCTGCTGAGGTTGGTCTCTTACCGAGAGTTCACGGTTCGGGTATGTTCACACGTGGACAGACTCAGGTTTTAACTGTTGCAACACTTGGTTCTGTAAGTGAAAATCAGCTTCTTGACGGTATTGATACTGTTGAAAATAAAAGATACATTCACCACTACAACTTTCCTTCATACTCTGTTGGCGAAACAAAGCCTTCAAGAGGTCCCGGAAGAAGAGAAATCGGTCACGGTGCACTTGCTGAAAGAGCTTTAGTTCCCGTTATCCCTTCAACAGACGAATTCCCTTATGCAATCCGTCTTGTTTCCGAGGTTCTTTCTTCAAACGGTTCAACATCACAGGGAAGTATCTGCGGTTCAACTCTTGCTTTGATGGATGCAGGTGTTCCTATTAAAGAACCCGTTGCAGGTATTTCTGTAGGTCTTGTAACCGAAGGCGACAGATTTGTTACAATGCTTGATATTCAGGGTCTGGAAGACTTCTTCGGCGATATGGACTTTAAGGTTGGCGGTACTAAGAACGGTATCACAGCAATTCAGGTTGATATCAAAATTGACGGTCTTACAACCGAAATCATTAAGGAAGCTTTCGAAAAGACAAAGAAAGCAAGAAACTATATCTTAGACGAAATTATGCTTAAGGCTATTCCTGAACCAAGAAAAGAGCTTTCAGCTTATGCTCCTAAGATTATTACTCTTAAGGTTCCTGTGGACAAGATTAAGGACGTTATCGGTTCAGGCGGTAAAACAATTCAGAAGATTATCGCAGATACAGGCGTTAAGATTGATATCGAGGACGATGGCAGCGTATATATTGCAACAACAGATGCCGAGGCTGCACAGAAAGCTAAGGAAACAATTGAAGGTATCGTAGCTGACCCTGAGGTTGGCACAATCTATAAGGGTAAGGTAACCAAGATTATGGACTTCGGTGCATTCGTTGAGTTCCTCCCCGGCAGAGAAGGTCTTGTTCATATTTCAAAGCTCGACCATAAGAGAGTTGAAAAGGTAACAGACATCGTTTCAGAGGGCGACGAAATTATGGTTAAATTAACCGAAATCGATAAAATGGGCAGAATGAACCTTTCAAGAAAGGACGCACTCCCAAAGCCTGCTGCTGAAGAAGCAAAAACAGAAGAATAATTAATTAAATCTGCGGAAGTTTCATACCTCCGCAGATTTTTCGGACAAGTCGGGCAAGGGGACGGTTCTGTTGTCCTTAGGAGATAATATATGAAAAGGAACATAATATGTGCGTGCAGTTGCTTAGGTATTATTTTTATCAGCAATATTTGTACATTTCATTTAACAAAAGAATTTTTGAAAGACCGTAGTATACAGACACATACTATTGAGAGTAATGTTATTGGTATGGATGCAATTAGTATGTTGGATTATCCTCTTATTGATATCTATTTTGACAAAGAGTATTCATGGGATGTGTTAATACGACAAAATATGTATGCAGAGAATGAGGCGTATTATATTTTAGACGATAGAGAAATACTTGAAACAAACAAGGAATTATTAAAAGTTTTAACTTTTCCTTCAGGTAGAGGCACAACACCGAATGGCGAAATAAGTGTATATAAAAATAATCAGTTAATTAAGACAGTAGAATATTTTGAGTTAGATGTTGCATCTGAAGAATTCAAAAGGGAATTTACAAAAATAACCTCCAAAGATGTTCTTGAAAAATTTGAGTAAAAAACAACACACGGGGACGGTTCTGTTGTGTTTATTGTAAGGAGCGGTGAGTGCCGCTCCTTTTTCTTGACAGAAGATAAAAATTAAATTATACTGTAATAAAGTATAACAACACATCTCACAACAGACCATCTTATAAGAATTCTATTACGGAAAATGGGTTAAGGATTGAAAATAAATTACCGGAAAGAATAATGTATGAATAGGAGAATAAAATGAAGAAAACAGCAGGCTTAATAGTGTTAATCGTCATATTACTTTTCGGAACCGGTGTTTTGGCAAAAGAAAAGTTTATAATCGAAAGGGAAAGCGTCGAAAAATTTTCAATTATTGCACAAACAACGTCGGGCTACGAAAATGAAATTCACACATATGAAACAACTAACAGTTTTGAAATTGATTATATTATTAATACGCTGAATTCTTTAAATTATACCGAAAAAGAAAAACAACAGCTTTATTGGTACAGCAACCGAACAGCACAAACATACAGGATTTATGAACTGACAGTCACCTATAACGATGGTTCTAAATTAAAATTTCATATTGTAGATGAAGAAATATGGGATAAAAATAATTTACAGTATCGTTATGAACACTATGGTCACGGAAGTTGGTATGATTACAGAATTTTCCTTATTTTAATACAGGGACTTAATGAAAAACAGATTAATTTAAAAAGCGGTATTTCCTTCGAACGCTCAGAGTGGAGTGGAAAATACATAAACGAAGCAATCGAAAGGGGTTTGCTTAGTCCTATACATCAAAATGACTATACTAAAAATATAACCCGACTCGAAGCTGTGCAACTGCTTTATGACTTATCTAACGAATACCATAGAATCGCTTATGATAAACCGTTTAATGACATTGCCGACAAAGGTGTAGACGTATTTTATTTACTTGAAATCATTAATGGTAAAGAAAGTGGTAAATTTTATCCTTTTGAATTTCTCACAAGAGAGGAAATGGCAAAAATCGTTGGTAAGTATTTAGAGTATGAAGAAAGAGAAAATGGATTTCCAAATGCTGTTTTTGATTGCGAATTAAATTATGCCGATACTAATGAGATTTCCGATTGGGCGATTGACGGGGTAAAGGCTGTTACTGCAAACAACCTTATGCAAGGAAATGAAAAAGGTGAGTTTGAACCTCAAAAAACGATTACAAAAGAAGAATTTATAACAATGCTGCTTCGTCTCAGTAATTTAAAGGACAGCACCCAAAACAAGCTTTTCGAAGATGTTTTCGGCTTTGAATTGCCTCAAAACTCCAAAATTGTTAATTATCATTATAGCGATGAAGATAAGGATTTATATTTGGCTGCAAAGGTTTTAATTCAGGAAGAAGATCTGGAAGATGTTCGAAAACTGTTGCAGGAAAATTTCAAAAATTCACCGTACTATCCTGAAGATATAACCCTTAAAACAACCCCAATCTCCCCAAACAAAGTGGCATATTCGTGGTGGGTTTTGAAAAATTTAGAAGATTGTGACGGAATCTATCACGGAATAAAAGACGGAAAGTGGCTTAAATCTGTTGAAGAATGGGCGTTCATTCATAATGATCCATGGAATTTTTATTACCTTTACATAACACACGAATAATCAACCAAGGAGCGTACGGACAAAGGGACGGTTCTGTTGTCTTGGCAAATAAGATGATATATGCTATAATTTTGTTGAGGTGAAATGACATGCCGAGAATACCAGGACAAAAAAGCAGAAAAACGAGATAAATATATAGGTAGGCTTTTAGAACGAGGATTATCAATAAGACAGATAAGCAGATTGACAGGGACGAGTAAAGGGATAGTTGAAAAAATCAGTAAAGGACAATAGAACCGTCCCTTTGTCCTTAAAACAAGGAGGATTCAGATGAAAAAAATTATTTCTGTTGTTATTACGTTTATTTTGTGTATGCAGTTCAGCAATATAAGTGCAGAGGAGTATGAAAAAATGAATCAGGGAAGGATATATATAAATAATACTTTGGTCGAATCACCGGATACAGTGCTGTTTGATGAGGATAGTTTTTTAATGCCGTTTAGAACAGTGCTCGAAGGAATAGGTGCAACGGTTGAGTGGGATGAAAAAACAGAAAACGTGACTTTTTATTATGACGGAAACAAATATTCGTGTTATACCGAAATACGAGAACCATATTCGGGCATGGCATTGTATATAAAGTGTCCTATTAAAAAATTTGCTCCATTGAGCGGGTATTTGCAATTAAATCCAATGTCCGGTTCCGGATGGTGTTATATGATTAATGATAGAATATATTTAACCGAAGAAACCTTAACATGGTTTCTTAAAGACATAGATTGTGATTTGGAAATTGACGATATAAACCACGTCTTCAAAATAACTGCAAAGCAAACTAAACATACACCTTAAAATTGCATAAGTTTTAAATTTCTTTATTTCAATATTAAATGAATAGCAGGAGTATTATATGAAAAAATCATTAATTATATTGTTAATTATTGTATGCATAACAGCTACAACGGGAATGGCTAATGTTGATTCACTAATTGCAAATTTCGTAGATTACAAATTAAAAATTAATGGAGCAGAAATTACTACAGACTTACCAATGGTTGATATTAACGGCAGAACATATGTGGAGCTTCGTTCTCTTTGTGATATTATGGGAAGTGAAATCAGTTGGAATGAAAGAACACAAACTATAAAAATCCAATCAGACTCTATTTATACCGAAACAGAAAACATATACTTTAGTTATTGTAACGAACGAAAAGAAAAGGGCGACATAGTTTTAACTGAAGAGACAGTCAAAAATATTGCAGATGCATGGTTTGTTCAAAAGTACGGTGAAAGTGCTGAAAGTATTACATTAAATGATTCTGATGATGAAAAATACTATATTGTATCGGGTTTTTTGAATGACCGGATAGAAGTAACAGCAAAATTAAGAAAAACAGATGCCAAACTTAAAGAACTCGAACTTATAGGAGATGGAGTACATATTCATACTGCTGAATGATACATCGATGCCGAAGAACAAACTGCTTGTAAAATAGGTCAGGCAGTATTGGAACAATTATACGATAAGGAGTATTTTGTTAAAAACCCGATTACAGCGGTAAATATAGATTATGATGCAAGGTATTACAACTTTTTTATGTGGGACACTACACCGGGAAGTTATACTATCGTAACGATAAGAAAAGATGACGGTAAAATTATAGAAATCGGATTTGATGAATAATTTTGATGTTTCTTGCGATATTGAAAAAACAATGTTTCCGCGGACAAGGGGACGGTTCTATTGTCTTGATGAATAAGATGATATATGCTATAATTTTGTTGAGGTGAAATGACATGCCGAGAATACCAAGACAAAAAGCAGAAGCGGAATATATCATAAAGGACAATAGAACCGTCCCCTTGTCCTTGTCCCCTTGTCCTTTATCATTTTGAAGTAGAAAATATAGTTAACATTAATAGTAGAGGAAAAAGATTCGACAAATAATAAGGAATTGTTTTTATGAAAAAGAAACTATGTACAACATTGATTATTTTAGTGTCCGGTTTAATAATATCCGTTTTTGTATATAAGGTTTACCTTATACAAATTGATACTGAATATGCGGTTAATTTCTCTAAAGTTTTTCAAACCTATGATATAAACGTTGTTGATTCCTATTTTACTAAAGATACATGTATAATTTACAATGGTAAGCAAACGACATATGATAAGGTGAGAAATAACATAGTAATAGCTTGTAAAGAGAAAAAGTATGATTTTAGTGAAGGCAGTTCATACGGGTATGGGAACGATAAGTTTATAAATGGCGTTCAGGATGTAGGAATCCGTTTATATGGCAATTTGTGCGGAGAAAAAACAGGAGAATGCAAAATAAAAATTAAATTAAGAAAAACAGGATTGTTTTCATTTGAAATTGAATCTGTTGAAAGCAATGACGAAATTTTCGGATATATATTTTTAGGAGAACAATTATAAAACGCCAAACGCGGACAAGGGGACGGTTCTGTTGTCTTGGCAAATAAGATGATATATGTTATAATTTTGTTGAGGTGAAATGACATGCCGAGAATACCAAGACAAAAAAGCAGAAGCGGAATATATCATAAAGGACGATAGAACCGTCCCCTTGTCCTTCGGATTTCTTATCCCTGAGGTTGATAGCTATATAAATTGGCAAAATCCAAACGATAGACGTGATGCTGAAAAGTTTGATACACTACTTTATGATAATGTGCAGTATGAGCGACTATCATATGAAAGAAAAACCGATATTTTAGCAAGATATCCATTGTCTCAAAATAAAGAATATCAAGAAAATAAAAAAACGAAAAGAAATAGAGGTAGATAGAGATATGAAAAAGCACAAAGTGTTTATAGTGTTGGTGAGTATAGTTAGTTTAATTTTATGTTATTTTTGTATAGAATTTTTCTTTTTGAATCAGAGAATAATTATGTGCGAGAACAAAAAAGAATTATCAGAATATGAAGTTACTTTGGGATATTTAACAACAGATGATGATATGTTTTATGATACATATATCTGGGGAGATAAGTTTAAGAAAACCTCGGAAAAAGTAATTTCGAGAATTAAGTTACAATATATAGTAAATCATATGTTTGATAAAAATAAGGAAAACTATTATAATTCCTCTGGTGAAGAAATGGTAATTTGTAAAAATGTTTTTGTATATCACGATGAAGAATTAGGTATATTTATAATGAATTGTGTTGCTAATGACAAAGTGTGGAAAATAGTTGTAAATGCCAGCAATGGTGATGTAATTTACAAACATCCTGAGCATTATCTTACTCAATAAACACAATCGATACCAAAGACAAGGGGACGGTTCTGTTGTATTTGTTGCAAGGAGCGGAGCAATCCGCTCCTTTTTCTTGACAGAAGATAAAAATTAAATTATACTGTAAATGAAATATGCTGAAGGCATTACCTGCGTAACAGATTCTATAACCCACGCTTCGGTCGTTTCACCACCATCGACCCCATCAAAGACGGAATTAATTGGTACGCATATTGCAACAATAATCCAATAATGTTTATTGATCCGTCAGGATTTGAATACGGAAAATTAAGAGAATTTGTTTACAGTTATGCAAGTGCTTTTGGAAATGATGTAGAATTTACTTATGATGATAAATTCGTAATAGTTACTATAGGTGATTTTGAACGTGCGTTTTATAGGTCGCTTGCTAATGGTGAAATCATGTCAGAAGGCGCATATTTGGCAGAAAGAATAGAATTTAAAAAGCCCGGCTCGATTATAAGCTATGTTACATATACATTGTATGGTAAGGATAAGAATGCGGATTATTATCAATATCATACCGGCGTAAAGATAAAATATTTTTAAAATGGTGGAAAAGAATGAAAAAAATTTGTATTATTCAATTTATGATATTCTGTTTGTTTATTACAGGATGCTCAGATAAATCGCTTACCGACACATATGATGAAAATATGCAATTAGCCGGCAGTCATGCGGTATACATTGATGAAGATGGCACATTAAAAGGATTTGGTGACAGTTCACTTGGACAATTGGGGGATATATACGATGAGTATATTGAAAATGCGATATCTGTTACCAATGATGTAAAAAGTGTACATTCAAAAGGCTTTTCAACAGCAGTGATAAAAAACGATAATTCATTATGGATATGCGGATATAATCAAGAATCCCCTTTCGAAGATGATACACATACAAAAACAATGACAACAAACACAAATGATTCAAAAATCAGAAAAAATTTTGTGAAAGTTTTAGAAAATGTAAAAACTGTCGACATAGGATATTGCCATACGGTTGCAATATTAACAGACGGAAGCTTGTATGCGTGGGGAAATAATGAATACGGTCAACTTGGCAACGGTAATAATGTAAGCTTAGATACACCTGTTAAAATAGGTGAAGATTTTACAGATGTAAGCGTTTCTTTTGCCTCAACCTATGCACTTAAAAAAGATGGAACATTGTGGTCGTGCGGCTTAAATGATAGCGGACAACTTGGTATCGGAAATATTGAAAACAGCAATGTGCTGATAAAAATAATGGATGATGTAAAAAGTGTATACGCAGATTTTTATACTTGTGCGGCTATAAAGAAAGATAATAGCCTATGGATTTGGGGAAGCAGTGACGGGGCTTCATGGAATGATGCTTCATATTCGGCTATTCCGGTTAAAAGAATGGAAAATATAGAAAAAATCAGTCTCGGACTTGCATTTAATGTTGTTAAGAAAACGGATGGTGGTATTTGGGGATGGGGAAACAATGTGTACGGTCAATTAATTCCGGATTCTACAATGTTAATAATACCGGAACCTATCGCATTGTCTGGTGATATCCTGGATTTTGATTGTAATATTGATAGTGTTATGATAAAGAAAAATGATGGTACGATAGCGATACAAGGAAATTTTCAGCAAAATACAACTTTGCCCGAAAAAGAGTATATTCCCTATCTTTCGGTTTTAGAACAATAAAACACAAGAACCGAATAAAAAAGCAAAACACAGGGGACAGTTCTGTTGTATTTGTGTGGTATAAAAATTATTAAATAAGGATGATTAATATGAGGTTTTCTATTTTGAAAATATGTTATTGTGTTTCTTTGATACTTTCTTCTATTAGCACATTTTCAATGTTGGCAAACTATTATCCTTACAGAGTTGAACAAACAAAGCATTTTTCAAATCCGCTTCCAATTACACGTATAGATAAAGCTTATATATCAGACACCAATATTATTGTGACCCATAATGTTATATCAGGAATTGTTCAATTTTTTGATGATAATGGTAATTTTCTTAACGGCATACATTTGGCAACAACCAGAGAAATCGGCAGCACACAAATCTCAATTATTGGAGAATGTGTTTATTTATGGGAGGACAGGTCTCAAAAGATTTATATATTTGAGAATTATACTTATATTGATCAAATAACAGATACGAACATTACAAGTAAAGAGGAATTTTTCAAACAATTTCCTGCAGATGATTTGGAATATGATTGTAAATTCAACTACAAAGGAAAGCTATCTATAACTTCGAGATTTACACAAAAAACAAAACACGTTATATTAAACACCAAATTTGATAGTTATTCATACGTTGAATCTGTTATATGCGTAGTTTTGTTTGCAGTATTAGCGATGTTTTTGAGAAAGGCAAGTTGTAAACAGTGACAAAAACAGAACACACGTGGACAGCTGTGTTGTATTTGTTGCAAGGAGCGGAGCATTCCGCTCCTTTTTCTTGACAGAAGATAAAAACTTGATTATACTGTAAATGAAATATGCCGAAGGCATTACCTGCGTAACAGATTCTATAACCCACACATCGGTCGTTTCACCACCGTCGACCCAATCAGAAGCGGTCATAATTGGTACGCATATTGCAGCAATAATCCATTAATGTTTGTTGACCCACTTGGGTTAAATGATTACATAGCTTTGAGCGATAATGCTGAAGCGTTAGGTGGTAGTGTTTATTGAAAAAGGGTCTGACAATTTAAGTTGTTCAGTTGCGGGTAGAGGTGTTAAACCCGGAGATGTAATTGGATTACAAAATGAAAAGCATAAAGGAACCATTTATCATATGGTTATAGTTACTTCTGTTGATTCAAAAGGTAATGTGTGTTATGCTGCACATAGTAATTTCAGACAAAACTATCCGCTAAGCGAAGCGATAACCCAAAACAATATATACGTTTTAAGACTTAACTATTGATGACTTTAAGGGGGAATGGATAGATGAAAAAACTTATAATTATCATATTAATTTTGTGTATCTTAGCGATTTTGTATATAAATCTGCTACCTGCTTATGTAGTTAATAATGTAACGGCAAAAATAACAGAAATTGAAATATCAAATAAGGGTGTATCAAAATCAGATTTTGATTATTATGGTGCTGATGCTGCTTTGATTAGTGATGACGTCTGTATGGTTAAAGTTAAGTTTTCCGTGAAAAACAGCACCCCATTTAGTTTTTATTATGTTGATATAGTTTTTTCGGATATCGGGGTTGCCGATGATATTATAGTTGGCGATAGATTCTGTATTCATGGTTCTAATGGTTTTTTAAGTTTTGACGGTGGGGAAACTGTAATAGAAGAGGCATCATTTTTGATGAAATCAGACAATGCAGAAGAAACAATTTCCAAACTTGAAAACGTAGAAATTTATTTGAAACAACACTATAATTTTGGATATAACATTATTGCTAAATGCAATTTGAAAAAGTCCGAGTAAAAACATATGGGAAAGGTTCTGTTGTGTTTGTTTATGCATCTGCTTTTAGGCTCACGGAAAATGCATTAAGATTGGAGCATGGATATGGTAAAAGAGTTAAGTATGAGACGAAAATTATTTAAAACAATAGTGGCAATAGTTTTACTTGTTTTTGTTTTGTGCAGTTGTAGTTCTGAAAAGGAAGAAATTACGGTTTCTCCTGTAAAAATTGAGATAGACGGAGCAATTTTTACAGCAGGTATTCCTAAAATTTGTTTTGAAATTGAGTCCGGAAATATATTAAGTGTAAAAGTACAACAGGAACCATGCGTTACCGGAACAAAAAAACTTTCTTCAAAGGATTGCGAAAAAATTAACGAGCTGATAGACGGAATTATATCCGATGGATGGAAAAATAATGATCGTTCTGTAGTTGATACAAGTGATGCATTGGTAGTATGCGCATATATCGAAGATGAAGTATATGTAAATCATTATGGTTCAAAAAAGCCTAATAATTTACAAAAACTGGCTTATAAATTAGTGAAAGAATCACCAATTCCTATAAAAATTCTCGAAGAGATTGCAGACAGATGTTATTATCAACAATAAATGACAAAATACAAGGTTTGATTCTGCTATCTTACACGGACAAGGGGACGGTTCTGTTGTCTTGGCAAATAAGATGATATATGTTATAATTTTGTTGAGGTGAAATGACATGCCGAGAATACCAAGACAAAAAAGCAGAAAAGCGAGATAAATATATAGGTAGGCTTTTAGAACGAGGATTATCAATAAGACAGATAAGCAGATTGACAGGGACGAGTAAAGGGATAGTTGAAAAAATTAGTAAAGGACAATAGAACCGTCCCTTTGTCCTGGTCCCTTTGTCCTGCCCCTTTGTCCTGCCCCTTTGTCCTGAACTTAATTCACAATGGAGCATTTATAGGCACAGCATATTCAAAAATATTGACTAATAGATTTTAAGTTTATGGAGGTATGAAAAAATGAAAAGAATATGTAAACTCAGCATAGTGATTTTTATTATTGTTTTGAGCCTTACGGGATGCGATGCACAAGAAAGAATTAAACCGGAAGAAAAGAATTTTTCAAATTTGGATGAGTTGCGCTTAGTATATGAACAGATGAAAAAGCTTGATGAGATAGACGGTATTGATGAAGTTGTTGCGTATGTGGAGAATTTACCGATAACCCGAAGAAAAATTGAAGAAACAAGGTTATTTTTGAAGGAGGAAACTATAAAAGGAGCGGTTGATTCATTAACTTGGGAATATGCTGCCAAAGCAGAAGCAGAACGCCTGAAAATATATCCGCCACAGAAAAAAATCGATGCGTATTTTGAGCAAACCACACAACTTATAGAAACCAAAGCTATCGGTACTGAAACAATTTGTATGATTATGGATGTAATGGAAATCTCTATAGATGAATATCTTAAGAAAAACGAAGAAGTCATATACAATTTGTATCAAAGAGAAGAGCTTTGGAAACACATTAGCAAAGAAGATGGTTCGGAGGACAAAAATGCATATGATACTTATTTCGATAGCCTGATGAAAAACGCAAAGGTAGAGTTTAAAGATAAACAGATTAAGGAAGCTTACGTTTCAGGAAAGTAAAAAGACTAACACAAGAGGCGGTTCTGTTGTGTTGACAAATCAGGTAATAAACACAAGGAGACTGTTCTGTTGTGTTTATTGTAAGGAGCGGTATTTACCGCTCCTTTTTCTTGACAGAAGATAAAAACTTGATTATACTGTAAATGAAATATGCCGAAGGCATTACCTGCGTAATCGTTACTACAACCCACGAACAGGCAGATTCACTATTATAGACACATATTGGAATGTGGACAATATGATTTGTTGTGATGAACAAAAAGCGGTTAAATATAAATCAATTAATAATCAAAAAGTTTACTATGATGCAAATGATATTGAATTTGGTGAATTTTCTCCGACTATAACAGTTAAATAATATTTAGGAGGGACTTTTGTGAAAGTAAAAGGATTGAACGCTTCAAAAAAAGTAGTATATATATTAATCATTGTTTTGGGAATTATAGAATGGTTATTAGTAATAACAAAAGCGCATGGCGGAATCCATTTTTATGCGTTGTTTATAGCAGGACTTGAACAAACGTTAATATCCTTTTTTAAAAAAAGCGCTTTCAGATGGTGTGCATTTTGGTTTGCATGTATGTATGGAATGTTAATAGTATATTGTGTAGTTTTTGGCACAAACTGATATTTCGTACACAAGAGGCGATTTTGTTGTGTTTGCTGTAAGGAGCGGTATTTACCGCTCCTTTTTGATTGCTGTAATTATATAATATATAAAACATGATTCAGACCAAAAGTGAAAAATTTTCGTCCGATTGTGTAAATATCTTATTTTTCATATATGATAAAATGTAACTTGAGGTGATATACGTGAAATTTATAGTTTGCGACGATTATAATGAAATGTCAAAGGAAGCGGCGGCAATTGCGGCAGCTCAGATAAAAGAAAAATCAAATACGGTGCTTGGTCTTGCTACAGGCTCAACACCTGTTGGAATGTATAAAGAATTAATTGAAATGAACAAAAAGGGTGAAATTTCATTTAAGGATGTTGTTACATATAATTTAGATGAATACTATCCCATAAGCCCTGAAAACAATCAGAGCTACAGATATTTTATGAACGAAAATCTGTTTAACCATATTGATATTGATATGGATAATACTCACGTTTTAAACGGACTTGCTGATGACCCTGAAAAGGAATGTGAAAGCTTTGACAAAGCTATTGAAGAAGCAGGCTTTGTTGACCTTCAGGTTTTAGGTATCGGCAGAAACGGACATATTGCATTTAACGAACCTGATTCAATCCTTTATGCAGGAACACACGTAACAGGTCTTACACAGAATACAATTGAAGCAAACTCAAGATTTTTTGATTCTGTTGACCAGGTTCCTACAAAGGCACTTACTATGGGAATCGGTTCTATCTTAAAGGCTGAAAAGATTATTATCTTAATCAGCGGCAAGGACAAAAAGGAAGCACTTAAAAAGTTAAAGGGTGAATTTATCGACCCACAGTGTCCTGCAACCATGTTAATGGCTCACAGAAATGTAACAGTAATCTGTGATAAAGAGGCATGGAATGACTAAGCTTTAGTATGCCTGTGGCATATTAAATACCGCAACGGCTAAGGTCGTTGTCAGTTTACCATTTTTTCATACTTATTTTTCTCTTTTTTTGAGAACCGGTATACCCCTTAGTGGATATACCGGATTTTTTTATAAATAATTGTATTGCGGTACCCGGCTTGATTTATATTAAGATTTATGATACAATAAAACGCGGAACAAGTACAGCTGAACAAAGGAAAAACCATGAAACACAGAGCTTTTATATACATAATACTTGCAGGAATCCTATGGGGAACCTCCTGCCTTTTTGTAAATGCCTTAAAGCCGTATAATCTTACAAGTCTGCAGATGGTATGCATAAGAGGAAGCATATCTGCTGTTGCGATGTGTATATTTGTGTTTTTTTACGACAAAAGCATATTTAAGGTTAGCGGCAGGGATTTGCTTTTATATTTTTGCAGTGGGGCTGCAATGTATTTTACTGCCGCCTTTTATTATGCCGCAATTTTGAAATCCTCTGCATCAACGGCGGTAATACTTATGTATACTGCACCCGTTATGGTTATGGTTTATTCTGTGGCTTTTATGGGTGAAAAATTCAATCTGCCCAAGGGAATTTCCGTCTTTTTGATGATATCGGGCTGTGCTCTGGTATCAGGAATAGCAGGAGGGCTTAAAACAAGTATTTTAGGTGCTTTTCTGGGACTTATGTCAGGTGTAAGCTACAGCGCTTACAATGTTTTCACCAAAACACAGATGAATAAAAAGTGTAACCCTCTGGCAGCGACTTTGTACTGTTATATTTTTATGGCAATTTGTTCTCTTATTCCCTGCAAGCCCTGGCAGATTGTAATGGTTGCGACAAATGCGCCGGTAACGCTTTTACCTATAATCGGCTGTGGAATCTGCACCTGCGTTTTGCCGTATTTTCTTTACACTCTTGCATTGGGTGTGCTTCCTGCAGGAACGGCAACTGCTTTAGGGGTAATGGAGCCTCTGTCTGCTACAATTTTCAGCGTTGTTTTTCTTGATGAAACCCTTAGTGTTTATTCAGTTTTTGGTATAGTACTTATAATGGTTGCAGTTTTTTTGCTGAGCAGAACTGCCAATGAGGAGGATGTATGAAAAAGTATATCAGTTTATTTTTGTGTGTAGTATTTATATGTACAGCATTTGTATCTGTAAATGCGTTTGCTGTGGATGAAAATAAACCTCTTACAAGACTTGAAGCGGTTAAAATGCTTTGTGAAATTTTCCCTTCAGGGGAAGGTGGAGAAATTTTTTCTGATACTGACGATGCCGATGTGGCATATTACAGAAAATTCGGTATTGTTCAGGGCAAGGGCGATAATACCTTTGACCCCGATTCACCCGTTAAAACAGAGGATTTTCTGTTAATGCTGAAAAGAGCTCTGGACGCAGCGTGTCCCGATTTGGTTTACGATAATCAGAAAATAATATGGCATTACGACCAGAATGTAATTTCAGGCTATGCAGAAAGTCAGATTGCCTTTCTTTCAAGTGTAGGTGTTTACAATAATTCAGGCTACCTTAATGCGGATAAAATTATATCTGTTGGAATGGCATCGTATTATGTTAAGCTTGCAAAATATGCAAAGAATTACGGTCTCAAAAGCGAGAACGGTAATCTCGGCAAAAAGCTTCCTCCGGTTCTGATGTACCACGTAATTGATTATCCGGTAGGCCCTTACGAGTATTTATTTGTTACTTCGGAGGATTTTGAAGCACAGATAAAGTATCTTTACGATAACGGATATACCTTCTTGTTTCCTGAGGAGCTGTCGGTGGCACATCTTGTAAAAAAGCCTGTTGTAATAACCTTTGATGACGGAAATGAACAAACCTACAGAAATGCATTTCCCATTCTTAAGAAATACAAGGCAAAGGCAACCTTGTATATGGTTGCTGATATGATTGATACATATGGCTACTGTACCTCATCCCAATTAAGGGAAATGAGCGACAGCGGAGTATTCCGTATTAATTCACATACCTTAACACACCCATACCTTACGGATTTAACCTCCGAAGAGATTGAAAGAGAGTTTGCACAGGCAAATGATAAGATATACAGTATAACCAGACGTGATGTAACATCGGTTGCGTTTCCTTACGGCTATTTTGATGAAAAGGTTTTACTGCAGGCAAAGCGTTACTACAAAACGGCATTTGGTGTAAATAAATCTGCAAGAACGCCTATGCGTGTTCCTTCGCGTTACACAGTTGACGGAACACTTGATATGAGCTATTTTAAATCTATATTTGAATAAGAAAGGACGAGTTTTATGACAATAGGAGAAAAGGCATTGGCTAAGCACGAGGAATGGCAGGGTAAAATTGAGGTTGTTTCCCGTGTGAAGGTAGAAAATTCGGAGGACTTGTCGCTGGCGTACACTCCCGGTGTTGCTCAGCCCTGTCTTGAAATACAGAAGGACGTTAATAAATCCTATACTCTTACAAGAAGACATAATATGGTTGCAGTTGTAACTGACGGAACAGCAGTTTTAGGTCTTGGTGACATAGGGCCCGAAGCAGGTATGCCTGTTATGGAGGGCAAATGCGTGCTCTTTAAGGAATTTGCTGATGTTGATGCATTTCCTATATGCGTTAAGACAAAGGATGTAGACGAATTTGTTCAGACTGTTTACAATATTTCAGGAAGCTTTGGCGGTATTAACCTTGAAGATATTGCCGCACCACGTTGCTTTGAAATAGAAAGAAAATTGAAAGAAATATGCGATATTCCTGTTTTCCACGATGACCAGCACGGTACAGCTATTGTAGTTGCCTCAGCTCTTATAAATGCATTAAAGGTTGCAGATAAAGAAATCGGAAAGGTTCGCGTGGTGATTAACGGTGCAGGAAGTGCAGGTACCGCAATTGGTATTCATTTAATGAACCTGGGTGTGAAAAACCTTGTTATGTGCGACCGTTTTGGAATACTTGATGAAAACGATGACAGAATTACCGACTCACAAAAGGAAATGGCAAAAATAACCAACCCCGAAAACCTCAAAGGCTCTTTATCTGATGCATTAAAGGGTGCGGATGTGTTTATAGGTGTTTCTGCGCCGAATATTGTTTCGGAAGAAATGGTTAAGTCCATGAACGAAAAAGCTATTGTATTTCCTATGGCAAACCCTGTTCCTGAAATTATGCCCGACCTTGCAAAAAACGCAGGTGCATTTATTGTTGGTACAGGACGTTCTGATTTTGAGAATCAGATTAATAATGTGCTGGCTTTCCCCGGAATTTTCAAAGGTGCTTTATCCGTTCGTGCTTCAAGTATAAACGATGAAATGAAAATGGCGGCATCGATTGCTATTGCAAATCTGATAGACCCTTCAGAGCTGAGTCCGTCATACATAATTCCAAAGGCTTTCGATACGAGAGTTGGCAAAGCCGTTGCCGATGCCGTAGCAAAAGCGGCAAAAGAAAGCGGCGTCGCAAGAATATAAAAGCCTCGAATACAATAAATTTAAAATTTCAAAAAAATCTTGACAAATTATTTGTATTGTGGTAAAATACTTTCAAAATAAACGCTAAGATGCGGAATAGTACGTAAGAATTTTCGCTTTGAGAGAAATGCCGGGTGGTGCGAGGCATAGCGAGGGACTTTCGGAACTCACCGCGGAGCGGCTGCCGTGAAAATCACAGTAGGGGCAGACGGGAACTCCCGTAACAGAGTTAAGATGTGTTAGCATCTAAAGGGCATCCTTTTGGGTGAAGAAGAGTGGTACCGCGGAAACAAAATGAATTTTAACGTTTTCGTCTCTTTGAATCGACATTGAGACGGAAGCGTTTTTTTGTCGGTTGAATATATATGTTTTATTTGAAAGGGGTTCTACCAATGAACAAAATTAATGTATCGGACATTACCTTAAAAAAGCTTTCACAGGATCGCAGTGTTGCACTTCTGTTCCGTGAAAAGACAGCAATAGCTGCCTGTGCCGATTTAATAGGAGCAGATGCAGTTGAGCTTGCACCGGTTAAAAATTTACGTGAAGATACTATTATATGCAAAACAATTGCACAGAAAATCAAAAACGCAGTTCTTGCAATTCCTGCAGGCTTCGAAACCGAAGATGTTGAAAATGCGTGGGAATGTATTAAAGAAGCTGCAAAACCACGTCTTCAGATTGAGCTTCCTACTTCAACCGTACAGATGGAATACACATACCACGTTAAATCTGACAAGATGGTTGCAAAAATCGGGGAGCTTACAAAAAAAGCAAAAGAGCTTTGCTCTGACGTTGAATTTGTTGCACTTGACGCAACACGTGCCGATATTGACTTTTTGATTGCCGCTGCAAAGGAAGCTGAGGCAAACGGTGCAGGCATTATCACACTTTGTGATGATGCAGGTGTATCACTTCCCGAAGAAATCGGTGAAATGGTAGCTAAAATCAAGGCTGAGGTTAAGGCAGATGTTTATATTCAGGCATCCGAACGTATCAGTATGGGTGTTGCATCTGTTGTTGCTGCAATAAAGGCAGGTGCAGACGGTGTTAAGTGTGCAATGGCAGGAAAGGATGCAGTTTTAACAGGCGAGCTTTCCGATGCGATTTGTGCATGCTCTGCGCAGCTTGGCATTGAAACAAATCTTGATAATACAAAAATACACGCAAGCATTGATGATATGCTTGCAAGCATTAATCACGAAGAATATGAAAACGACAGCGTTGTAAGCGAAAAGAAAAAAATTCTTCTTGATGCGGATGCAACAATCGCTCAGGTTGCACAGGCGGCACAGCTTCTTGGCTACGACCTTTCCGATTCCGACTGCGGAAATGTGCACAAGGCACTTATCGGTATATGTGAAAAGAAGGGTGCTGTTGGGGCAAAAGAATTTGAAGCTTTGATTGCAAGCTCTGCAATGCAGGCACCTTCTACTTATCATCTTGAAAGCTATACAACAAACAGCAGTAATGTAACAGGCTCAATGTCACAGGTTACATTAAAATGCAACGGTGAAATAATATGTGGTGTAAGCACAGGTGACGGTTCTGTTGACTCGGCATTCCGTGCAATTGAACAGTGCATAGGCTACCACTACGAGCTTGACGATTTCCAGGTTCAGTCTGTAACAGAGGGTAAAGAAGCTTTAGGCTCTGCGTTGGTAAAGCTTCGCAATAACGGAAAGCTTTATTCGGGCAATGGCATTTCAACAGACATTGTTGCCGCAAGCATAAGAGCATATATAAACGCACTTAATAAAATCGTATCTGAGGAGGAATAAGGATGAAAATTGTATTTTCAACAAAAAATGTAAACAGAGCATCCTTCCTCGATCTTTGCCGTTATGCGTACGATTACGGTTTCTCCGGCTTTGAAATCTACGATGCAGTAAAGGAAAGATTGCAGCATCATGACAGTATTCTCCGCCGTGACCGTATTGCAGATGCCAAAAGAAAGCTGGTAAACAGAAATATTTCTGTTTCCGCACTTCGTATGCCTTACCCTGTTGAAAGCGATGAAACAACAGCTGAGCTTGTTGTAAAGTATGTTGATATGGCATCAGCTTCGGGTGTTGCCAACGTTATTGTCCGTGTTGAAAAGGAAACCTCATTTGAGGTTCTCGGCGAAAAGCTTTTTGATGCGGTAAAACGTGCTGAAATGGCAGATGTTGCAATTTTGTTTGAAACTGTAGGATATCTGGCAAATACCGAAAAGGTTATTGAAATAATTAACTTTTTCTCATCCTCGGCAATCGGTGCTTCGTGGAATGTAAGAGGAACGTATTTTGCTGCAGGAGAAACCTCGGAGGCTACAATAAAAACTCTGGGTGCATATATTAAATATGTACGTCTTGGCGATATGAAGGACTCAAAAACCGTTTTAATCGGTGAGGGTGAATTGGATGTTGAAAAGTTAATAGGTGCACTTTCGTCATTGAACTTTGACGGATTTATCTGTGCGGCGTGGAACGAAGATATTAACGATGCGGATATAGTTTTAACTCATTTTGCGAACTATATTTCTTCACTTAAGCGTGAAAAGAAAAGCTACGACCGTGCTTATTACAACAGAGCGAAAACAGGTACATTTGTATGGAAAAAGTACGATGTTATTGAAGCAACCTTTTCTGATGTTTTAGACACAATGGCAGAAACTTATCCTGACCAGTATGCCTTTAAATATCCGACTCTTGACTATACAAGAACCTATGAACAGTTCCGCCGTGATGTTGATGAATGTGCGGCAGCACTTATTTCTCTTGGTGTAAAGGCAGGAGACCACGTTGCGGTATGGGCAACAAACGTTCCCGAATGGTTTATAACCTTCTGGGCAACTACTAAAATCGGTGCTGTTCTTGTTACAGTTAATACTGCGTACAAAATTCACGAAATTGAATATCTTTTAAAGCAGTCGGACACTCATACTCTTGTTATGATTGAATATTGCAAGGATATAAATTATAAAGAAATTATTCAGGAGCTTTGCCCTGAGCTTGAAAATCTTGAACCGGGCAAGTCACTTTATTCAAAGAACTTACCGTTCCTGAGAAACGTTGTAACAGCAGGCTTTTCAATGAATGGCTGTCTTACATGGGAACAGATGCTTTCACGTTCTTCACTTGTTCCACGTGAAGAGGTAAGAAGACGTGCGTCATTGGTAAAGCCTGACGATGTGTGCAATATGCAGTATACATCGGGTACAACAGGCTTCCCTAAAGGTGTTATGCTTACTCACCGCAACATTGTAAATAACGGTAAGACAATCGGTGACAGAATGGATTTATCAACGGCAGACAGAATGATGATTCAGGTTCCTATGTTCCATTGCTTCGGTATGGTGCTTTCTATGACGTCTATGATGACTCACGGCGGAACACTTTGCCCTATACCGTATTTCTCACCTAAGTCCTCACTTGCCTGCGTAAATGACGAGCATATAACCTGCTTTAACGGTGTTCCTACAATGTTTATAGCAATGTTCAATCACCCTAATTTTGCAAAAACAGACTTCTCTTATATGAGAACGGGCATAATGGCAGGTGCAAACTGTCCTGCAGATTTAATGCGCCGTGCGGCTGATGAAATGAATATGCGTGAAATTATCTCCGTTTACGGACAGACTGAGGCATCACCGGGCTGTACTATGGGCGAGGTTAATGAGGATATTGACCACAGAGTTGAAACGGTTGGAAGTCCGTTCCCCGGTGTTGAATGTAAGGTTATAGACCCTGAAACAGGTGAAGAACTCCCCGACGGTGAAAGCGGTGAATTCGTGGCTCGTGGCTTTAACATAATGAAGGGCTACTACAAAATGCCCGAAGCAACAGCTCAGGCAATTGATGCCGACGGATGGCTCCATTCAGGTGATATATGCTGCAGAACTCCCGACGGCTATTATAAGGTAACGGGCAGACTTAAGGATATGATTATCCGAGGCGGTGAGAATCTGTATCCACGTGAAATTGAAGAATTTTATCTTACCAATCCTAAGGTTCGTGACGTTCAGGTTGTTGGTGTTCCCGACGAAAGATACGGCGAGGAATGCTGCGCGTGGATTATTCTCCACAAGGGTGAAACAGCTGATGAAAACGAAATGAAGGAATTCGGTAATGCATCAATTGCACGTCACAAGGTTCCAAGATATTTCCTTTTTGTTGATGAATTTCCAATGAATGCGGCAGGTAAAATTTTAAAATATAAAATGCGTGACCGGTCAGCAGAAATTTTAGGTTTAAAGAAATAAACAGACGTAATTTAAGCTCCTTTGTATCCGATATATCGGTTTCAAAGGAGTTTTTTGTATAAAATATTATAATTTATGCATAAAAATACACAAATATTTGTTTAAGGTACTTGACAAAAGCAGGAAAATCGGGTATAATAACCTTTATTATGGGAGCATATTTGTCGAATAAATATGCAAAAACGTTGAAAAATTATTAATTTTGGAGGCGAGGGTATGGCAAAGGTATTTATAGACGGCAGTGCAGGCACTACGGGTCTCAGAATTTACGACAGGCTCAGCGAGCGGAAAGATGTTGATTTAATCATTCTTCCCGATGAAATCAGAAAGGATTTAACTGCCAGACGTGACGCAATTAATAATGCAGATATTGTATTTTTATGCCTTCCCGATGCGGCGGCAATTGAGGCAGTAAGTTTTCTTGAAAATGACAAAACTGTTATAATAGATACCTCGACAGCTCACAGAACACTTGATAACTGGACTTACGGTTTTCCGGAGCTTACGGGGGCAAGAGAAAAAATCAAAAATTCAAAGCTCATTGCAAACCCCGGCTGTCACGCAAGCGGTTTTGTAGCTTTGGTTGCACCCTTAGTTGAAAAAGGTATAATTTCTCAAAGTGCTTGTCTTACAAGCTTTTCAATAACAGGCTACTCAGGCGGCGGCAAAAAGATGATTGCCGAATACGAGGACGAAAACAAAGATAATCTTTTAAATGCACCACGTCAGTATGCACTTGGCCAGTCACACAAGCATTTAAAGGAAATGGTTAAAATCTGCGGTCTTGATAATGCACCTTGTTTTTCACCCATTGTTTCAAATTTTTACAGCGGTATGGAGGTAACTGTTCCGTTGTTTACAAAGGATTTAAAAGGCAACTTACAGGATATTAAAGAAATTTACAAAAATATGTATAATTCAAAAATCATCCATTTTGATGAGGAGGCAGATAACGACGGGCTTTTATCTGCAATGGCTTATTCAAAAAGAGACGATATGGGAATATCGGTTTTCGGCAATGAGGACAGAATAATACTTACTGCAAGATTTGATAATTTAGGAAAGGGCGCCTCAGGCTCGGCGATACAGAATATGAATATTGTCATGGGTGTTGACGAGACTACAGGTTTGGAGGTATAAAAATGGTTAAAATAATAAATGGCGGTGTTTGTGCCGCAAATGGGTTTAAGGCTAACGGTGTTCATTGCGGAATACGTAAGAACCGTACAAAAAAGGATTTAGCTCTTATTTACAGCGAAACAAAAGCGGCTACGGCGGCAGTTTATACAAGAAATCTTGTTAAGGGTGCACCTCTTACCGTTACAAAAAAGAATATTTCGGACGGCTACGCTCAGGCGGTTATCTGCAACAGCGGTAACGCAAATACCTGTAACTCAAACGGTATTGAAATTGCAGAGAATATGTGTAAGCTTGTAGGAAATGAGCTTAACATTTCACCGTCGGATGTTGTTGTTGCATCAACAGGTGTTATCGGTCAGAAGCTTGATATTACTCCTATTGCAAATTCAATTGGTGAGCTTGCAAAGGGCTTAAGCACAGAGGGCGGTAAGGCAGCGTCTGAAGCTATTATGACAACAGATGTGGTTGAAAAGGAAATTGCTGTTGAATTTGTTCTTGACGGCAAGGTTTGTCATATGGGCGGTATCGCAAAGGGAAGCGGTATGATTCACCCTAATATGGCAACAATGCTTGTTTTCATAACAACAGATGTATCAATTGCTCCTGCAATGCTTCAGAAAGCACTTTTAAGCGATATTGATGCAACCTTTAATATGCTCAGCATCGATGGTGATACATCAACAAACGATATGGTAACTGTCCTTGCAAACGGAATGGCAGGAAACTGTGAAATCGATTGCGACTGTGACGATTTCAAGGTATTTATGGAAGCTCTTAATACTGTTTGCATCCACCTTTGCAGAACTATTGCAGGTGACGGCGAGGGTGCAACAAAATTACTTGAATGTAAAGTAACAGGTGCTAAAAGTCTTTCAGTTGCGAGAGTGGTTGCGAAAAGTGTGATTTGTTCATCACTTTTGAAGGCGGCTATGTTTGGTGCAGATGCCAACTGGGGCAGAGTTTTATGTGCAATCGGCTACAGCGGAGCTGATGTTGATGTAACTAAAATCGATGTTGCATTTTCATCATCAAAGGGTGTAATTGAGGTATGTAAAAACGGTTCGGGTGTTGATTTCTCTGAAGAGAAGGCAAAGGAAATCCTTCTTGAAAAGGAAATAGAAATTATAGTTTCATTAAATGAAGGTACATTTGATGCAACAGCCTGGGGCTGTGACCTTACATACGATTACGTGAAAATCAACGGCGACTACAGAACATGATTACTACGCCATCGGAAAGCGTAGTGTGCTTTCCGCTAATGGCGTGTACGCGAGGGATGTCCAAGAAAGCGAGCGTGGGCGAAGCTTGATTGGGAACAGCCTACCGCGTGTGACAAACAGCACAAACTAGCATCATCGGAAAGCGTAGTGTGCTTTCCGCTAACGCCCTGAGCGTAGCGAAGAAGTGCCCTTGGGGTATGGCGTGTGACAAACAGCACAAACTAGCATCATCGGAAAGCGTAGTGTCAGTTGTTTAAGAGAGAGGTTTTATATGGGAAATCAGATTTCAAACTTACAGAGAGCGGAAGTGCTTACTCAGGCACTCCCTTATATAAGAAGATACAACGGAAAAGTAGTAGTTGTTAAATACGGCGGTAATGCCATGATTAACGACAGCTTAAAGCAACAGGTTATGGAGGATATCGTTCTTTTATGGCTTATTGGTGTTAAGGTTGTACTTGTTCATGGCGGCGGCCCTGAAATCAGCGAGCTTATGGCAAAGCTGGGTAAAGAGCCTGAATTTGTTGACGGCTTAAGAGTTACCGACAAGGAAACAATTGATATTGTTCAGATGGTTCTTGCAGGTAAGGTTAACAAAACACTTGTTAATCTTCTTGAAACCAAAGGCGGTAAGGCTATGGGTATTTCGGGTATGGACGGCAGACTTATTGAAGCTGAAATAAAGGACGAAAGACTTGGTTACGTCGGCAAGGTAACAAAGGTTAACATTGACCCTGTTGTGGACTTGCTTGAAAAGGGTTATATCCCCGTTATTTCTACAATCGGTTGCGATAAAGAGGGTAACGCCTACAACATTAACGGCGATACTGCGGCGGCTTACATTGCAGGTGCTTTGGGTGCGGAAAGACTGTTTATGATGACGGATATTGCCGGCGTACTCCGTGATAAGGATGACCCGTCAACACTTATTCCTGAAATTACTGTTGCCCAGGCGGCTGAGCTTCGCAAGCAGGGAATTATTTCAGGCGGTATGATACCTAAGGTTGACTGCTGTGTTGAGGCAATCGCAAAGGGTGTTTCAAACGTTGTTATTATGGACGGACGTGTTCCTCATTCCATACTTATGGAAACCTTAACCGATGAGGGTGCGGGTACTATGGTTAAACTGTCTTAGCAGAAAACTGCAGGACTTCGCCTTACTTAAACGGCATATTTAATTATTCAGAATTAAAGATAAAACAGTAAAAGAGTTGAAAGTAATGAATATAAAAGAAACAGACAAAAAATATGTAGCTAATACCTACAATCGTTTCGATTTGCAGATTACATCCGGAAAAGGCAGTATTGTAAAGGACGAAACGGGAAAAGAATATATTGATATGGGTTCAGGTATCGGTGTTACCGCATTCGGACTTTGTGACGATGAATGGATTAAGGCGGTAACAGAGCAAATTAATACCGTTCAGCATATGTCAAATCTTTATTATACGGAGCCTTGTGCACGTCTCGCACAGATGCTTTGCGGAAAGACAGGTCTAAAAAAGGTATTCTTCTCCAATTCGGGTGCGGAAGCAAACGAATGTGCAATAAAGGTTGCGAGAAAATACGGTGCAGAAAAGAAGGGTTCGGAGTATTCGACAATAGTTACTCTTGAAAACAGCTTCCACGGCAGAACTCTTACAACATTAGCGGCAACAGGTCAGGAGCATTACCACGAATTATTTCAGCCTTTGACAGGCGGTTTTGTTCATACTCCTGCAAATGATCTTGAAGCACTTAAAAGGGTTGTTTCGGAGAATAAGGTTTGCGGAATAATGGTTGAGTGTGTTCAGGGCGAAGGCGGTGTTATCCCTCTTGAAAAGGACTTTTTAGAGGGTGTTTATCAGCTTTGTCAGAAGGAAGATATCCTTCTTATGATTGACGAGGTTCAGACAGGTAACGGCAGAACAGGAAAATTATACGCATATATGAATTATGACGTAAAGCCTGATATCGTTTCAACTGCAAAGGGTATCGGCGGAGGTCTTCCTTTAGGTGCGGCTTTACTTGGCGAAAAGGTAGAATCCGTTTTAGGCTTTGGTGACCACGGCTCAACCTACGGTGGAAATCCCGTTTGCTGTGCAGGTGCTTTAAGCGTTATTTCTCGTCTTGACGATGAATTTTTGGCGTCAGTTAAAGCAAAAAGCGAATATATCTTTAACGAATTAAAGGATGCCGAGGGCGTTGAGGCGGTCAGCGGTATGGGTTTAATGGTTGGTATAAAGACCAAAAGAGCGGCAGGAGATATTGTAAAGGAATGTATAAATAAAGGTGTTCTTTGCCTTACAGCGAAAGATAAGGTTCGACTTCTTCCTGCACTTAATATTGATTTTGAAGTTCTCAAAAAAGCAATTGCAATAATTAAGGATTGTTGCAAGGGAAAGGAATGTTAAATATGAAAAACCGCAGTTTTTTAAAGCTTCTTGATTTTACTCCTGAGGAAATTGATTCTCTTATAACACTTGCTATGCAGTTTAAGGCAAAGAAAAAAGCAGGCATTCCTCACAGACTTTGCGAGGGAAAGAATATAGCTCTTGTGTTTGAAAAAACAAGCACAAGAACAAGATGTGCTTTTGAAGTAGCAGGTGCTGACCTTGGTATGCACCCTGTATACCTTGACCCGTCAGGTTCGCAGATTGGTAAAAAGGAAAGCATTGCAGATACAGCAAGAGTATTGGGCAGAATGTTTGACGGTATTGAATACCGTGGCTTCGGTCAGGAAATTGTTGAGGATCTGGCAAAATACGCCGGCGTTCCCGTTTGGAACGGTCTTACAAACGAATTCCATCCTACACAGATTCTTGCCGACTTTATGACGATTAAAGAACATTTCGGCGACCTTAAGGGAAGAAAGCTTGTTTATATGGGTGATGCCCGTTACAATATGGGTAATTCCTTAATGGTTGGCTGTGCGAAGATGGGAATGCACTTTGTTGCCTGCACCAATGAAAAATATTATCCCGACAGCGAGCTGGTTGCACAGTGTCGTAAAATAGCAAAGGAAACAGGTGCAGTTATTGAATTTTCTGATGATGCTATCTATGCAACACAAAAGGCAGACGTTATTTATACCGACGTTTGGGTTTCTATGGGTGAACCCGATGAGGTATGGAAGGAAAGAATCGCAGACCTTACACCTTACAGAGTTACAAAAGCGGTTATGGACAATGCGGGTCCACAGTGCCGTTTTATGCATTGTCTGCCGGCGTTCCACGACCTTAACACAACAACAGGTAAGCTTATTTACGATAAGTTTGGCATTGACTGTATGGAAGTAACCGACGAGGTTTTCGAAAGCGAACAGTCAATAGTTTTCGATGAAGCGGAAAACCGTATGCACACAATAAAGGCTGTAATGGCAGCAACATTGGCAGGAGCAAAGCCTGAATAAGAATTGACGATACATTTCTCCGGGTCGGGTATAAACCAACCCGGAGATTTTGTCTTAACCGTGAAAGCTTTTTAAGCTGCAGAGACTTCTGTAAATTTTATCAAACTACCTGTTTTTGCAGTTTTAAGCCTTGACAACAGAACAAAAATATGGTATCATAACTCTGTTAAACTTAATATGCCGGTGTGTTGGAATTGGTAGACGAGACGGACTCAAAATCCGTTGTCAGCGATGGCGTGTGGGTTCGAGTCCCACCACCGGCACCAAAAAGAAACGACAATTTTCGACAGAAAGTTGTCGTTTCTTTTTGTACTCTTATCTATTCACTCTTCTCTCTTCATTTTTCTCTAAAAATTGTCGTTTCCAGATAAGAGATAAAAGAGAATAGAGAAGAGAAAAGGTAGTTTTGCTCTGCAAAACATTGAATTGTATATGGATTTATGATATACTATGTATGAGGTGAAAACACATGGAAAGTCCACTTTTAAATAAATCATTAGAATTTGCCACACAAATTGTTTTATTTTATGAAGAATATGCAAAGTCTAAAAGGGATACGACTATTGCAAAACAACTGCTGCGTAGTGCAACGAGTGTCGGTGCAAATATCAATGAAGCAATTTATGGAAACAGCAAACCAGATTTTATTGCTAAACTACATATTTCATTGAAAGAAGTAAGCGAAAGTATATATTGGCTTACACTTTTAAGAAATACAAAATTATTTGAATATGATTACGATAATCCCATTAGTCTTGCGGAAGAAATTAAGAGAATGCTTATTTCGTCAATAAATACAGCGAAGAAAAAATAGTAAATAATTCCGACAGAACATAGCATTAAATGTGGGGAATATGATAATAAAATCTGGTATAATATTCTCTGAAAGGTGGGAATGATATATGGATTGGATAAACGGACTTCAAAAAGCCATTGAATATATCGAAGAACATTTAACCGATAATATAAGCTACGATGAAATTGCAAAACAAAGTTTTTCTTCAACATTTCATTTTCAGAGAGTGTTTAGTATTCTTTGTGGATACACCCTTGGTGAATATATCAGAAACCGACGATTAAGCTTGGCAGGAAAAGAACTGCTATTGGGTAATCAAAAAATTATCGATATAGCCTTGAAATATGGTTATGACAACCCCGACAGTTTTTCAAGAGCTTTTTTAAAATTTCATGGTGTTAATCCGTCCCAAGTTAAGGGCAAAAATGCGTCTTTAAAATCCTTTCTGCCGTTAAAACTTAAACTTTCATTGGAGGGTGGAGATAGTATGGATTATAGAGTTGAAGAGAAGGATTGCACGGTATTAGTTGGATATAAACAAAGGTTTTGTGGTGTACCGTTTGGAAAACAACGTGCAGAACAAGAAGAAAAAATGTTTACCACAACACGTGCAAAGCAATGGTTGTTAAGAGGAGCATCGTCAGATTACTATACTGATTACTGCATAATTAATAATATTGATGATAGTGGCTATGATTTTTATATTGCTAATGAGCTAAATGAGTGGACAAGAGAAAATCTTTATAATAAAGAAGTAACCGGCGTAGATTTTATGTCGGAAATGGGATTCGAGGAAATAATAATTCCTAAACAAAAATATGTAGTGTTTGAAACAAAACATTGTTGTCATCCAATTGAAGAATATATAAATATTCGACAGGATTTAGTCGCTGATTGGATGCCTTTGTCAGGATATCAGTTTGCGAATAGTCCTGAACTTGCGTTACTTCACTGGCGACCGATAGCAGATAAAAGTAATAGGTTTGTAGAAATATGGATACCAATTGAAAATGCAAATTAAGTTTTAAAATATCTCTATGGTTCTGCTTTTCCAAAACAAAAGACTTCGCAAAGCGAGGTCTTTTGTTTTGGTATAAAAAAGTAAGGGACTCGAACCCTGTGAGGGCTGAAAACGTAAAGAAAAAGTTGCCTGAGGCAAGTTTTTTAGTTTTCAGGTGCGCAGTCGGGTACCGAAATGCGAAGCATTTGGGTCGACAAGCAGGCAAGACGCCTTGGCGGCTGTGTCCCACCACCGGCACCACATAAGACTGACTATTTTAATAGAATAGTTAGTCTTATTTTTTATTCTTTGAAAACGTAGTAATGATGCGATTTTCAAGGATTTTTTCTTTTTGCGGACTTGTTAGAAAAAACTAAAATACTTATATAAAAATACTATTTCACGGAATTTTTTTAGATTTAAAAAACATAAACGTTGAATTTTTAGGTAAACGTTGCATTTATGGGTATTCGTTGAATTATTGTATAAAACGTTGAATTTATGTCACAAAAATTAAAATAATTAGAGGAAGCAAAATTAAACCTTGACATTATCAATCATTTGTTTTATAATATCAATTAATGATGATATATAGGGGGATTAAAATGACGACATCAGAACAAATAAGAGTGTTATGTGTAAGAACTGGCATAAGTTTATCTGAACTTGCAAGAAGAATAAATCAAACACCTCAAAACTTCAATTCAAAGCTGAAGCGCAATACTGTTACGCAAGATGAACTAAATCAAATTGCTAAAGCATTGAATGTTACATATGAACAGTATTTTGTATTATCTAATGGCGAACAAGTGAGATGAGAAAGGACTTTATTATGACTGAACATAAAATAATATTTGGTGATAGTCGTTCATTAAATCAAATCAAAGATAAATCGGTGCAGTTAATAATAACTTCTCCACCATATTGGCAATTGAAGGATTATGGTACAGAGGAACAAATTGGATTTAATGACAGCTACGAAGAATACATAAATAATTTAAATTTAGTATGGAAAGAATGTTATCGAGTTCTCTCTGATGGTTGCAGGCTATGTATTAACATAGGAGATCAATTTGCTCGTTCTGTATATTATGGTAGATACAAAGTGATACCCATTCGCACGGAAATTATTAGATTTTGCGAATCGTTAGGCATGGATTATATGGGCGCAATTATTTGGCAAAAAACTACTACAATGAATACATCAGGTGGCGGAGCTATCATGGGTAGTTTTCCGCATCCTCGAAATGGTATTTTAAAGATGGATTATGAGTTTATATTACTTTTCAAAAAACTTGGTAATGCACCAAAACCAAGTCCGCAGCAAAAAATCGATTCGAAAATGACCAAAGAAGAATGGAGTCAATATTTCTCCTCACATTGGAATTTTAATGGAGTAAAACAACTGGGGCATATCGCTATGTTTCCGGAAGAATTACCGAAAAGGTTAATTAAAATGTTTTCTTTTGCCGGAGAAACAGTTCTTGATCCTTTTGTAGGTAGTGGTACGACATCATTGGCAGCAAAACATTTAGGTAGAAATTCTATAGGATATGAGATCAACAAAGATTTTGCTCCTATTATTAAAGAAAAACTTTGCGACGATCAAATAAGTCTTTACGATGAATCTCAAGTATTTTTTGCTGAAGATAAAGAAGGTATAAAACACACATTTGAAGATTTGCCATATATATTTCGAGACCCACATAAAATGGATAAAAAAATTGATGTCAAAAAACTACAATTTGGTTCTAAAATTGATGATAAAGAGCAAAAACGAGAAGAACTTTTTACAGTAAAAAATGTATTGAACGCAAATACTATAGAGCTCAATAACGGAATTATAGTAAAACTATTAGGTATAAAACCCATATCACAATTTGAAGATAAGGCTATAGAGTTTTTAAAAGAAAAATTTAGAAAAAGAAAAATTTTCCTGAAATATGATTCTATAAAATACGATAGTGAAAACAACTTGCTGTGCTATATTTATCTTGATAATAAAACATTCATAAACAATCACCTGGTTAGAACTGGGTATGTAGATGTTGATACCTTATTTGACTATACGTTCCAAAAGAAATTTTTAAATTCACTTCCTAACTAAAGAGCGGGCGGAGGTCTTTACCTCCGCCCTTATTATTAATCTTCAACTTCAATTGTAAGACCAGTTTTTTTCTTGGTGTAATATATCATTTTAACATTGATAGATTCTGACAAGCGGTTCATTGTTCTATATGTATCGGGTTTTACTGAATATGCCACATTGCCGACATACCCATCAATGCCCTGTGATTCCTCTTCCGGCGTAGCTAATCGATAATCTTCGCCAAGTTTTTGTGCAAGTTTAGAGAGAATCGCTTCTTGAACATATAATCCGTTGTATGTTTTTGTTATAACTAAATCTTCTACCCATTTTCGAACTAACGGCTTGTTAATAAGTTTTATTGCTTCTTTTAGGTTTTCAACTTGAACGAAAATTTTATCGGTAGCTGTTTCGATTGCATCAGGATGTCTCTCAAAATACCATTTTCGCCAACCTTGCATCGAAACATTATCGTCTTCGCTTTCGTATTCTGGAAAAAGATCAGAAAGTTGACCAACAACCTTTGGGCGAGTTCCTTGGGCATTTTGGTTTGCCCAATTAATCAACTGAGAAGTATACTTGGGAAAATCTGGTGTTTCGCTACCATTTAATACAACCAATTCATCATTTTTAATACTAAATTTCATTATTTTATCCCCCTATAGTTTTTTGTAATAATTCTCTTTCTTTCCTCAATACCAGCACTCCGTGAATCAAGGTTAGCCATATACTCATCATATTCTTGTTGATTCGAAATAAGATAATACCCTCTATTATTAGCAGCCAAAGGCAAATCATAATTTTTTGCACAATTAAGAATCAGTGCTCTTGTTTGTGCGTGTGTATCATCTTCAACTATCCCTATAATGTTTGCAATTTCTAATGATGTAATAGGATTTCTTTTACCATAATGTTGGAGAAGAATATCTTTAATTTGATTAGCATCATCATTCCTCCACAAATAATTTATATGTTTCAATTTCAAGTGCATCAGCAATTCTTTGAATGTTTTCAAGAGAAATGCTTCTGCGATAGCACTCAATAGCACTAATGTAAGTACGATGCATACAGCATTTGTCTGCAAATGCTTCTTGAGAAAGACCTAAAGATGTTCGATATTTTTTTAGGTTGCTTCCGAAAACTTTTACAATATCCATTTTCACGCTCCTCCTACTATAAACATTATAGTCTTTTGAATACAATTAGTCTACATACAATAAGTATCGCATTGTATCTACAATATAGTGATCGTTGAATTTGCACCCCCTGACAGCAAAATGCACCTACTCAACCCTGTTTGCACCCCCTTGGTATAAAAAAGCATTTCGTAAAACAACAGGGAGTTTTTAGTTTTTGGTTGAAAAAAGCTAAAAGTTATGTTATTATTAAATAGCAGAACATAGCACGAGATATGGCAACGAAGTTCTAAGAAAAATTACAGAAAAGGCAGGTCTTTTATAATATGAAAATACTTTTTCAGGGCGATTCTGTTACCGACTGCGGTCGTGACAGAGCGGAGAAAACACCAAATAAGGGATTGGGAAGCGGATATGTTAATTTAATTGCAGCAAGACTTCTTTGTGATAATCCTACCTGGGAAATAACCAACCGTGGAATCGGCGGAAACCGTATAGGGGATATGTACGCACGTTGGATTGAAGATACTCTTAATATTGATTTTGACATTTTAAGTGTTATGAACGGAATTAACGATGTAGGTTTTTCACTTCGTATGGGTATGGGTGCAACAGCTGAAGAATATGAATTTATGTATGAGCATATGCTTTCTCAGGTTAAGGAGAAAAAGCCTGAAAGTAAGCTTGTAATGTTAGAGCCTTTTATTGTAAAATTTGATTTTAAAACCGTAAATCCCGACGGTGGTTCAGGTGACATTTTTGAAAAGTGGGATATATGGGAAAAGAATATGAGAGAGCGTGGAATGGTTTCTAAAAAGCTTGCCAAAAAGTTTGGTGCAGTTTTTGTTCCGCTTTTTGATGATTTCAATGCCTTTGCTGAAAAGGACGGAGCGAAATACTGGTCTCTTGACGGTATTCATCCAAGCCTTGCAGGTCACGAATATATCGCACGCAAATGGCTTGATTATTGCTCTGATATATTATAAAAACTCAAGGGCGGACGCAAAATGCAAAATTTTGCGTCCACCCTAAAGGAGCTGCAGCAAAACGGGTTTCGTTTTGCTACAGCTCCATTTTATTATTTTCTTCGTTCCTTGATACTGCCCGACTCGTAGTTTTCCAAAAGTAACTTAAGGTCGTTGATTTTTTCGCTTATTCGTTTTCCGGTATCAGTATCTTTTACTCTGATTTTGTCGGTAGCGTGCTCAAAAATTACAGTGTCGGAAATAATGTCGGCATTGTTTTTTATTGCATTTTGTACTCCTTTAAACGGCTCGTGAGCTGAAATACGCATACCGTCTGCGTTATATATCAGAGTATAGCCTGCAATGCCTGTTGAGGGCTGATATGCACGGCAGAAACCGCCGTCAATTAAAATAAGCTTTCCGTTTGCTTTTATGGGAGTTTCTCCCTTCTTGCTTTTTACCGGTATATGACCGTTAATGATGTGAGAATGCTCTTCCTCAAGAGAAAATTCCTGAAGTATTTTTTCTACTGTTTCGGCATTGTTCCAGCAGTCGTAATATGCGTTTTTAGGCTCTTCCCAGGTGCTTTCGTCGGCAATTAAAAGTCTTTCAAAGGTTGCAATTTTTTCACGGGCACAGAGAGGTGAGTTTTTTCCGCACCATAAAAACCACAAAAAGTCCTTACCGTAGGCACGGGCGATGCTTCCCTCTTTTGCAAAATAGCCCTGTCTTGCCGCTTTATCGCAAAAATCCATAAAAGCTTTACCGCTTTTATTCTGTGCGAGCGGGAACTTCATAAAGCTTCCGTCTTTGTTTAAAGGAATGCAACCGTGAAACAGCAGATTTTCGTTAAAGATTGTATAAATTTCCCCCTTCTCGTAAAGGAAACGAATGTGTGACTGCAGCTTTTCCGAGCGCATAAATGAGTTCTTAAGGTATTGTACCACCTCTGCTTCCTGTTCTGTCAGGGAATAGGGGTCATTTTTATCTACAGTAGGGAATGCTGTATCCTTAAGAGGGTAAATCTTGTTGTCTAAAGCTACAGTTCCTTTTTCCGTATCTATTTTATCAAGAAGCAGACGGCTCTCCATATCAAAGTCGGGATTTCTCAGTATTATCTGTCCTTCAAGCTTAAAGAGTATTACACTTATAGCCTTATGCATCCGTGCAATCTGTAAATCGTCGTCCTTAAGAATTACATCGCCGTCAAAATCAGCCTTGGGAGTGTAGTTTGAAACGTCACAATCTGAATATGTTTCATTGGCGAAAAGCAAAAGGGGGCGAAGAGATATGCCGTAGCCTACCTCTATAACGTCCAGATTTTTGTAAGTAACGCAATTGTTTAAAACAGTTGCTATGCACACCTCCGAGCCTGATGCGGCACCCATCCACAAGGCATCGTGGTTTCCCCACTGAATGTCGATGGAGCGTTCTTTGGTAAGCTGTTCAATTATAATATCGGCACGTGGTCCTCTGTCGAAAATATCGCCTACAATATGCAAGTGGTCGATAACCATACTTTTTATTGCTGAGCATACGGCAATAATAAATTCTTCCGCTGAATCAAGAGAGATAATTGTGCTGATTATATTTTCATAATACTGGCCTTTGTTGGTTTTGTCGTAATCGTTATTAAGAAGCTCGTCTATTATATAGTCAAAGCCTTTAGCAGTAGACAAAAGATGCTTACGAACCTTTGAACGTGTATATTTACTGCTTACAAAACGACAGATTTCCAGAAGGCGTAAAAGGGTTATGTTGTACCAGTCAGTTAAATCAATCTGTTCTCTGCGCAGGGTGTCAAGCTTTTCCTCCGGATAGTAAATAAGAGTTGCAAGCTCGCTGCGTTGGGAAGTGGTTAAGGTTCTTGAAAAAAGTGCATCTATTTTATGCCTTACAACTCCCGATGCATTACGCCTGATATGTGAAAAAGCCTCGTGCTCACCGTGAAGGTCACTCATAAAATGCTCTGTGCCTTTGGGAAGGTTTAATATAGCATTCAGATTAATAATTTCGCTGAGAACCTCGCTTTTGTTCGGATAAGATTTTGAAAGCTCAAGTAAATACTTATAATTTGTCTGATTTTCTTTGTACAAGACAGAATACCTCCGGTTATAATATAAAAAATCAAAACTGTCTTACCGTGGTAATGTAAGACAGAATGTTACGATATTAACGGAACCGATATATGAAATACATATGTAATTAAAAACACAATTATTCCTGCGGTTAATACTCCCAGTAAGATAGCGGGGAATGCTTTTTTTAGACGCATATCCATCATTGCGGCAATAAGAGCGCCTGTCCAGCCGCCTGTTCCGGGAAGGGGGATTGCAACAAATATGAAAAGGCCCCAGAATTTATATTTTTCAACAGTTTCCTTTTTTGCTTCTGCACGTTCCTCAAGCTTTGTGATTATACAGTCAAGCTTTGGAAAATGACGTCTGAGCCACGCAAAAACCCTTTTTGTAAAGAGAATAAGAAATGGTAAAGGAACAAGATTTCCAATTACCGATATTATAAGTGCCGCTACAGGGTGAAGTCCCATTCCTACGCCTATAGGAAGAGCGCCTCTTAACTCTATAACGGGCACCATAGATATTAAAAAAGTTAAAAATGCTTCCTTAATTAACATATTACATACCTTTCCTGCAAAAGTTTACCTTATAATTGTATCATAAAATAAAAGAATGTCAATAAAAATAGGCGTAAAATATAAATTTTACACCTATTCAGACTGTCGAAAAAGTCGTTCTACCGCAAGCGAATTAATTATATAAAGTTGTTCTGATTTGTAACCTAAAGCATCAAATGGGAAACAGATGTTTTTTACAGTCCTTGTTAGGGAATAGGAAAAAATGTTGCAGAACGGATTATTGCCGTACCATCGTACTGCCTGCAATCCGTTCGCCAAAATATAACTTCCTTTTTCTTTGTCTGACAGACCGTCGAAAAAGTCGTTATGCCACACGTTGCTGAATATTTCACATCGCTGCTGCATTATACTATATCTACTATACGGCGTTTTGATACCTTTTCCATAATCTCCTCATACGGCTCGTCGCAGCTCCACAGCATCTGTGCGCAGAAAGCGACGGGGAACCAGTGACCTCCTGCAAACTGACCTGCCATACCGATGGTTACATCTCTTCTGGAGCTTTGATAAATATGTTTTGTAAGGTTGTAGGTATAGATACCGTTTTTGTACCATTGTGCCTGAATTGAACGCCATAACGGCTTCATAACCTCTCTGTCGTGCTCAACGATTCTTGTACCTGCACGTCCTAAAATAAAGGGTCCGCATTGATGAACGAAATTATCACCTCTCCAGTCAAGGAGTGAGAGACCTTTATAGAGCATTGAAACGCCGCCGTTTTTGCGAAGTGATATCATTTGGTCGGTAAATTTTTCAACCCTTGCGATTTCTTCCTCTGTTCCCGGTTCAAGGGAATTTGAGAACGGACAGGTTGCACCGCAATCCTCCCACATAATTTCAACTCTCGGGTCAACCTTTGCAATATATTCCATATGGTCCTTTACACTTGTTGCGTGAAGACCGAACTGAATGTAAAGATTAGGATGCTTTTTTAAAATTCTGTCTGCGGTTTTATTAACGAAATCAACTACAACATCGGCAATAAGTCTGTCTCCGATTTTATCTTCGGTAAGCTCCGTAAAGGACTGAAAATAAATTCCGTCTGCATTTGTGTCTGCGTATTCTTTTTCATATTTTTCAATTACACTTTCGCTGAGCTTATCAAGGGCGTTAAGGTCAATGGTATCGCACTTTCTGCTCCAGCCCCAGGCAAAGCCCCAGATAACCTCGATACCATATTCGTGAGCGTAATCTACAACCTCTTTTGCATTAATCGGAAGAAAGTCGTTCCACATTATAAGCTGATTAAGTCTCATTCTTGCCATATTCTGAATATAGTCTTTATAGTCATTTATAGGGTTGCCCCATGTAAAAACGGCTCTTCTGTCGGTTTTTGGTGCGGAAGCACTGTAGTAATCAGGGAGCTTTTGGTCAAATGCCTCATCAATAAATCTCAGACTGCCCGATTCAGGAGCGGCTTTAACGGGAAAATCGTCGGCAAATTCAATTGCACCGTAAAAAACCTCACGCGGTGCTTTTGCGGTAATTAAAACAAGCTTAAGGTCGTTGTTTTCAGGGTTATCCATAACCTTTAAAACATATCCGTTGTAAGGAATTTCATCTTCGCTGATATATTTTTTTATGGTTTCGCTGTTTTCGTAGACACCTATAACTACCGCATTGGTATCAAATGAGGTTGTTGTTTCCTTTTCGCAGGCTAAAACGTGTATGGTGTATCTGCCTTTATCTCTTAGTATATAACCGCCCAGCTCTTCGGAAATCAAGTCAATTGCTTTCTTTTCCAAGCCGTCGTAATTGTTGTAAATAATTTTCCAGCTTCTTTTATTCATAATATCCGCCACCTTGACAAATTGTATTTTTGTAATATAATTATATCATACAAGTGTGTGGTAAAATATCAATATTTTACCTTAAATTATAACTGGAGTGAACAAAGTGTTTAAGGATGAATTTAAACTTCGTTACAAAACCATTCCTTTTGCCACATTTTCACGTAATCATTTGAAAAAGGAAACCAATGAGGATGTAACAAGTCTTTCACACAGACACCGGGAGGTTGAGCTGCTGGCGATTACCGGTGGCAGAGCAAGATTTTATATTAATGCTGAGGTTTGCGACGTTGAAGATGGTGATGTTGTTATAATTTCGCCTTACCTGATGCATAATGCAACAATTTTTGCAAACGAGGATTTTAAGCATTACTGTCTTTGCTTCGATTTGTCAATTATACCTGACGATGAGCTAAGATATAATCTTGAAAAGGGTATAGTTAAAATAAGGAATGTTGTAAAAGCAGATTCAAATGCTTCGGATATGCTGAAAAATTGCATTGTAAATGCATTTAATGCCCATAAAGAAGGGCTTAAGGGTTGGGAGCTTAAGGTAAAAGGAAATATGGCTTTGTTTTTTGGCTTGCTTGCGGAGAACGGCTTTATACAAAAGACCGTAAAAAATGAAGGCGTAAACGATATTTGCTGTGGTATTATAGACTATATTGAAAAAAATTACGCCAACAGCATTACATCTACCGATGCCGCAAAGGCATTTTATGTAAGTGACAGCTATTTTTGCAGAATTTTCAAAAAGAATTTCGGGTACTGCTTTCAGAATTACATTTGTATGTACCGTGTGGAAAAAGCAAAAATTCTGTTAAGAACCACGACTTTACCTGTTTCGGCAATTTCAATGCAAACAGGCTTCAACAGCTTCAGTTATTTTGGTAAAATGTTTAAAGAGTATATCGGTGTTTCGCCGTCTGAATACAGAAAGAAAAAGGATTTAATAGGATGAAAACAAAGGCAATTATTTTTGATAAGGACGGAACTTTGATTGATTTTGATGCGTTCTGGGTGACAATTTCGGAATATGCAGTAAAGGAAATGTTTGAAATATTAAACTGCAAGGATGTTCCTGTTAATGAAGCACTTGAGGCAATGGGTGTAAAGGATGGCGTTACCTCCATAAACGGTGTGCTTTGCTATGGTACATATAAAATGATGGCTGAAAAAATTTACGGTGTTCTCACAAAACACGGCTACACCAAAAGCTTTGAAGAGGTAGAAGAGCTTACTCTGAAAACTCATAAAAATCATAGCGATAAAGGTGTGGTTAAAGGAACCTGTCCTGATATAAAAGGCTTTTTCAAAGGCTTAAAGGAAAGGGGAATAATTCTTGCGGTTGTAACTACAGATGTTTTAAGTGTAACAAAGCATTGTCTTTCGGCGCTGGGAATTGAAGAATACTTTGATGAGATTTATACCGATGACGGCATAGTTCCTGCAAAGCCGGCTCCTGATGCTGCGTTTGATTTGTGCAGAAAATACAGCCTGAAGCCGTCGGAGGTGGTTATGGTGGGAGATACCGTAACCGATATAAATTTTGCCAAAAATGCAGATATTGATGTTATATGCGTGGCAAAGAGTGAGGAAAACCGACAGCTTCTGCTGAAGGAAACCTCTACCGTTTTACCCGATATATCGTATATAAGCTTAAATGAATAAATAAAAATGAGGGTGGATGGATTACATCCGCCCTGTTTTTAGGGACGATGTGGGCATCGTCCCCTACAATGTGAACTTTTTGGATAGTTACTCAATTTCAAACAGATAATTTGTCAATTTGACTTCTGTAAGTAAATTAATAGTAATATTAAAATGTTTACAAATCTCAAAAAGAATATCAGTTTTTATTTCTTCAGGCAATATTCCTCTTTCCATTATTTCCACGGTAAGCATTGTTGTATTCAGGATTGTTGACATTTGTTTTACAGAGAGACCATGTTTTATTCTTAACCATTTTACATTGTGGGTAAATATATCGATATACTCTTCTTTTTTTATTTGTCTCTGTATTAGATAAGTAGTGATATGCATAAATGACCTTTTTATTCATTTTCGTGAATACCCAATGAAAAGGAGCAAGGCATATTTCAACCTTGCTCCTGTGCAGATATTTAGTTCAACAAATTGGAATTTGACAACATCAAAGCAGCTTGATTTCGTTGGCAATCATAGCCACGGTCTTTTCGTTGGTGTCAATTTTAATCGTGTTGAGTGTGTCATACATCGGTATTCTTGTTATACTTCTTTCGATTATATCCTCAACTCGAATACCGCTCTCCACATCCTTTATTAATCTCTTGCGTAAATTGGCTTCGTCAACAATAAGCGAAATACATTTCACATCGCAGCTTTGTGTATCCAGTTTTTCTACGATGGAATCAATGATAGACTGTTGGTGCATTACCCAACAGAAAATTACATTTTCATAAGCAGAGCAATGTAAAAAGTTGTTGAGCAAGTAACAAATATTATCCATCACCATAGATTTGGTTTCATCGGTTACTTGGAACGGATTGGAATCCCAGCACCAGTCACCATCAAGAAGCACACTATTTGATAAATTTATTTTAAGTTGCTGACAGACGGCGGTTTTTCCAACACCCATTGTTCCACCGACTATATATAAGTTTTTCATATATTCACCTACAAATTCATATTTGTTTAACTGTTTTATTGCCTATATAGACAGAAAATTAGCAAAAAGTTCTATTTCCTGTCTATATTATAGCATAATTTTTCTCATTTGTCACGATACAGAGATAAAATCAACAAAATTGTTAACTTAACATATCATTGAGAGATTGCAAGAAAGCACTAACAATTCTATTTATGCATAATTATATTTAAAATTGTATATTTTTGTTTACCAATACTCATGTAGGACAGAGACTTTTATTTTAAAATCCTTTCAACTTTAATAAAGTAACATATTGTAACAAAATGTTACAATAATGTCAAGAGGTGATATATTGAAAGGGTTAAAGCAAATCAGAAAAGAGAGGAAATTGACACAGCTTAAGGTTGCAATGAATTTAAATATTTCACGTGAGGCTCTTTCACACTATGTGAACGGCAAGCGTGAACCGAGCATAGAATTGCTTGTTAAAATGTCTCGGTATTTTAACGTTTCTATTGATTTTCTTATCAACGGAAAGGAGTTTGAAAAATTCTGACAGGCATAGTATATAAAATCAAAGGGGGAAGTAAAAAAATCATTGATTTTTTTACTTCCCCTTAAGTTTTTAATAGACAATTTGAAAATTTTATGCTATACTAAAACTGCTACGTATCTTAATATTCCCAAACACAGCTTTGCGTTAGGTAAAAACGCAGGCTTAGATTGTCATATCTGTGTTTGGTGTGAGATGCGTAGCAGCACATATCGAAGCTGCGTTTTTCATGCGTGGCTTCGGTCACGCATTTTTTATATTTTAGGAGGTTTTTACTATGAACGAAAAAGTCCGCGAGTTCCTTGAGATGTGTAAAGAAGAGGAAATAAGGAGAAAATCGGAAACAGACAAAGTAACGAATGAGGAAAAAAACAAGCTACTTATTGATTTAGGTTTGTACGAAGAGGTGCCTTCTCCAAACGGTAAGTACAGCAAGGAATACCCGAATTTTATCGGATGTGATGAAAACGGCACTCCTATGTATTGCAAGTATGTTCCCGTTGATGTTACTGATGAGGAGTTTGAAAAAATAAAAAAATGTGCAAGCACACTTAGTTCGAATATAACTGAAGATGAAACAGAATCATATAAAAACGGTGTTGCGACAACATTGACAGTTATTGCTTGGGTGACATACATAGTTGGATTTATTGCAGGGCTATTACTTTGTGATGAAGTAGTGGCTTTGGGAATAGCAGAAATTGCAGCAACATTTATAAGCGGAACTACTTTTCTTGGTTTTGCTGAAATCATTAAATTATTACAGGCTATTAAAAATAAATAATACGGAATACAAAAGCTTCTCCAAATGGAGAAGCTTTTGTTATATGTTACTACATATTTAAATCAACAGGTGATTCGCCCTCAAAGGGAATTTCGCCGTAGATTGTTTCTGCAAGGGCTTTCATCATTTCTGCGCTGACGCTGTAGGTGTTGATAAATGCATCTGCACCCTGCATTATAAAGTGGTGCATATATGGGTAGCCGAAGGAAACGCCGATTGTTTTTTCCTTACCGCTGGTAAATGCGTGTAAGTAAGTTTTGAGTTCATCACCGAAAAGTGAGGGTGGGCCCATAGGCTCGTGAGGGCCTACATATGTTGCATAAATTATAAGGTCATTCTTTTCCGAAATTTCAGCTAAAGCTTCGTTGTTTACAAGTCTTCTCTGAATGGTAACCTGTGCACCTCGGTCTTCGAATTCCTTTTTAAGAGGCTGGAGTTTATCGATAAAGTAATCAGCGTGAGTCGAAACGATTATTGTTACATTTTTAACCTTGTCTTTGCTAAAGGGCAGGATGTTTTCTCTGTCACGGATAAGGGTTACTGCCTTTCTTGCAACCTTCATATTTACTTCACGGGTTTTGGGTGCTTCAATATCGGAAGTGCTCTTAACAAGTCTGTATCCATCGTCAAAAAGACCTAACTTTTCTTTCATATCAAGAACTCTTCTGCAGCCGTCATTTATTCGATCGATTGAAATTCTGCCGTCTAAAACAGCCTGCTTTATTATTTCGCCTGTGTTTGGCTGAACGCCTAAAATAACGTCGTTACCTGCGTTTACTATTTCAACGATTAAGTCTTCATAAGGCATAAGTGTGTAAAGTGACGCCATCTGTATTCCGTCGGTAATTACAACGCCATCAAAGCCCATTTCGTTCTTTAAAAGGTCTGTTATAACCTTTTTGGAAATTGTAGACGGTCTTATTCTTCCGTTTACAACAGAGTTGTCAACTGCAGGGAAGCCCCTATGACTTATCATAATTGAATATATACCACCGTCAATCATCCTCTGGAACACGCTTCCTGCTTCTTTTTGCCATTCTTCCTTTGAAATATCAAGTGAGTGAGAGCAGAAATGAGAATCAATAAAGCCTATTTTTTCGTGGGCAGGGCCTGCACCGCCGGGGAAATGCTTTGCTGTTGCCGCTACGCCCTCACTTTGCATACCTCTTGCGTGAGCAAGTGCAAGACGAACCTGCTTGTCGGTATCGTGAGGTGAATATGAACGGATAACGCTGTGTGTATATTTACCGCAAAGGTCAACAACGGGAGTCCATCTCCAGTTAACACCTGCGCACCTTAGTTCACGAGCAATTGCCGCACCCATTTCGTAAACTAATTCTTCATCATTTGTAGCACCCATTGCAAGCGGAGGGCAGGTTGTTGTTAAATCCCAGAAAAGCGGACCTGCGCCCGATGCCTCTGCATCAAGACAAGTAAGTGCGGGAATTTCATAGCAATCTGATTCTCGTTGCAAAAATGCACCGTATTCAGAAGATTTATCAACTTCACCGTGTGAAAATTCTGCCATATCGGTTCCGCGGCTTGCGGTTCCCGTCTGTGCCCAGAGTGAACCGTATTTTTCTTTCCTAAGAACATCTTCTCTCTCTTCCCAGGTTCTGAAAATGTTATGGTCAATCTCAGTTTTTCTGCAGATATCCCACTGATATCCAAGTAAAAGCTGACCTATTTTCTGTTCGAGGGTAAGTTCTGAGAGTAATGGTTTTTTCATTATTCTATCCCCTTTCGGACATACTTTAATTTACTATATTATAGTATTATTTCAAGGTTTGTCAATGGGTTTCTTTAATTAATATATGCACTTTTTCACAGTGATCGCACATTGATAAAGCTTATTTCAGGTGTTGTACTGCAATCGGTTGCAAAAAAGCTTAATATGTCTGTATCTGTAGTGCTTAAGCTTGTTATGAAAAGCAATCTGAATTAAAAATTTATTTTGGTATTATATAAAAAACGAGGTCGTTGCTTCACTTAATTGAGGCAACGACCTTTGTCAGTTTTTACAGTAATTCACAAATACTTTCGGTAAATGCAACCGCATCGTCAACAGGTAACCCTTCAATTAAAAGTGCGCTGTTATAAAGAACGGATGCATACTTTTTAAGCTTATCCTGATTGGTTTCAAACATTTCTTTCATTGTTGCATAAATCTTATGGTCGGTATTGATTTCAAGAACCTTCTGTGCGGAAATTTTGTTGTCATTTCCGGGCATTGAATTTAATACCTTTTCCATTTCAATTGTGATTTCACCCTCTGTTGAAAGGCATACGGGGTGAGTTTTAAGTCTCTTTGATGCTTTTACCGAAACAACCTTTCCGTCAAGTGCTTCTTTAACGAAATCAAAGATTTTTGTATCTTCCTCTTTAACTTCCTTTTCTTCTGTTTCAAAACCAAGGTCGCTGTCGCTTATGGATTTGAATTCCTTTTCAGCGTAGGTCATAAGCATACGGATTGCAAATTCGTCAACCTCGTCTGTCATATAAAGGATTTCGTAGCCCTTGTCAAGAACCTGTTCAGCCTGAGGAAGCTTTGAGATTTTTTCTGCACTTTCACCCGATGCAAAGTAAATGTATTTCTGGTCTTCCTTCATTCTTTCAACATATTCTTTTAATGTTGTAAGCTTTGTTTCATATGATGAAACGAACATAATAAGATCCTGAAGCAATTCTTTGTCCTTGCCGAAGTTGTTATAAATGCCGAACTTTAACTGCTTTGCAAAGGAATTATAAAATTCTTCATAATTTTCACGGTCATTCTTCTGCATTGCAAGAAGCTCGCTCTGAATCTTCTTTTCAAGACGGGAAGCTATGATCTTAAGCTGTCTGTCGTGCTGAAGAATTTCACGGGAAATATTTAAAGATAAGTCTGCAGAATCAACAAGACCCTTAACGAAGCTAAAGCAGTCGGGAACCAAATCTGCACATTTTTCCATTATCATAACGCCGTTTGAGTATAATTCAAGACCCTTTTCGTATTCCTTTGTGTAATAATCGTAAGGTGCTTTTTTAGGAATGTATAAAAGTGCTGTGTAGCTTGCCGCACCGTCTGCACTTGTTCTTATAACCTTTGCAGGGTCCTGCCAGTCACGGAACTTGTCCTTGTAATATGTGTTGTATTCTTCGTCAGTAACTTCGCTTTTGTTCTTTCTCCAGATTGGAACCATAGAGTTTAAAACTTCATCTTCCATAACTGTTTCTGTTTTAGGCTCTTCACCTTCGGGTGCGTCCTTTGTTACTGTTTTTGTGCAAAGCATTTTGATAGGATATTTAATGTAATCGGAATACTTTTTAACAAGATGCTTTAAGGTATACTCTTCTAAATATTCGCTGTATTTATCGTCATCGGTATCAGCCTTTATATAAAGGGTGATAACTGTTCCCGTATCCTTTTTGTCGCAGGGGTTTATGGTGTAGCCGTCGCTGCCTGAGGATTCCCATATAAATGCCTCGTCGCTGTTATGAGCTTTTGATTCAACTGTAATTCTGTCCGCAACCATAAACGCAGAATAAAAACCGACACCGAACTGACCTATTATATCAACATCGTCCTTTTTCTCATTTTCGGTTTTAAAGGCAAGTGAGCCGCTTTTTGCGATAGTACCTAAATTAGTCTCAAGCTCTTCCTTTGTCATACCGATACCTGTATCGGTAATAACTAATTTACGGGCAAATTTATCAGAAGCAAGTCTTATATAAAAGTTTTCTCTGTCGAACTTTATGTTTTCATCCGAAAGTGAAAGATAATAGTATTTATCAATTGCGTCTGACGCATTTGAAATAAGCTCACGAATGAAAATTTCCTTATGTGTGTAAATTGAGTTAATCATCATATCCATAAGTCTTTTTGACTCGGATTTGAACTGCTTTTTAGCCATAGTATTTCCTCCTTTAGCACTCGACGTCTTAGAGTGCTAACTGTATTTTACCACTTTTTTCTGTTTTGTCAATAGATAACTTGTAAATTTCACAAATTTATGTTATACTGTTTCTATATGTGAAAGGAAGTAGACAAAATGAAAAAAAGAATTTTCAGCGGAATCCAGCCTTCGGGTATGCTTACTATAGGAAACTATCTGGGAGCAATCAAAAACTGGACGAAGCTTGTTGACGAATACGAGTGTATTTTCTCGGTTGTGGATTTGCACGCAATAACTGTACGTCAGGACCCTAAGGAATTAAATGAAAGATGTATATCTCTTCTTGCTCAGTACATCGCCTGCGGTCTTGACCCTGAAAAGTGCATTATGTTTATGCAGTCACACGTGCCTGCTCATACTCAGCTTTCATGGGTGCTTAATTGCTATACATATATGGGTGAGTTATCGAGAATGACACAGTTTAAGGATAAATCGGAAAGACATGCAGATAATATAAACGCAGGTCTGTTTACTTATCCTGTTTTAATGGCATCGGATATCCTTTTGTATAATGCAGACCTTGTTCCCGTAGGTCACGACCAGATGCAACACCTTGAGCTTACCCGTGATGTTGCGGAAAGATTCAACGGCATCTATGGCGATACCTTTATTGTTCCTGATGCATACATCGGCAAGACGGGAGCAAGAGTAATGGATTTGTCAGACCCTACAAAGAAAATGTCAAAATCTGTTCCTAACGGTATGGTTGCACTTTTGGAAGAGCCTGCTTCAATTATGAAGAAATTTAAAAGAGCCGTTACCGATTCAATGGGTTATGTTAAGTTTGAAGAGGGAAGAGACGGTATTAATAATCTTCTTTCCATTTACTGTGCAACTACTTCAAAAACAATAGAGGAAGCAGAAAAGGAATTTGAAGGTAAAGGCTACGGCGACTTTAAAAAAGCAATTGCCGAAGCAGTAATTGCCGAGCTTGAACCTATTCAGGCAAAGCATAAAGAGCTTATGGACAATAAGGATTATCTTGAAAGCATTTATAAAAATGGTGCACAGAAGGCAAATGAAATTGCTCAGGGCACACTTAAGACAGTATACGAAAAGGTTGGCTTTATTGTCTGATTTTCCGGAGGACTTAAATGAACGATATGATAAAAATTGTTCTTGCATTTTTTGTGGCACTCGGCATTGCGTTTGCTTCAACACCGCTTGCAAAGCTGACCGCAGAAAAAATTGGGGCTATAGATGTTCCCAGAGATGCAAGACGTATGCATAAAACACCTATTCCCCGTCTCGGTGGAATTGCTATATATTTCGGTTTTGTGGCATCGTTTTTATTTTTCGGAGTGCTTACACCCGAAATGCTGGGAATTCTTGCCGGTTCCGTTATAATAGTAATTTTAGGTATTCTTGATGACCGCAAGCCTATAAAGGCATCCGTTAAATTTTTAGTTCAGCTTGTTGCGGCAACAGTAGTTGCCTTAAGCGGCGTGAAAATCGAGGTTTTTACAAACCCTCTCCTTTTCTCGTCTCAGGAATATCTTATTTTGGGAAGCCTTTCGATTCCGGTAACGGTTTTGTGGATTGCCGCTGTTACAAATGCAGTTAATTTAATTGACGGTCTTGACGGTCTTGCGGCAGGCGTTGCTTCAATTTCGTCGGTTTGTCTGCTGGTTATTGCACTTATGTTCAGCGAAACGAATATTGCTGTGTTTACAGCGTGCATTGCAGGTGCGTGTATTGGATTTTTACCGTACAACCTTAATCCTGCAAAAATATTTATGGGCGATTCGGGAGCACTGTTTTTAGGCTTCGTGCTTGCCTGTATTTCCATTGAAGGTGTGTTTAAGGCGTATGCTGTAATTTCCTTTGCAGTTCCGCTTTTGGTGCTTGCACTTCCTATTTTTGACACAACTATAGCAATACTTCGCAGAATCAAGAATAAAAAACCTATTATGCAGCCGGACAGAGGACATCTTCATCACAGACTTATTGATATGGGTTTTAACCAGAAGCAGGCGGTTCTTATTTTATATTTAATCGCAGGACTTCTTGGATTAAGCGCAATTGTTCTTACAAGATTCGGTATGCTTATGGCACTTGGATTGCTCTTGATAGCAGTAGCTGTTATAATTATTACTGTGATAATCAGAAAATGTAAAGGTAAATAGAGAAAGGATTCGATGAAAAATGGTTAAGGTAATGACAATTTTCGGAACAAGACCCGAAGCAATAAAGATGGCACCGTTGGTAAAAGAGCTTGAAAAAACAGAAGGCGTAAAGTCGGTTGTAGCGGTAACCGCTCAGCACAGACAAATGCTTGACCAGGTGCTTGAAATATTTGATATCAAGCCTGATTATGACCTCAACATTATGAAGGACAGACAGACCTTAACAGGCATTATAACCAATGCTCTTACAGGTCTTGATGAAGTAATCAAAAACGAAAAGCCTGATATTGTTTTAGTTCACGGCGATACCTCAACAACCTTTGTCGGTGCTCTGGCGGCATTTTACAATATGGCTAAGGTCGGTCATGTAGAAGCAGGACTTCGTACATACGATAAATACTCTCCGTTCCCTGAAGAAATGAACCGTCAGCTTACAGGCAGAATGACAGATATGCATTTTTCTCCAACAGTTAAGAACAGAGAAAACCTTATTAAAGAAAATATTGATATTAACGACATCTATATAACAGGTAACACCGTTATTGATGCTCTTAAGACAACAGTAAAGGCTGACTACAAATTCCAGGATGAAACCTTAAAGGCTCTTGATTTTGACAACAAGAGAGTAATTTTAGTTACCGCTCACAGACGTGAAAATTTAGGTAAGCCATTAGAGGATATCTGCGGTGCAATAAGATATATTGCAGAGAATTATGCTGATGTGGAAATCGTTTATCCCGTTCACCTTAATCCTGCGGTTAAAGAGGTTGCAGACCGTGTTTTAGGTGAGCTTAACAACGTTCACTTAATTGAACCTTTGGATGTTCAGGAATTGCACAACTTAATGGACAGATGCTATATGGTTATGACCGACTCAGGCGGAATTCAGGAAGAAGCACCTGCTCTCGGTAAGCCTGTTTTAGTTCTTCGCACCGAAACAGAAAGACCTGAAGCTGTTGAAGCAGGAACAGTTAAGCTTGCCGGTATTAAAAAGGACGTTATAATCGAGCTTGCTACAGACCTGCTTGATAATAAGGATTCTTACGAAAAAATGGCAAAGGCAGCTAACCCTTACGGTGACGGTAATGCATCAAAGCGTATCGTTGATGCAATCCTTTATAAGTTCGCAGGTAAGGAAAGACCCGCAGACTTCTGCTGAATTTAGGAATGTAAAAAAAGTCCGGAGCGCATAAAGCATAAGAGTGATATTATTTATATTTAGAATAAGAATAGTTCTATGTTACGCAATTTTAAACGTAGGAAAAAATTCGCATTTAGCGAATTTTAAGGATTTAATAATGCTTTATGCTTTGAACGAACCTCACCTAACTCGGCGTATACATATACGCCTTCGGGCTACGGGTAGCAGGTTAACATCTGCTACCTTCGGTTCGTTCAATCCGAACTCTTTTTCCTATTCCTGTGAGAACGAGTTTAATATATGCATCCGTAGCTCACTTGGATAGAGCGCAGGACTCCGACTCCTGAGGCAGATGGTTCGACTCCATTCGGATGCGCCAGAAAAAGAGACATTTTTCGTTTTCGAAAAATGTCTCTTCGAGTTTGAGCGTAGCGAAAACATATCGAATTTACAAAGTAAATATATCAAGTAAACGGAGTTTGCATATCGACTAAAATATATGTCATCTGAACCATTCAGCTTTGTTTAGTATCTGATAAAGGAAAATAACGCCGCAGGCAGTTCGTTGAGGCAGACGAGATGCGAGGCAAATCTGTTTTGCGGAAGAAATCGCCTTTTTTGTTGTTTACATTAGTGAAAATTTGTGGTAAAATATCTCGGATACTTAAGAAAAAGAGGAATTAAAGTGACGGATTTTAAGAATACTAAAAAATATACTTTTGTTTTTATAAAATGGATAATAATTGCACTTGTTGTAGGTGCGGTTGGCGGAGCTGTGGGAAGTCTTTTTCATCTGTGTGTTGATTTTGTAACGGAAGTAAGAGTAAAAAATGACTTTATTATATATTTTCTGCCTATTGCAGGGCTTGTTGTTGCAGGGATGTACAAGCTTACAAAATCCTGCGACGGGGTTGACACAAACTGTGTAATCGAAGCGGTACAGACCGAAAGAGAGGTGCCCTTTAAAATGGCACCTTTGATTTTTGGCAGCACCGTTATAACCCATCTTTTCGGCGGTTCTGCAGGAAGAGAGGGAGCGGCTTTGCAGCTTGGGGGAAGTATAGGCTATAACATAGGTAAAATATTCAGGCTTACCAAAAGAGAATTGCATTTAATTGTTATGCTTGGTATGAGTGCGGTGTTTACCGCTCTTTTTGGCACACCCGTTACCGCAGTATTTTTCTCTATGGAAGTAATTAATGTAGGTATTGTTCATTATACGGCATTGATTCCTGCTTTTGTTGCGGTTGTAACCGCAAAACTGATTGCATCAGGCTTTGGTATTTCGCCTGTTGCGTTCAATATAAGTTCATTCCCTGGCTTTTCCTTTGATTTACTGTGGAAAACGGTAGTTATAGCATTTTTTTGTGCGTTAGTGGGAATACTTTTTTGTTTCACCCTTGAAAAGACGGAGCATCTTGTAAAAAAGCTTATGCCCAACATTTTTGTTCGCGGCTTTGCAGGCGGTGCCCTTATTGTTCTTTTAACTGTGTTAGTCGGCAATAATGACTATAACGGAGCAGGTATGGATATAATTGAAAATGCAATTTCAGGGCAGACTGTTCCCTGGGCGTTTATCTTAAAAATAATTTTTACGGCAATTACCGTTGCCTGTGGCTTTAAAGGCGGTGAAATCGTTCCTGCGTTCTTTATAGGTTCAACCTTTGGGTGTACAATTGCTCCGCTTTTAGGACTTGATGCGTCTTTTGGTGCAGTTCTCGGCTTTGTGTGTCTGTTCTGCTCAGCGGTAAATTGTCCCGTTGCCTCTCTTATGCTTGCCCTGGAGGTTTTCGGTTCAAAGGGAATTCTGATTTTTGCGGTTGCCGTCGCGGTAAGCTACGTTGCATCAGGTAATTTCAGCCTTTATAAAAGTCAGAAAATTTCCTATTCCAAAATAGAAAATAAATTTTTAAATGAATAAAAATCACCTCCCACAACTTTTGGCATACAATAGTACGGGAGGTGAATTTATGTCAAATTTTGGCTGTGGATGTAACAGAAATCTTTGTGTAACTCTTGCAATTTTTGCAAGTATTATTATCGGTTTTGTTACTGCCATTTTAACAATAACCGCAACAATTGCCGTAACTCCCGCATTTTTGTGGGTAACGGGCGGAATTGCAGTTGTGTTCCTTGCATTGCTTTTGGGTGTATCTCCTGCACTATCTAAGGCAGGCAGACGAAATTGCATTTGTAATGTGCTATATACGTTTTTAACAGGCGTTTTAGGAACAATTTTAACTTCCGTTGTGCTGTTAGCGGTTACCTTTGCGGCAACAAGTGTTGTGGGTGCAATTATTACGGGAGCATTGCTTCTGTTTTTCTCACTTCTTATAATCAGCACAACCTGTCTGATTAAATGCATAATTGACTGTGATGACTGATTTTTATAACGGGGCGGATTTTGCCGAGTGTTCTAAAGGACACTCGGCAAAATCCGCCCTTTTTTATTTGGAAAACCGCTTGATTTTTTCATTTTTGTATGCTATCATTAGCGTAACTTTTATAGAGTGGGGTGAAAAAATGAGAGATTATTTTATTGGTTTTATGGACGAGTTCGGGTATCCTGATGAAGCTAAAGCTGTGTTGCTTAAGACATACGATGCGATGCGAGGTAACAAAGCTATGGCAAACGTCCTTGATACCGCATTTTTTGAATATACAGAAAACACCATTGACTGGGATAAAACTGCCGAAACAGTATCAAATGTTGCAAAAGAAATGGATTTAAACGATGACACTGTAATCATGGTTTATTTATTGTGTATGACAAAGCATACCCGTATTCTTTACCAAGAGAAAAATTTACCATATTCTTTGTTTAAAGATACTTTTAAAGATTTTAATTACAAGTTAAGGGAATGTCACGACAGAACCGGGGCATGGGGTGTTTGTTGCTACAGAGCCTGGTTTACCTGGTTTTTCACCCTTGAACGTTTTGCTCTTGGAAGATTGCAGTATGAAATAAAGCCCTTCAGAGGAAGAGAACCGTATACAAAGCACGGTGTAACATTAATTCCCGAAGAAACTCCCTGTCTTAACTTTCATATTCCTTCAAGCGGACCTTTGACACCGGAATCGGTAGAGGACTCATTTGCCCGTGCTTATGAATTTTACAAAGATATGCATATATCAGGATATATTCCAATAATGACACAGTCGTGGCTTTTGTTTCCCGAGCATCTTAATATGCTGTCGGAAAAATCAAATATTGTACAGTTTATAAAAAGGTTTGATCTTCTTTTTACCGATAATTTCGATGGTTACGGTGTTCCTTTTACGACTATTTATAACCGTACATTTAACGGTGATATAGATTCATATTCACCTGATAACAGTTTAAAAAGGGGCTATATTGAGCTTGTAAAACAAAACAAGCCCTGCGGAACCACCTGTGGCGTTACACTTTATAAACCTGAATAAAACTAAATCCCGATGCGAATTTGCATCGGGAAAATTTATATGATTATCTTTATTCCTGCTTCTTTGAAGTCGGAAATTGTTTTTTCGTCTAAAGATGAGTTTGTTACTATGCAGTCGGCAACATTTATATCCGAGATTTTCACAAATGCCGAGTGGTGGAACTTGGTGTAGTCAGCGGCAACAATGCATTTATCGGACTGCTCAAGCATAATTCTGTCGATTTCCGCTTCCTTGTCATAATATGTAGTAAAGCCGCCCGATATATCGATTCCGTCCACCGAAAGAATAAATTTGTCGGCGTGGTAGTTTTTAAGCTGACTTACCGCATCGGGACCGAAAGAAAACTGATATTTGGTGTTAAGTGACCCTCCGATTAAAACAACGTTGTAGTTTGGATTTCCCGAAGCTTCAAGAGCGATAGCGATGGAATTTGTTACAATGCTAAGGTTATAATCTGCCGGGAATTTACGGAAGGTAAAAAGCGTGGTTGTGCCCGAATTAAGCATAATAGTGTCGTTTGGCTCAATCATTGCGGCAACTTTGGCGGCAATACTTGCCTTTGCCCATTGATTTGTTTCAAGTCTTTGAGTCATATTCATACTGTAATAAGGCTTGTAAGAGCTTATCGCACCGCCGTGAACACGGGAAAGAAGACCCTTTTTCTCCATATCCGCCAGGTAGCTTCGGATAGTTACCTCCGAGACGTTGAATTTCTTACTTAATTCGTTTACTCTTACCGAACCTTTCGATTTCAAAAGGTCAAGTATCTCCTGTTTTCTTTTTTCGGTTGGCATATTATCCCTCTTTTCCACTATATTATAGCATTTATGGCAGAAACGGTCAAGAGAATATTACAGAAAAACTTTCGATTTTCTTTCGTGTAACAAAAAAACGAAAATCAAACGCAGAATTTAATTGACACGTGTATACTTTTGAGGTAAAATTTTATTATGAAAAGCTATTGAAAAGAGAGGGATAAATATGGGTAAATTAATGGTAGGTTGGTCGGAGGTAAGCATTACTCCCGATAATAAAAGAATTTCACTTGCAGGTCAGTTTGCGGAAAGAATTTCCGAATATGTTGAAACTCCGGTAACGGTAACAGCCCTGGCTGTTGAGTCTGACGGAGAATCACTTATTATGTGTTCTTGTGATTTGGTAAGCATCGGAAAAGCACTTGTCAAGGATGTAAGAGATATTGTTGCAAAAGAGTGCCCTGAAATTGATACTGATAAGATTATTATCAGCGCAACACATACACACACATCTTTTGTTTACAACCGTAAGGAAAGTCAAACTATGGGTTCAACAAAGGAAATACTTAACAGATTCCTTCCTGAAGAAAAGCAGTATGTTCCAAAGGCAGTTTTAAAGGGTGACGATGTTATGACACCCGCCCAGGCTGCAGATTTTCTCGCAGAGCGTATTGCAAAGGCAGTTCTTGATGCGTGGAACAGCAGAAAAGCAGGTAAGTACGCTCAAGGCTTCGGAAGAGCGGCAATCGGTATGAACAGACGAGTTTGCTATAGCGACGGATCGGCAAAAATGTGGGGCGATGTAAATACCGCAACCTTTACCGAGCTTGAAGGCGGTAACGATTCAGGTATTGAAATGCTCTTCTTCTATGACGAAAATGAAAAAATTACAGGTGCGGCTATTAATGTATGCTGTCCTTCACAGATAGTTGAACACAGACATTTCATTTCTTCCGACTACTGGGGCAAGGTTAAAATATTGCTTCGTGAACAGTATGGCGAAGATTTCTTCGTTTTAGCTCTCGGTGGTCCCGGCGGAGACCAGTGCCCAAGAGATTTAATTAGATGGGTTAACGGTGAAACTCCCGTTGATGACCCTAATATTGAAAGACCCGATTATATAGAAAGAATTGCAGATCCCTCAATGTTTGATATAAAGGGTACCTGGAAAGCAGGAAAACGAATTGCCCGTGAGGTTATTGATGCAATTGAAGAAGTGACAGCAACCTACGATGAAGCCCTTTTAAAGCATAATAAGTATATTATTGACCTGCCACTAAGACGTGTTACACCAAATGAATACGAGATGGCAGTTGAAGCAATGGAAAAGTTTGCATCTAAAGTTACAGACCACGTTAACTTCGTAGATAACGCAAAAATGCACGTTCATGCGGGAACAATTCTACGTTATGAGAGACAGCATAAACAAAATATTGTTCCTTATGAGATACATATAGCAAGACTTGGCAATATGGCAATTGCAACAAATCCCTTTGAGCTTTTCCTTGATTTTGGAAATCAGATAAGAGCAAGAAGCAGAGCAAAGCAAACAATTTTAGTTCAACTTGCCTGCGACAGCGGTTCATATCTTCCTACTGCAAAGGCTGAAAAAGGCGGACACTACAGCGCTTACGTTACAAGCGGAAAGGTAGGTCACGAGGGTGGAGATATGCTTGTAAGAAAATCTGTTGAAGAAATTAACAAGATGTTTGAATAAAAAGGAGAAAAATAAATGTATAAAGGACTTAATATAAGACCGCCGTATTTTGAGATAGGACCGAAGGCGTATATTTACGGCGAAGAAATGTTAAAGCTTGCAAAGGTTATCGATAAAACTGCAATGAAGTACGACCTTGATGTTATTGTCACACCTCAGTACACCGACATCAAGCTTCTGGCAGATAACACAGAAAGAATTTTCGTGTTTGCCCAGCATATGGATTATCTGCCTGTGGGAAGAGGCTTAGGTTCTGTTCTTCCCGAAGCTGTTAAGGCGGCAGGGGCAAAGGGTGTTATGCTTAACCACGCAGAAAAGCCTTTAACAATGGAGGAAATTGAAAAAACAATTAAAAGAGCAGATGAAGTAGGTCTGGGTACAATCGTTTGTGCCGATACAGTTGAGGATATTAAAGCTATTGCCAAAATGTCACCTAACTTAATTGTTGCAGAGCCTACCGAATTAATAGGAACAGGCAAAACAAGTGACAGCAACTACGTTATTGAAACCATCGAAACCGTAAGGGAGATAAATCCTGAAATTATGGTGCTTCAGGGTGCAGGTATTTCAAACGGTCAGGATGTATATAACACGATTAAATTAGGCGCTCAGGCAACAGGCTCAACAAGCGGTATTTTAAAAGCGGACGACCCTTATGCAATGGTTGAAGAAATGCTTTACAACTTAAGAAAAGCCTGGGACGAATTACATAAGTAAGGTGAGGCAAATGAAAAAAGAAGCACTTGAAATGGCAAAAAACGTTTACGCAATCGAAAGCGAATGTATTGCAAAAATGTTTGAGCATTTTGATGAAGAGGCATACACAAAGGCAGTTGAGCTTTTGAAAAATGCTCCAAGAATAGGGGCAACGGGCTGCGGTCACAGCGGAATTATATGTCAGCATTTTGCACATTTAATGTGTTGTATTGAACGTCCTGCAAGATTTATATCTCCTGCAGAAGCAGTTCATGGTGCAACGGGTTATCTTAAGAAAGGTGATGTTTTGGTTTTCGCTTCCCGTGGCGGCAAAACAAAGGAACTATTGCCTATTCTCGATATATGTAAAAAGAAAGGTATAAGCACGATTGCAATTACCGAAAACACAAAATCACCTCTTGCGCAAGATGCGGATGTGGTTTTAAAACAGTATGTAAACCGTGAAACGGATAAATACAACTGTCAGGGTACAACCTCTTCAACATCCCTTGCGGTAATTTTCCACGTGCTGCAGACAGCGCTGATTGAAGAAACAGATTTTAAAAATGAACAGTTTGCCGTAGTGCATCCCGGCGGTGCAGTAGGCGAAAGGCTGAATAATACAAAATAAAAAGTCAATTAGCACATTCAAAGGTGTGCTTGATAAATAAAATATTTTTTAACGGAGGAATAAATTATGGAATTTAAAGTAGTTCAGAAGGAATTAGAGCTTCAGTCAAGAGGTTGGATTCCGACATTTCACGACATTTCAAAGGAAGTAAAGGAAATTGTAGAAGCATCGGGTATTAAGAACGGTACAGTTGCAATAGTTTCTCATCATACAACCTGTTCTGTTATGGTTCAGGAATGCTCACACGATATCGATTCATTCGATCTTGAATTCTTACAGCACGACCTTCTCGATATTATGAGAAAGATGATTCCTGATTTTGCGGAAGAACATCAGTACCGTCATCCCGGTCCTGTTCACGCTCAGTACGGAAGATATGTAAATGAACCGGGCGATTACTCAAGTATGAACACAGACGGTCACTTAAGAAGCTGTTTCTTCGGCAGAAGCGAAACAATGACAATTAAAGACGGTGTTGTGGACGGCGGTCAGTTTGCTCACGTTTACTTTATAGACTGGGATCACGTTATTGCAAGAAGAAGACAGGTTAACATTACAGTTATGGGAACAACAGAGGCAGTTGAAGACAGAAAATTCAACGACGGTAACGTTATTGATACACGTCATAAGTTTACTGATGAAGAAAAGGCGTACGATATACACTATGACCTTCAGCAAAAGAGATAATGATTGGAATGTAAAAAGGGAATAATAAAACAGTATCAATAATGTGAATTATTCAGATTTGAAAATTCTTTGAAAGGAGCCCCAAAGCTTGAATTTACTTGGTCTTGATTACGGAACTACTTCCGTCAAAGGTGCTTTGTTTGATGAAAAATTAAATCAGATTACGCAAATGACAGAGGATTATACATTAAAAACCAAAGGCGACAGGGTTGAATTTGAGGCGGAAAAGTACTGGGAAATATTAAACAAGGTATTAAACTCGGTAAGCAGAGAAAACAAAATTGATGCTCTGGCAATAGACACCCAATGTGAAACCCTTATTTTAACCGATGAAAACGCTAATCCCGTTCGTGATGCAATAGTGTGGCTTGATAACCGTGCAACAGAGGAAGCGGAGGAAATTGAAGCACATTTCGGCAGAAGAAAGGTGTACGAAGTAACAGGACAGCCTGAGATTACCGCAACCTGGCCTGCCTGCAAGCTTTTATGGGTTAAAAAGAACGAACCGCAGGTCTGGGCAAAAACCAAAATGGTATTTATGCTTGAAGATTATCTTCTTTTTAAGCTTACGGGTAAGTTCGTAACACAGCGCTCCTTGCAGTCATCAACCATTTACTTCGACATTAAAAACAGATGCTGGTGGAAGGAAATGCTGGATTTTGTAGGCATAAAAGAGGATATGCTTCCACAGCTTCTGGGGAGCGGAGCTTATGTTGGCGACTATAAGGGAATTAAGGTTGTTACTTCAGCAATTGACCAGATTGCGGGTGCAATAGGTGCAGGTGTTGTTGAAAAGGGTATTGTAAGCGAAATGACGGGAACAACTATGGCAATTTTTCTGCCAACCGACACCGTTCCCGAATACGACGAAAAAAGCATAGTGCCCTGTCATTATAATTATGATGACGGCTACTGTCTGCTTTCCTGGAGCCCCACTGCGGGAATGGCTTTAAAATGGTTTAAAAACGCATTTTTTAAAGATAAAAGCTTTGCCGAGCTTGACGAGATGGCAAAAAAAGTGCCTGTAGGAAGCGATGGAGTTACATTCCTTCCTTACCTTTGTGGTTCAACTATGCCTAAATACAATCCCGATGCAAGAGGAAGCTTTACAGGTCTTACCCCTGAGCACACAAGTGGGCATTTTGTACGCAGTATAATGGAAGCAATTGCCTGCGTTTTAAAGAGTAATCTTGATTACCTTAATGTTCCCGTAAAGGAAATACGTGCAATGGGCGGCGGTGCAACAAGTCCGTTATGGTGCGAAATTAAAGCAAATATGACCAATAAAACCCTTGTAACTCTCAAAAATAAGGAAACGGCGTGTCTTGGCTCTGCAATTCTGGCAGGTGTGGGAAGCGGATGCTTTAATTCTGTTAAGGATGCCTGCAAAATGATAGAAACCGACAAGGTTTACACGCCCACGGGTGACGATTACACAGAAACTTACGCAAGATATGAAGAATACGATAATATTCTTAACATAAGAAAGGAGATGTAATATATGATTAAAGCAGCATTTGTAGGATTTGGTGAAGTTAATACACCAATCGATATTATTATAAAAAAATGCTCCGATGCAGAAGAATCCCTTAAAAAAGAAGGAATGGACTTAATAAGTGTTTACCCCGTAACAGACGATTACGAGGAAAAGGATATAAAAAAGGCAGTAGATGCTTTAAAGGGCAAGGATTTTGACGTTCTTGTTGTTTGTATTGCAGGCTGGATTCCCACACACGCAGTTGTTAAGGTAACAGAGCATTTCCGTCATAAGCCAATGATTTTATGGGGTCTTTGCGGATGGATGGAAGAGGGTCGTCTTGTTACTACAGCCGACCAGGCAGGTACAACAGCTATAAGAAAAACCTTCTACGATTTAGGATACACCTTTAAGTATGTTTACGATATTATAGGACTTCCTTCAAAAACAGACAAGGTTTACAAGTATGCAAAGGCAGCTTATGCCGCATCAAAGCTTCGCCACGCAAGAAGCGGTATGGCAGGCTACCGTGATATGAATCTTTACGGAACACAGGTTGACGGGCCCTCATTAAAGAGAGAAATCGGTCCCGAAATTGAAACCTTTGAAATGCTTGAGATTCAGCAGAGGTATGAAAAAATTACAGATGAACAGAAGCAGGCTGTTATTGACAAATGTATGTCAAAATGGAATTTTGTAAAGCCTGCAAATCCCGTTAGTATGAAAATGGCGGCAGGATATTATTTAGCTGTTAAGGAAATTTGTGACGAAAGAGGCTATGATGCAATTTCCTTAAAGGACGTTGACGGTATGAAAAAGCTTATAGGCTTTCCACCTGCACCTATATTTATGCTTCTTGCGGATTGTGAAGGACTTTGCACAATCCCTGAAAATGACTCGCTGGGTAACATAACACAGCTTATGGTTAAGTATTTAACAGGTCAGTGTGCCTTCTACCTTGAATTCTATGAATTCTTTACAGACAGAGTTTTAGCAGGTGTTCCCGACTATGTTCCTGCGGAAGTTGTTGACGGTGATGTTACTGTTATACCTGCGGCATTTGGTGAACTGAACGAAGGTATTTTAAATGTAAGCAAGGTTAAAACAGGCATTGTTACGATGTGCCGTCTTACCTACGATGACGGTATGTATTATATGCATATGGTTAAAGGTGAGGGTGTTACTCCGAGAAAATGGGAAGAAGCAGGCTGGACACAGCCGGCACCTCAGCTTCCGGGTCTTGAAATTTTGCTTGATGACGTGGAAAGCTTTGCGCAGAACGTAATGTGTCAGCACTACATTATTTCCTACGGCGACAATACAGAATTAATTGAAAACCTTTGCGACATTTTAGGTATTCAGGTAATAAAATAAGAGGTGAGAATAAATGTTATATATTTTAGACACAGCGGATTTAAATGCAATTAAGCATTGTAACGAGTTTTATCCTCTTGCAGGTGTTACAACAAATCCGTCAATTATTGCAAAACAGAACACGGATTTCTGGAAGCTCGTTAAGGATATAAGAGCAATCATAGGTGAAGATAAGATGCTCCATATTCAGACCACACAGAAAACAGCCGACAAGATAGTAGAAGAAGCAAAGCTTCTTAAAAAGGAATTAAAGGGCGAATTTTATGTTAAAATTCCTATCGGCGAAGAAGGCTTGAAAGCAACAATGGAGCTTAAAAAGCTGGGGGTTGGTGTAACAATGACAGCAATTTTTACTCCCGGTCAGGCACTTATGTCAGCTATGGCAGGTGCAAGCTTTGTTGCTCCTTACGTTAACAGACTTGACAATATCTTAGGTGACGGAACAGAGGTTGTTGCAGAAATCGTAAATCAGCTTGAATTATATGCATCTGACTGCAAGGTGCTTGCGGCAAGCTTCAAAAATGCCGAACAGGTACATAAATGTGCCTCTGCAGGATGTCACAGCGTAACCGTAACGGATGACATTTTAAAAACACTCATTTCCCATCCTATGACAGATGCCGCAATTAACGGCTTCGACAAGGACTGGGCAGGAGTGTATGGCGACAAAACCATCCTTGATTTCTGATATTGTCATAAGATAATTTTAAATTTTTAAAAATGTGCGAAACTAACGCCACAGCCAGATAAGGAAGTATTGTCCTGAAAATCACCTTTTGTTGAATTTCTGCGTTAAAAAATGTCCATATCCGTCAGATTATGTCCATTTTTTACCTTGAACTTCATAAAAAAATTCAATTTCAGGATGCAAAGCAGTTTTGAATATCAGATTTTTATATTTAGACAAAGAACAAAAAGCCCGTAATACTGATGTATTACGGGCTTTTTTGATGTAGTATAAATTAAAAATATGGCTTCAAAACCAAAACTGCCTTATCTGGCTGTGGCGAATGTTTCGCACATTTTTTATTTGTAAGTTTTGCGGAATTCTGAAGGAGACAGACCCGTATGTTTTTTGAATGCACGGCAAAAGTGGGGGTAGCTTGTAAAGCCTGACTTTGCTGCGGCTTCATTTATTGATATGCTTTTATCGGGAATAAGCTTTTTTGCTTTTTCGATACGTTTTGTAAGTATATAGCTGTTTGGTGTTGCTGAAAAATGCTCGTCAAAAAGCTTGTATAAGGTGTTTTTTGAAATATGAAATTTTTTACAGATATGTTCTATTTTAAGCTCCAGGCTAAGATTATCTTTTATATAATCGTCTATTTCGTTTATTATATCGCTGTATTCGATGATAATTGCATCATCTAAAAGTATATCGGGGAGCAGATTTTTAAGACTTTCTATTTGCTCGTCGGTAAAAAAGGGGCGTTTTTTGTATAACTCTATTGCTTTTTCATCGGTAATTCCGTAAGGAATTTCAGGGGAAGAAGCACAGCGCAGACAGCCGAAAAGAAGGTACCCTGTTGTAACTCCGTTTTTTACTACGGGAAAGGTTGCATCGTACAGGCCTGCGTGGCAGATATGGGATTTATAGTTCTCATAATTTAAGATTTTTTTGTCACATTCATAGCAGTTTTTCTGCATATTTAACTTACGTTGAATATATCTGCAAAAAGCAGAGTCCGTAACAGCTTTTACACCTGATTCGAAAAGATTTATTGAGTTAAAAGAACCAATCGGTACAAATGAAATGGGAATATTTGTAAGCACCGAAAGGTTGTAAAGAGTATTTTTAAGCTTTTCGATATTATATTTAATCTTCAAAAAAATCACTCCTTTCCAATAAGTCTACCATAAAAGAAAGCTTTTTGCAATTAAAAAATGATATATTTTACCTCGGTGGGAAAATAAGTCAATATTTAGGTAAAATACGATATTGAGTAAATTTGTTACGTATGCTAATATAAACTTAAGATATTTTACCTGTGAAAGGATTTGATGTTATGAAAACGGTAATACCTGTAAAGAATACTGAACTAAAGATAAACGGTGTTTATGAATACATAAAAAGAGTTAAGGAATGTAATTGTAGTGAGGTTGTAATTTCCATTGATTCAGAAATAAGCTTTGAAAATATGGAAAGAGAGGCTAAGGAGCTTAAAGATATTCTTGCCATGTTTGAGGAAGAGGGAATAAATACCTCGGTATGGATTCACCCAACTCTTGACCTTGTTCCATTTAAGGAGCATACTCCGTTAACACCGCTTAAGGATGCACCTGTAAAAGGAAAATGCTGTCCTTTGGACGATGAATATTGCAGCGATGTAAAACGTTATGTTGAGCTTATTGCAAAAAATACAAAAACCAAAAAGATAGTTTTAGAAGACGATTTCAGAATGCAGTTCACATCTCTTTCTGCTACCTGTTTTTGCGATAATCATATGAAGCTTTACAGCGAAATTATAGGCAGAGAAGTAACAAAAGAAGAATTTGAAGAAAATCTTTTTGATAAAAACAACATTTACCGTAAAGCCTGGATTGAGGGCTTGCAGGCAGGACTCAACAAGCTGGCTAAGGCAATTCGTGAGGCTGCTGACAGTGTAGACGAAAATATTGAGCTTGTATTCTCAACAGGTCCTGCAAACTGCGGTTCAGACGGAACAGATGTTTTGGAAATTATAGATATTTTAAAGGGTAAGCATGAAAAAGCAACTGCAAGACTCAGCGGCGGACCTTACTGGCAGGAAGGCTTTTACCTTACAAGAAATATGATGTCAGCAGTTGAATTGGAAAGATACACTGCTCTTAAGTATAGCCAACATGGTGTAATCGGCAGAGCAGAGGGTGACGTTTTCCCAAGACCAAGACACATCGTTCCTTCAAGCCATCTTGAAACTTTCCATACAGCTTTAATCTTTGACGCCAGCGCAGGAGAAATACTTAAATATATGCTTGACTATACCGCAACTCCCAATTACGAAAAGGGCTATACCGATGCTCATATAAGAAATTTAAAGCTGTATGATAAAATTGAGGAAATGATAAAGGATACCGCCTTAACCGGCTTTAATCCCGTTGAAGATTTTAAATTACACCGCTATTCGGAAAAAATGCTTGTTGCTCCTGAAATGGAGGTTTTTGAATCTTGCGTAAGAAACTTCTGCACCGATAACGCACTTCCTACAGCACATGAAATGGGTGGTGTAAATATCATCTTTGGCGACAGAGCAAAAGAACTTAATTTAAAGCTTCTTGAAAACGGTTCGATTATTGATATTGTTGCCGCAAAGAATCTTTCGGACAGAGGAATTGATGTAGGTATTAAAGCTATGGAATACAGAGTATTCGGTGGCGGAAGAGAATATTATGAAGCTGAAAACGAAAACGTAAGCATAACAAAATCTTTTGATATGGCAAAGCTTGAATTAAATGAAAATGCAAAGGTAAAAAGTGTATTTATTCCTAACGTATCAGGTGTACTGTACCACGATGTAAAGGACGGTGCAATGTGTGATGAAGAAACACCGTCGGCATACCTTTATGAAAACGGTGACGGTCTTAAATTCCTGGTATTTAACTTTGATGCGTCACAATGCTCAACAAGGCGCGCAGGTCAGGGCGTGTTTACCAACTACTGCAGAGAAAGAGTTATTTTTGACAGCTATGAATGGCTGCACGGCAAAAAGCTTGCAGCATACTGTCAGGGTCATCCGTGGCTTTACACAATGGTAAGAAAAAATGAAAATAAATGCGTTGTAGGCTTGTGGAATTTCTATGCGGATGACATATATACACCTGTTATAGAGCTTGGCGAAGAATACAAAACAGCAGAATTTGTAAATTGTGACGGTAAATTAGAAAAGGACAAAGTAACTTTAACAAGCGGCATCGGTGCCTTTAAGTTCTGCTTTATGGAATTAAGAAAATAAACGGAGGTAAAAAATGGAGTATGTTCTCCTTTGTACGGTAATACTTTTAGTTGCTTTTCAGAATATTGCCAAAAAGTATTATCTTGTAAAAAGCACAAAACAGTATAATTATACACTTTCATTTGTTATAACTGTTGTTGCTATGATATTTTTTGTTGTAAAGGCAGGCTTCAGGCTTAACTTTACATGGGATTTTGTTCCTTACTCACTTGGTTTTGCGCTTTCTTACGGAGCGTCAACGGCAGGAGCGTTATTTGCGGTTAAATACGGTTCATTTTCCGTTTCAAGCCTGATTACTTCATATTCTTTGATTATACCAACCTTTTACGGAGTTTTTGTTTATAAAGACCCGGTTGAATTTATAGGCTACGTAGGATTTTTCCTTCTGTGCGTGTCGCTTTTTATGATAAGAGAAAAGGATAAGATTCAGTCAAAGGTGTCATTTAAGTGGATAATAAGTATTTTAATATCCTTTGCCGGAAACGGATTTTGTTCACTTGTACAGAAGATTCAGCAGTTTAATTTTGAAGGTGAATATAAAAGTGAATTTATGATTGTTGCGTTGTTTATCTGTGCAATAGGTCACTTTGTTATGATGATTGTTTCAAAGGAAGCATCGCTTTCTGATTTGAAATACAGCCTGCCTATAGGTGCTATGACGGGACTTGCCAATGGAGTTGTTAATTACCTTGTTATGGTTCTTACCGCAACTGTTCCCAATGCAATACTTTTCCCAAGCATTTCCGCAGGGGGAATAGTTCTTACATTTGTGGCCGGAATTACTATTTATAAAGAAAGATTTTCAAAAGCGCAGTATATGGGATATATATTAGGTGTCACATCTTTAATTTTACTTAATTTATAAGGAGCGATCGTTATGATTTTACCAAGAGTTAAAGAGGAAAAATTAACAGCTGGAAAGCTTTGTTTATCATATAAAATTTCTGTTTTTATCGACAATAAAGATTACGAAGAAAAGGTTTTAAAAGTATTAAAGCTGTTTTTCCCCGACGGTGAATTTGTTGCAGCTGAAAATGCGGATATTGAAATTAAATATTGCGATGAATGTGCAAAACGGGAAGAAAAATACTTTGTGGGAGTTAATGAAAATATAAAAATCGGCTATGGTGATTACAGAGCTTTAATAAATGCACTTGCAACAGTTGCACAGCTTGCGCAAGATACAAAAAGCGGATACGAATTTCCAAAATGTGAGATAATCGATTACCCCGAATGTTCTTATCGAGGCGTACTTTTGGATATTGCAAGAGGAATAAAGCCTATGGATGAACTGCTTTCCGACATTGTGACCTGTGCTAAAGCAAAAATGAATGCAATTCAGTTCCATTTAAACGACAATGACGGCATGTGTGTAAGATTTGAGTCAATACCCGAAAAATGCTGGCGTGTTGATGAAACATACAGCAAAGATCAGCTTAAAGAAATGGTTGCTCTTTGCAATCTTTTAGGAATAGAAGCAGTTCCTGAGTTTGATATTCCTGCTCACGGCAAAAAGTTTTTAACGCATATGGAAAACTTAAGATGTGTTGTTCCTGATTTAGACAGAATAAGTGTATGGTGTATGTGTGCAGGAAAAGAAGAAACATATAGTTTTTGCGAAAAGGTAATAGATGAAATGTGCGAAATATTCACAGGCAAATATTTTAACATTTGCTGTGATGAGCTTGAAATGTCCGACATCGTGGACTGGTACTTCCTTTGCCATTGGACAGATTGCGAGGACTGTAAGGCACTTCGCAGACGTGAGGGCTTAAAGGACAGATACGAGCAATTTATATATTTTGTAAAGCGTATTTACGATATGGTGAAAAAGCATAACAAAATTCCGTTTATTTTTTCCGACCAGATTGATTGCACAAAAGAGGATGCACTGCCAAAGGATATTGTTTTCTGGTTCTGGATAATTGCACACCCGGGCAGAGGACCTTACGACGGATGTTCTTACGAAAAGCAGCTTGCTCTCGGTCATAAAATGATAAATGCGCCCTGCAGAGAAACATATCTTGAAGCTGTTAAATGGTTAAATGCCGAAAAATTAAGTAAATGGGAAGTAAGAAAAGCGGAGACTAAGGAGCTGTCTGAAAATGTTCTGGGAAGTTGTTTACCCTGCTGGCAGTACGGCTGTAACTTCCCCGGTGATATTGACTATCAGCTTTTATACAGACGTGGCTTTAAGCCTGCGGTTTATATGTTTGGTGACAGACTCTGGAATGACGGAGAAATTAAATACAAGGAAAGTGCATATTCGGTTGCTTTAACAAAAGCGGTTTTAGGACAGAAAACACCGGTTGGGTTAGATGTTTTTAAATTGCTTTCAGATTTAATTCCGTACAATCAGAAAATTGAAGAGCTTGTTGACAAAGATAAAACACCATTAAATGAAGTAAAAGAAATCCTTGCAATTCTTAAGGAAGAATGCAAGGGAAATGACGAATATGCAAATAACGTAAAGGTTATGGAGCATTTATATAATCAGGCAAACGTATATATTTCCTGGTTTGCGTAAAAGAGTAAAGCGTTACTTGTTTGTTCCATAATACGCACGGTAATCTGACGGGGATTTTCCTGTTCTGGATTTGAAAAGACGGCAGAAATAGCTGTAGTTTTCTATGCCTATTTCTTCTATAAGCTTATCTCCGTGCACGCCTTTTATAATAAGTAATTTCGCTTTTTCGATACGCTTGGTTATGATGTATTCGTTTACCGTCATATCAAGATTTAGCTTGAAAATATTATAAAGGGAATTTTTGTTAATATTGAATTTTTTACACAGAAGCTCAATTGTAAGCTTTTCCTTTAAATTGCTTTTTATGAAGTTGGTTATCTCGTCGAGACGGTCATCGTAAACAAATTTTATTGCCGTATGAAAGATAATTTTGGGAAGCATATTTTTAAGGGCGGTTATCTGCTTTTGCGTGTAAAATGGCTGTGTATAGAAAAGGTCTGTTGATTCGTTGTCGTTTAAAATGGTTGTGTCAAAGGAGCTTTCTGTTCGTATTCCTGCAAGGGAAACGTGACCTACCCATATATCGTCTATTATAATGGGCATACAGGCTTCGTAAAGCCCCATAAAGCAGGTAGTTTCTTCGTATTTAAGACTTTTTTTGCACTTTTCCACAAGGTTTTGACCGCATTGAGCGCAACGGCTTTTGCCCATGTAACGAAACACATCAAGGCAGAAAAGTGAGCCGTGCATACAGTCTGCAAGATTATTACCCTCGTAGTCGTAAACGGAAATGGTAATTCCCGTAAGCTCTGCAAGGTCAAAAAGCATAGTTTTAAGCATATCAACGTCGTATACAATTTCCATTTTGCCACATCTCCTTTTACTAATTATACCAAAAAAGGAAGATAAGTCAATATATTGGGAAAATTATTTATTGTTAGTATTTTTTATATGTGTTAAAATAATAATGCGGTTATTTAGCAATTGTTTAAACACTGAAGGCAATTTTACATAGAAATTACAGCTTCACTTTGATTTTGGATAATTTTAACAAGAAATTTTTATACTACAGATTGTGAAGGTTAAAAGTAACTACCCCGAAATATGGGTAACTAAGGAAAAAACTCAAAATTCAAGCCGATTTTCAACAAAATAAAAATCGTGCAAGATATTCATATAAATGTGTAATATAGTTCATTTACACCAATTTAAGATATTTGTAAAATTAAAGTAGGATATATTAGAGTAGCGTACTCATTATATACAAAAACAAAAAAAGGAGATGATTGTATTGAAGCAGAGAATCAGACAATTAATAGCGCTTATACTTACATTTACGCTTGTTTTGTCGTTGTTTACAATGATAACTGTACAGGCAGCGGGAAAAATCGAACTTCCTGATTTGATTTCAGATAATATGTTAGTTCAGCGCGACGCACCAATCAAGCTTTGGGGCTACGGGGGAACACCCGGAAGCAAACTCATCGTAACGATGGAGGATGCAAACGGCGGTGTTGCTTCCAAAGCAGAAACTACAATCGGAGAGGACGGTTTTAGCATAACACTTCCGGCACTTGGTGCAGGCGGTCCTTACACAATAAGATTTGCTGATGAAAAGGGCGAGAAGCTTGCAAGCGTATATAACGTGCTTGTAGGCGATTTGTGGTTTCAGGGCGGCCAGAGTAATATGCAGTACAGAACTTATTCTGTGCCTGAATTCGTAGAAGAAAGAGTTACTCCTAACCCAACTGACGACCAGATAAGACTCTTCTTCAACGGTGACCATTTCAGAGCGGAGGCAGGTGCTCCGGCATCAACAGACCTTCCGGGTAAATGGATTATTGCCAATAAGAATGAAAGAGACTGGGAATATTCAGCAGTAGGCTACGGTGCCCTTGAAAAGATGCACAATGAAACAGGTCTTCCCATGGGCGGTATTTGTTCACCTTACGGCGGAACAACCTTAGGTGTTTTCAATGATGAAAACGAAGACATTTACAAGGCAAAGATTGCTCCTGTTACACAGATGAATATTAAAGGCGTTATGTGGTATCAGGGCGGAACTGATGCAACCTACGGCAGAACAAGTAAGGAAATTGAAGACGGCTACACAAAGCTTCTTAATCTTTTCAGAAATAAGTTTGCAAATGAAAATCTTCCGTTCCTTTTAGTTCAGCTTCATCCAAGCGGTATGAAGGGCTTAAAGTACGGCAGTGATACAGAATACACAATCAAGGATTATTCACCTGCAAGAGTGGGTCAGTCAAACTTCTATATGAACAATGAAAATGTAGGTATGGCTGTTGCTCTTGACCTTAGCCTTACAAAGTATAAGGATAAAGGTGAAGACGCTGAGCATCCGTGGATAAAGAAACCGGTTGCCGACAGACTGGCAAATGTTGCACTTGAAATGGTGTACGGCAAAGACATTAAAGCAAACAGCCCTGTTTATACAGGTTATACAATAGAAGGAGATACTGTTAATATTACAGTTAAGGATTCCTACGGCGGTCTTAAAACCTCTGACGGCAAAGAACCCTGGGGCTTTATGGTAGCAGGCGAGGACGGAATTTACTACGATGCGGTTGCAACTCTTTCGGGAAGCACAATTGCATTAAAGAGTGAAAATGTTCCAAACCCTGTTAGTGCTTCATACGGTATTGAGTACCACAAGTGGCCTCATTCATTCCCTGTATGGCCAAATACAGAGTATGACCCGTCTGAACTTGAAGCTGTTCCGCAGGTTCCCGAATATCCTGTTAACGTTGTAAACAGTCAGGGACTCCCATTGGGTGCATTTATAACAGGCGAAAGTGTTGCAACAACTGGTACACAGAACACTCCGGCAGAACAGGAGCCCGTTGAAGAAAACACATCTTCAAGCGCAGGTGAAATTTCAGGTCTTACATCGGGAACAAAGACAATTCTTTATGTTGCTCCCGACGGTAAGGACACAAATAAAGGTACAATAGATTCACCTTTTGCCACACTTGAAAAGGCAAGAGATACAATTCTTGAATTGAAGAATGCAGGAAAGCTTGCAGAGGGCGGAGCGGTTGTTTATTTCCGTGGCGGCGACTACGTTATTAAAAACGCAATCGAATTTTCCAAAGAGCACTCCGGTGCATCTGAAGATGCGCCAATTATTTACCGTAACTATCCCGGTGAAGAAGTAAACTTCCTTGGTGCTGCAACTCTTGACTGGAGCAACTTCAAAAAGGTTACAGATACTGCAATCTTAAACAGAATTGTTGATACCGAAGCAAGAAATCACGTTTTAGAGGTTGACCTTTTCGCTCTTGGCTATACCGACCTTTCCAAGCCATCATGGCCGGGTCCGTATTCATACGGTTATCAGTTGCCCGAGCTTACAAGCTTTCTTGAAGAGCACGGCATAACCAAGCCTGATGCAGAATCATCGGCACTCTTTATTAACGGCAATGAAATGACCTTAGCTCGTTATCCTAACGATAAGCAGATGATTATTAATAAAGTAGTAAAGGAAGGCTCGGTTGTTCCTGCAGTTCCGTTTGAGGTTATTTTTGATGACCCGAGAGTAAGAAACTGGACAACAGCAGACCAGGCAATTATTACAGGTACACCGCAGTATTCATGGGGTACACTTTCAACAGATCTTGGCACTGTTAATGTGGAAACTATGTCAATTTCTTCAAAATATCCAGTACAGCATAAGGCGTTATTCGGTCAGCACTTACATGTTTATAACTTACTTGAAGAAATCGATATTCCTAACGAATACTTTGTTGACGTAAATACAGGTAAATTATACATCTATCCTCCCGAGGAAACGGTAGATGAGGTTTATTACACAATTTTAGATAAGCATATGTTCTGGTTCCAGTCATATACAAAGCATATTACATTAAAGGGCATTAATATGAAGTATATGCGTGCTGCAGCTGTTGTTATCGGTCAGGCGACAGATAATATTCAGGTTATCGGCTGTGAAATTACAGGTGCGGCAGGGCAGACAATGACAATCAACGGTGCAAAGAATGCAAAAATCATTGACTGTTACTTCCACGATACAGAAGGTGGTATTCAGTGTGTAAATTCAGGTGACAGAAACAACCTTACAAAGGGTAACAACGTTATTGAAAACTGTACATTTAAAAATGTAGAAGGTAAAAAGGTTACATATCAGCCTGCAATTAACTTAACAGGTGTTGGTAATACGGCTCGTTACAACGATATTTCGGGTTCACAGCATACAGTATTCTGTCTTGGCGGCAACCTGCACACCGTTGAATTTAACGAAATTTACGATGCCTGCAGTAACACTGACGATATGGGAGCTATCTACACAGGACGTAACCTTACACACAGAGGTAACGTGTTCAGATACAACTACATCCACGATATCGGTTCACCTGCCCGTGGCGGTAACGGTGTACACGGTATGTTCTTCGATGACTGGTGGTCTGCGGCAAATGTTGTAGGTAACGTATTTGAAAACATTACAGGCGCAGGCATTATGCTTGCAGGAAGCTATAACGTAATGGACAACAATATGTTCATTAACTGCTCTGAAACAATGAGACTTAACCGTTCATATAACTACGGTAACCCTGATAACGACCAGGTTTATATTGACGGTGTTAACGAGCTTAAGGCAACATGGAATGAAGAGGTTTGGCTTAAGACCTTCCCTGAAATTGCAAATGCAGTTAATGCGGCAGGTGAGCCTGATATGAACAACTACATTGTTGCAACAAACAACGTTCTTTACAATTCGGCAGCACCTACAACTTCATCTGAAGTTGCGGCAACAGCAACAGTTGAAAACAACATTCAGTATAAGTCAGATCCCGGCTTCTATGACCTTGCAAACAGAAACTATCTCTTAAAGCCTGATGCACAGGTTTACAAGGATATTCCTGATTTCACACCTATTCCGTTCACAAGAATGGGTAGTTACACAGAAAGAGCTTTAAACAGAGTTAAGGATGCAACAGTTTTCTGTCTTGAAAGTCCGTTTGTAATGCACAAGTCACAGGTTGTTGACAAGGAAGCGGTTGTAACACGTCTTGAAGACGGAAAAGTATACGTTTCACTTCGTGCGGCGGCTGAAGCAGTTGACGGTGCTATTACCTTTGACGAAGCAACAGAACATATCGTTCTTACTTCTTCAAACGGCAGAACACTTGAATTTACCGATGGTGCGACAGCAAATGTAACAGCAAACGGTAAAGAACATACACTTATAAATCCAATTAAGAATGTAAACTACACAAATTACATTGCACTTGAGGATTTGGCGGCAATATTTAACTGCAATTTAACATATAACGGTTCTATTGCCATTGTAAATACAGGGGACGTTCTCTTTAACTTTGATGCAGATACAGAGCTTCTCAGATACATAGAAGAACAGTTAACCATTTATTAAATCGCTTTCCCCCTTGCGTATATTTTGATATTATGGTATGCGCAATTTACTCTAAACGCCCTGTTGGGGGTTTTTCCCCAAATTATATTAACATCTCTTTCCAAATGTAATATATATACCCCATCAGGGCACCCCCTTTTTTGTACATTATAATATTTACATATATAAAAAGTATAAAAAATTATAAAAAAGAAAGGAAAGACAGAATTATGAAAATCAAAAAGTTATTAAGTATTTTAGTAGCACTCTGCATGATTATGCAGATTCTTCCTGTTTTCGCAGAAGATGCGGTTACAGAAGTAGTGCCCGCTCCCGCAGGAGTTATCTTTTCTGATACCTTCGATGACGGCACAGCTTGCGGTTGGGTTGCAGGTGCAGGTAACGCAGTTACAATTACACCTGAAACCTTAGAAACAGGCGAAAGTGTAATCAAGGTTGAAATGCCTAAGATTACAGCTTCCCCAACATGGGTTGCAAATAATGCTCAGAGCAGTATTATGAAGGAAGCAAACGTTCCGTTTACAGGCGATAACCTTATTAAGATTCAGGCAAGAGTTAAAAATGCTGCTGCTAATGATAAGTATTTAATCAGAGTAAACAGACCTAATGCAACAAGTTCGGGCGTTCCTCTTCACGACTCAATGTTCAATACATATATGGTATCGGGCTACAACGGCACAGCACCTATATATGGTTTGGGAGTTTCTGATTCCAGCAATGTTACAAACGGTTACAAAAATGTAGCAGCTCTTTTAAATGAAGACGGAACAGCATTTGATTATACAGGTGTTGATTTTGCAGATAAGTGGATTGACTACACAGTAGTAATTAACGGTGCAAC
>JAGAJK010000035.1 GCA_017626145.1 Clostridia bacterium
GTTACGTTTTTAATTATTCCCAAGTATAGTTTCATATTGTATAATTAAATATATAAAGAACTAAATTTAATAAACCTAAAAATACATATAATAAAGGAGAAATTGTAATGGCACGTTTTACATTACCCCGTGACTTATATCACGGCAAAGGTGCACTTGAGGCACTTAAAACACTCAAAGGTACACGCGCAATGGTTTGCGTAGGCGGCGGTTCTATGAAACGCTTTGGTTTTCTTGATAAAGTAACTACATACCTTGAAGAAGCAGGTATGAAAGTTGAAGTTTTTGAAGGTATTGAACCCGATCCTTCAGTAGATACCGTTATGCGCGGTGCAGAAGCTATGGAAAAATTCCAGCCTGACTGGATTGTTGCAATCGGTGGCGGTTCACCTATCGATGCTGCAAAGGCAATGTGGATTAAATATGAATATCCGGAAATTACATTTGAAGAAATGTGCGTTGTATTCGGAATTCCTGAACTCCGTAAAAAAGCACACTTCTGTGCAATTCCTTCTACATCAGGTACAGCAACTGAGGTTACTGCATTCTCAGTAATCACAGATTATGAAAAAGGTATAAAATATCCTCTTGCAGATTTTGAAATCACACCTGACGTTGCAATTGTTGATCCCGAACTTGCAGAAACAATGCCACAGAAGCTCACAGCTCACACAGGTATGGATGCAATGACTCACGCTATAGAAGCTTATGTATCAACAGCTAATAGTGAATTTACAGATCCTCTTGCAATTTTTGCAATTAAAATGATTCAGGAAGACCTTGTGCCTTCATACAATGGCGATATGACAAAGCGTGCATCAATGCATAATGCTCAGTGCCTCGCTGGTATGGCATTCTCAAATGCACTCCTCGGTATCGTTCACTCGATGGCTCACAAGACAGGTGCTGTATTTGAAGATTTAGGTGCTCATATTATTCACGGTGCGGCTAATGCAATGTATCTTCCTAAGGTTATTGCATTTAATGCAAAGGACGAAACAGCTAAGAAACGCTATGGTGTAATTGCTGATTATATGGGACTCGGCGGCGCTAATGATGATGAAAAGGTTACAAATCTTATCGCTTATCTTCGTGGCATGAACGATGCTCTTAAAATTCCACAGTGCATCAAGAATTACGGCGCTGACAGTTATCCTTGCGAACAGGGATTTGTTCCTGAGGACATATTCCTTGAAAGACTTCCTGAAATTGCAGAGAATGCAGTTGCAGATGCTTGTACAGGATCTAATCCTCGTAAGATTTCAGTAGAAGAAATGGAAAAACTTCTCAAGTGCTGCTACTACGACACAGAAGTTGATTTCTAATAACGGATACATCGTGTAATATCATACAGACGGTTACCGGGTATCGGTAGCCGTCTTTTTTACGGAGTGATATCATGTATAAAATAACAGAAAAGAAAATACTAAATGATTTTGTTGTACAGATGCTCATAGAAGCTCCTCTCGTAGCAAATAAGGCAAAGCCCGGTCAATTCATAATACTCAGAGTTGATGATAACGGAGAAAGAATACCTCTGACTGTTGCGGGAGTTAATAAAGAAAACGGAACTGTGAAGATTATATTCCAGATTGTTGGGGGTACAACGGAAAAGCTCGCTCATAAAGAGCAGGGTGAATATATTGCTGATTTTGTCGGACCTTTAGGAGTTCCAACCCATCTTGATGGCATTAAAAAGGTATGTATTGTCGGAGGTGGAGTAGGTTGTGCTATTGCAATGCCGATTGCAGAAAAACTTCACGAAATGGGTGCAGACGTAACAAGTATCATTGGGTTCAGGAGCAAAGACCTTTTAATTCTTGAAGACGAATTCAGAGAATATTCCGATACCTTGAGGATTATGACAGATGATGGCTCATACGGAGAAAAGGGAAATGTTACCCTTCCGCTCAAGGAAATGCTTGAAAATGGCGAGAAGTTCGATATGATTATCACAATAGGTCCGCTTGTTATGATGAAATTTGTAGTGCTTACCGCAAAGCCTTTTGAAGTACCTGTAACAGTTTCTATGAATCCAATTATGATTGATGGAACAGGTATGTGTGGAGGATGCAGGCTAACTCTTAATATAGAGGGTAAAAAAGTGACAAAGTTTGCTTGTGTAGACGGTCCTGATTTTAACGGATATGAAGTTGATTTTGATGAAGCAATGTCAAGGGGAAGAATGTATTCATCCTTTGAAAGACATGCCCACGAAGATACCTGCAATCTCTTTAAAAAGGAGGTAGAATAATATGGCTACTGCAAATATGTCTCCAACACGCAATCAGATGCCTACCCAGGATGCTAAAGTCCGTGCACACAACTTTGATGAGGTTGCCCTTGGTTATTCAGAAGAAACTGCAATTAACGAGGCAATGCGTTGCCTTAATTGCAAAAATATGCCTTGTGTAGACGGTTGTCCGGTTAAAATACATATACCGGAGTTTATTTCAGCAATCAAGGAGGGTGAGTTTGAAAAAGCATATCAGATTATTTCAAAGTCATCTTCATTACCTGCAGTGTGCGGAAGAGTATGTCCTCAGGAAACACAGTGTGAATCAAAATGTGTAAGAGGAATTAAAGGCGAGTCGGTAGGAATTGGAAGACTTGAAAGATTTGTTGCTGACTGGCACAATACCTTCAGCAAAGAAGAACCGGTTAAACCGGAATCCAACGGACATAAGGTTGCTATTGTAGGTTCAGGTCCCTCAGGTCTTACTTGTGCAGGTGACCTGGCAAAGAAAGGCTATGATGTAACTGTTTATGAAGCACTTCATACTGCAGGCGGTGTCTTAGTATATGGAATACCCGAATTTCGTTTGCCTAAGTCGATTGTTGCAAAAGAAGTTGAAACACTAAATAAGCTGGGCGTTAAAATTGAAACAAATGTTGTAATTGGAAAAACATTAACAGTAGATGAATTATTCGAAAATGGTTTTGAAGCAGTTTTCATTGGTTCTGGTGCCGGACTCCCTAATTTTATGGGAATACCCGGAGAATCTCTCAATGGAGTATATTCCGCCAATGAGTTTTTGACAAGAAGCAATCTGATGAAATCTTATCTTGAAAATCCGGAAACACCTATTATGAAAGGCGGAAATGTTGCGGTTGTAGGTGGAGGTAACGTTGCCATGGATGCTGCAAGAACAGCCTTAAGGCTTGGTGCAGATAAGGTGTATATAGTATATCGCCGTTCTATGGATGAGCTTCCTGCAAGACGCGAAGAAGTTGAGCATGCGCAAGAAGAGGGAATTGAATTCAATCTTCTTTGTAATCCTACTGAAATTATCGGATATAATAATCCGGATAATCCAAAAGATCCTCTAAATGGATTTGTTAAAGGTATGCGATGCATTAAGATGGAACTTGGCGAACCTGATGCAAATGGCAGAAGACGCCCTGTGCCGGTGCCCGGAAGTGAATTTGA
>JAGAJK010000001.1 GCA_017626145.1 Clostridia bacterium
AATTGAAATAATCGCAGTTAATATAATTAGACTCCATTCCGTTTGTGGTTTGTGTTGTTTATTTAGTTTTTCTCCGATTTCTGCAGCATTTCCCATATCAGCTATTGCTTTTTTCTCTGCGTCTTCTTCAGATAAGCCTTTGCTAGTATAAGAATCTTTCAATTCGTCAATATGTAAAGATAGTTCATCCTTGACCTCTTTATGAACACCTTTGTATTTTATGTAACTGCAAACATCATTGATAAAGCTATCTATAACTCTACTCATAACAAACCCCTCCTATAATCGTATTAACTGCCTTGGAATAGACACTCCACTCAGCCTTTTTATCTTCCAAAAGTTTCTTTCCAACTTTTGTGATATGATAATATTTTCTGCGTTTTCCGTTATCTGCATCTTTCCAATATGCCTCGATTGCTTTCTCGTTTTCCAAGCCATGCAAAAGAGGATATAATGTACCTTCTTTCATCTCAAACACATTATTGCTTTCTTCTTTTAAAGTTTGCGTTATTTGATAGCCATACATATCTTCTCTTGATAACAACGATAAAACAAGAATTGACGTGCTGCCTTTTACAAGTTCTTTGTTAATTGCCACTTTCATCACCCTTACATCTTAATTCTATATACATAGATATTCTATGTATATTTATATTATAGCTACATAGTTTTAATTTGTCAATCCCCTACTGCAAATTTGTAGAATATTTTTATTCATAAAAAATATCGCATTAATAATCAGAAAATGCTATAATAAAAATAAATTATAAAAATCATGCACCCAAATTGAATTTTAAGGTGTCTATATAGGTGAAATGCGCATTTTGAGAACCTTGAGGTGGTAAAACAAATGAATGACAAGAAACAAATTAAACTCATGCAGAGAGGTGATGAAAAAGCACTTGAAAGCATCATCCTTACATATACAAATTATGTCGGCACAATAATCGCAAATCAGCTTGGTTCATTTTGCGACTGCCAAACTGTCGAGGAGCTTGCATCAGATGTGTTCTTCAGCTTGTGGCAAAACCGGAACACTCTTACAAAAAATAATATAAAGAGCTGGCTTGGCAGCACAGCGAGAAATAAAGCAAAAAATTATATTCGTTCACGGCGTATTGTTTTCGAGGAACTTAATGAGGATACGATAATCTGTTCTGATGATAATGCTTTTGATAAGCTTGAAGCGGATGAACAGAATGAAGTTATATCCTCGGCACTGAAAAAACTGGATAAGAAGGATCAGGACATCCTGATACGGTATTACTATTACAATCAGTCCACAAAGCAAATCTCCATTGAAACAAATACGAATTTGGAAACGATAAAAAGCAGGCTGAACCGAAGCAGAAAGAAATTAAAGGACATATTTGAAGAAGGAGGGTATTTCAAATGAGGAAAAATTTGAGAGAGTTATTTGATAATTACCTTGACGAAACGGTTAATTTGAATACAAATATATCAATTTCATCGGACAGAGTTTTAGAACTCACAAAAAACAAAATTACGGAGGAACAAATTATGAATACAAGTACAGGAAAAACAAAAAGAAAATGGTCTGTTTCGCTTGTGGCAGCAGCAATAATTGCAGCAATTTCACTTACCGCGTTTGCAGCATATTACTTTCTTACACCGAAAGATGTAGCAACTCATCTTGAAAGGTATGAGCTTGCAGAGATTTTTTCAAAAGATGATACAACTTTTAACATTCCCGCACAGACAAGTGGCGATTACAACATTGAATTGCTCGGTATGACATCCGGCAAAAATCTTGATAAGGTTCCAGATGCAGATGTTGACAAAGAACTTACATATATTGTAGGAGCTATCACAAAGGCTGACGGCAGTGCAGTAACAGATTACTCTAATCTCATGATTACACCACTTGTTGAAGGTTATAAACCGTGGCAAATAAACATATTCACCATAGGAAACGGCGGCAAGCATACCTTTATTTATGAGGGTGTTGAATATTTTCTGATTGAATGTGGAAGTATTGAAATATTTGCAGATAAACAGGTTTACATTGCTGTCTACGAAGGAGGCGCACCGAGTTCTGATCTGTTTAACATTTCAGAAAACGGAGCAATTTCGTTTAACGAGTCATATAAGGGAGAAAAAGCATTATTTGAAATTCCGCTTGATAAATCAAAAGCAAATCCTGATGCTGTTAATGCTTTGCTTGAAAAGCACGGGTTTGAAGAAAAAGATGTAATTTACACAACATCAATTCTAACCGAAAGTGATAATCAGGAATCAGAATATGGTGTTCCTGAAAAGGAAGTCGAAATTACACTTGAAGAAGTAAAAGACGGTACTGAGTTTGAATATGTAATCGAATAAAAAAGTGATGCCTTAATGTAAAAAGCATTAGGGCATTACTTTTTTAGAATACTTTTTTGAAAATTTGTAGAATATTTTTTTGAAAACGTGCCTATACTATTGACATTATCACGATACCGTGATATAATATTATCGAAAGGAGACGATGTTATGCCTGTACTATCAAGATTCTATGGAATTATAATTCGTATGTATTTTTTGCAGAAAGAACATAATCCGCCACACATTCACGCAATATACGGCGATGATGTGGCAGCAATAACAATACCTGACGGAAAGGTTATAGAAGGAGCTTTGCCGAACAAGGCTCTCGAAATGGTTAAGGAATGGGTTTCTCTCAATAAAGACGAATTACTTACAATGTGGGAAACTCAGGAATTTAAGCAGCTTTCTCCGTTGGAATAAGGAGGTATGCAGTATGTTCCATAAGATTAAAAATGTATCTCCGCTTACTGATTATCGTCTGAGCGTTCAGTTTGCAGAGGGCTGCACAAAGATATATGATGTTAAACCACTATTCGATGCAATACCTGCATTTAAGGAATTAAAAGAACCACATCTGTTTTCTGAAGTTACTGTTGATGTGGGTGGATACGGAATTATATGGAATGATGATTTGGATTTATCCTGCGATGAATTGTGGGAAAACGGAATCGTTACCGAAACACCTTTTGACGGACTTATGGCCTTCAGCGATGCGACTACACTCTGGGCACTCAATGAAAGCACATTAAGAAAAGCTATCAGTTACGGCAAGCTTGTAGAAGGTGTGGATGTTTGTAAGTTCGGAAAGCAGTGGGTTGTATCTACCGCAGCAATGAAAAGAGAATACGGAGAACCACGAGTATAAAAAAGCAGGAGCATAGCCACAAAGGTTATGCTCCTATAATTTATGTTATTTGCTCCAAAGTACAGTTTCTTTACCGTCATCTTCAACAAAGACAATTCTGTTTATTTCGCTGAATTGAAGACTTGTCATTGTTTTCTGATAACTTTCAGCTTTATTGTTTAAAAGTGTTGTTTTAAAGGCTGAAATGTAAATTGTATCCCCTTTTATTTCGTGTTTTATAGTTCTGATAAAGTATTCAGAACTTACTGAAAATACAGTTACATACTTATTCTTTTCTATCGTATCCTCAGTAACAGTAATCTCTCCTATTTCGGGAATTCTAACCTCTATCTTTTGCGAATTATCACTATCATCCGAATAAATTGTAACCGATTCCGAATTTGGAACATTGCTTGCAGGATTTTCTATAAGCTCTTCAAACGAATATACATTTGCAGACACTATCACATCATCAGTCGAAACTTCTTTTAATGCGACATTAAATAGAAGAGTAACCCCGACGATAACAAACGCCATTGCTGCCACCGCACCAATAACAATGTTTCTGATTTTTTTATTAATTTTGCTCTTTACATTCTTCAAGTTATTAGCCATTTTCATATCCTCCGAATTGTCATTTTCTTTTGCTACAAATCCTTCCGTTGATTTCATAGACTCATAGTAATTCCTGCATTTTTCACATTCTGACAAGTGATTTTCTACTGCCTGTTTGCTTTCTTCGTTACATACATCATCAATGTATAACGGCAGCAGATCTCTAATAATTCCACAAGGGTAAGTCATTATAATTCCTCCTTTATCATAACTTTTGCTCTGTAATAAGTAACTCTGGCCCAGCTTTCGGTTTTATCAAACAATGAACCGATTTGAGTGAAAGATAGTTCTCCGAAAGTTCGCAGCCAGAATACTTCCTTATACGGCTCATTGAGTTTGTGTAAGACTTTATGAATGGAATAAGCTGTTTCTTTATCAGCAAACTTATCTTCAATATTTTCGTCAGATGTTATGATTTCAAGCGGATAATCGACCTGACGGTTGTTTTTCTTTGCATAGTCGTAAAAAGTGTTTTTTGCAATCCTACACAACCATGTACTCAGCTTACACTCACCCTTAAAGCTTTCTATGTTCTTGAGAGCTTTAAAAAATACTTCTTGTGTGATTTCTTCTGCCAATACAGAATTTTGGCAAAGCGTCAACACAAATTTATAAACTTCTGAAAAATATTCAGCGTATATTTTATCAAAGTCCTGCACAATCTCACCTCCTTGTCACCTATTAGACTTCTATAATGACAATTCGTTACAAACTTTTTGAAAAATTTTAGGAGCATAATATAATCATGC
>JAGAJK010000036.1 GCA_017626145.1 Clostridia bacterium
TCTGTCAAAATGTCATGCTCGTTAAACTCAAGGAAACGATTAAGTCTATCAGCCCAATCTTCCATAGTCATAGGTATATGTCTTGATGCCTGATGTTCTGCATAATCAAGATACATTGTCACAATTCGTCTTAATCCTTGCAATTCATCTTCAGCAAGATAATTCTTGGCTATAGATACATCATATTTTTGAATTTTACCATCGGGATAATTCTCCCAAGATGTAAGTCCCATATGAGGTTTTTCGCTGTCTGCTCGTTCCATAATAAGTTCTGCTGCCGTATGACGATGTATCGCCCAATGAAGTTTGTTTTGAACATTTGCAAAAAACTGTTTTGTAGTTTTTGATGTTTTGTCATAGTCAAGAGCAGTAGCATAAATATCAGTTATTTTTTGATAAAATTTACGTTCTGACAGTCTGATTTCTCTAATTCTTTCAAGCAAATGCTCAAAATATTTCTCTGTAAGAACCGAACCGCCATTTTTTAATCTTTCATCATCCATAACCCAACCTTGGATTGTATAATCCTTTACAATCGCATTGGCCCATTTACGGAACTGAACAGCTCTTTCATTATTTACTTTAAATCCGACTGCGATGATTGCCTGTAAATTGTAGTGGTCTATATTTCTTGAAACCTCTCTTGAACCTTCTTTTTGAACTGTTAAGTATTTCTTAATAGTTGCTTCCTGTTCAAGTTCTGAATCTTCATATATCTTCTTCAGATGTTGATTTATTGCAGAAACAGAAACATCGTAGAGTGTAGCCATCATCTTTTGTGTAAGCCATATATTTTCGTCTTCGTAACGCATTTCTATACTTTCATCATTGCTTCCGGTGGCTGCAACATATGTAAGATATTCTGCCGCTGAAGAACGAATTGTTATTTCATTATTTTTCTTCATATGTCTTATCTCCGTTCAAATTTATAACTAATTTCTTTCAAAGTTAATAGAATAATAATCGTATCTGCTTTTCGCTTTTTTAAAGTATGGAGCAAAACAATTTTTGCCGATAGAAGAAAAGGTTTTTCCGTTATTACATTTAACCTCAACTTTCCATTTCGTTCCGTCAACCTTTGGCAATATCACATATTCTTCATTCCATTCAAGAACATAGGCTTTTTCAAAGATAGTAGTCAAATTCTTTTTATATTCTTTTTCGGGAATTTCTTTTTCATACTTATGCTTTGGAGTATAAACACGAACATAGAATTTATCATTTTCTTTTGATAAAGTAAACTTTGACTCACCAAATTCGGGATAGTCTATGGAAAACATATAATAAACGGTTTCTTCAATGTAGTCCGTAAATTCACCATCACAAAGACGTTTTGCGGAAAAACCAAAATCATTGTCACATTCGTTACAGTGGTATTTCGGGTCAAAATCCGACACTTCACAACCGCCTAAGATAACCTTGTTATCTGCCATATCCTGTTGTAATTTCTCATTAAATAATGGCAAACCATACAAGTATTCCGCTGTATTGTTACTTCCGCATTTTACACATTTAACGCCCATTGTCAGCACCCCTTGTTACATTTAAAGGTTTAGTAATTCCTTTTTCTTTTGCTCAAACTCTTCTGCGGAAATAATTCCACTATCTAAAAGTTCTTTATATTTTTTTATTTCTTCAAAAGAATCAATAGGTTTATTTTGCACCTGAGCTGTAACATAAGAAAACTCTTTGTTCGGAAACCACTTTTCCAAATGTTCATAAGCTGTAATACTTAATTTTATTTTCTTAACTTCATTTTTATCTTTATAAAGAACTTCACAAATTCGTTCATCAAAATGATGTGTGTTTGAGGTAATGATATTTTTTCCATATTGGCTACCGATTGCAGCTCCTGCATCACCTGCCAACAAACCACCCACAACAGCACCTTTTACATTTATCCCATTATTGGCAGAGAGTATTTTAGTTTCTCTTCGTTCATCACCTTGAATTTTATAATATTCTATATTGTTTATTGGGATTTTTATAAGCGAAATATCACTATCAACAAGTTTTGCACTTAAATCTTTTGGCAATGTCCGATATGTGATGTGTTCTTTTTCTAAGTGTTTTTCCGAAGGAAACAAGTATAGATTGTTTTCATCTTTCCACATATAAAAATCATTAAGCAAGTTAAAGAGTTTTCCACCTGTAGCCTGAGCTTCACAAGGAAGACCAAATACAGTAGTTGTCATATCGACAAGAGGACAATCGTATGGAATCTTAACCGTGGATTTAAGTTCATAATAATGACTTTTCATCTTTGGTAAATGATATTCAAGAGCAGAAAAAATTTGGTTCTCCGCTTTTTGAACTTGAGCCTCATATTTCTGCTCGGCTTCTTTTTTTACGGAAATATTTGCATATATTCCATAACAGCATAAACAAAGTAGCCCTAAACCAAAAAGTATTGAAAGAATTGCCAATTATATCACCTCTGCGTTATGAATTGATTGTTTGTTCGTCTGTTTTTTTGTTCGACCTTGCGTTATAAACGAAATCGCTTCTGTCAATATCGTATCTATCTAACAAGGCCTGTATTATCCACATAATGTGTGAAGCTGAAAAACCTGTGCTTTCATAGATTCCTGTGTCAGAAAGTTTGTAATCACCGCTAATTTTCTCAACATCATATGAGAACATAACATTTTGCGACCAAGAAATAATCTGCTCGTCTTTCTTTGCCATATCGTTAATTATGCTGCTGTCTTGAGCATAAAGTCTGTCAACAATACTTCTAAGCATTTCGGCAAAGTTTGTGCAAATAACACGTTCACCTTGCAGAATATAATAATTGGGTGTTTTATATGTTGCATCATCAGGATTATCACAAGTATATTCTTTGTATCTTGGGTCTGCAAAGGATATTTCAACTTCCGGTTTATCTACAGAAAACAACTTGATTATCGTATCAGAGAGTTTTTCAGCACGACTTTCTATTGCTGATGCGTTCCAAACATCACAGTCTTTAACATCTTCATAAAGAGTGATAGTCTTTGAGTGAGCATCCTCAAGCAATTTTTTCTTTTCAGAGAACGGCTTATCACCCAATTCGCTGTTATAAGCTGTGAGTGTTAAATTACCAAGAGTGTGCAAGTATTTATCTCTGTCTTCTTGCCAATTATCTCCCAACATAATCTGCCAAGATGTCGAAAGATTTTTGTTCTGTGGCATAATATGTTCAATAGTGAGATTATCGGTTTTTATCTGTTCTTTACCTTGGTTTTCTATTGCAGAAAGCAAATATTTACACAGTGCATTTTTTCTATATAAATTGTTGCGTTTTAATCCAATTTTAAATGTTTCATCATCTATAAGAGCATCTTTTGATGTCAACTGCATAAAGAAACATACAATGGCATCATAATAATTTTCTTTGTTTTTTTCATTAACAAAAACTCTGGCATAAAGTGTTTTATATAAACCTCTCAAGGAGTTAGAACCAACTTCACAAATTGTTCTGCGTACACTGTATGCAAGTAAAAATCTAAGTAATTTTTCAAGCTCGGATTGCTCTAATGTTCCTTTTTCAAAATCATCAAAAACTTTAAAGAGGAATAAGAAGATGGTTGTCTGTTTTAACTTCTGCAAACTTCCAAGTAAAGAGTTGACTTCACCACTGTATTTTTCATCACCGTATAAAAATGCGTGATAAAATTCAGCATAATGAAGAAGTTCTGAAAGCATAGACTCATTTGTGTATGAACCATCTACATATATTTTCTTAAAAACATCATAAGCATTTTCATCTTTGGCAAACCCATCAATTTTCATATTAAGGTAGTCAAGGAAAAATGCAGACATATTATCTTTAGTTAAAAGGGTTTCAATTTTTAACCAATAGTTTTCATATAACTTTTCTTGTTCTGCATCTGTCATAAGGACAAAATTTCTGATTTTGTCCGGTAGTCTAAGTGGTACGCCTGTAGAATTTATTCTTTCAAAAATTTCCTGTGCATTATCATCACCGTCTAACTTAATTTTGGCACAGATTAACTTTTCCAAGCCCTTATAAATTTCCTTTACATTTTCTACAGTGTTATTGGCAAGATATTCCTTTACAAGAGTCGTGAAAAGCTCGTAATTTCTCCATATTCCACTGCTTTTATCAATTTCATCATATTTGTTTTCCATTAGTAAAAACAACTGAAAATTATCGCTTTTAATGGGTTTAAGTTTAAGTTTACTTGCCGTATCAACATCATATGTATCGAATTTATCCTTATTGAATAATGCTTCCGTGAACACATCCTTTTCAGACTCGGTTTCTGCTAAGTCAAGAAGTGCCTTTAGCAAAATATATATTGTTGTTAAGCGCTGCTGACCGTCAATAATGACATAATAGAATATGTTGTGTTTCTCTTCGAGAAGGGCATATACTACCGAACCACAGAAATGGGTCTTATCTTTTTTATAAGCAATAACAATGTCTTCAAGCAGTTTTTCACACTGTTCTTTAGACCATTCGTAATTTCTCTGATATACAGGAATAGCATACTGTCTTTTATTTGGTTCTATAAAATCATTTATAATTCTTCCCGGTTCAATAATCATTTTCTTCTCTCCTAAAATTCACATATTGTATTAAATTTTTGTTTAATCTGATGTACCGTAGATAATGAGAAATGTATAATTTCCACACCGGATACAGGGCTCTGCAAAAACTATTGATGGGTAAAATTCATCAAATATCCTTGGGGATTTTGTAATCTTATAACACTCTGCATCGGATGTACCAACACCACTACTGATTTTATCAGAAAGTATATGCAACAACTCATTAACCTTCGGGTCATCAAGAAACTTGCGTTTTCCACACTGTATATTGAAAACATTATTTAACGAGTCACTTATAGTTCCCGAAGTTATAAGTTCGCACTCACAACTATCATTACTGTATTTATCAATGAATTTTTGTCTATAGTCTTCGCCTACAAACATATTCAAATATTTCATAAGCTGTTCGTACATCCCGGTTCCGACATCTTCTGTTTCCGTGTAGAACACATCTATAAAATATTCACTATGGTCGTATGTTTTGTATATGTAAGTAATAATATCATCGAAAAAATCAGTTAAAGTATTTACTTGTTTCAGTATATTTTTATCCTTATAACATACTTCGTGTTCATCAGAAACATCCCACATCATATTGATTTTTCTCCTTGAAAATGATATGCACTATCTGTAATCTTTCTTTTTGTTGCATACAGAACAAACTTTTGTCATAATACCTTTGAATTTTCCGCCACACCATCTACACTTACCTTTGGCAACAAACACTAAATGTTTATGAAACACTTCAAAAAGCGGAGTTCCTACAAAACTTTCTTTTATAGCAATACCAAATAAGTCTTCATATGGGTCAGTTTTTCCATTTATAGTTCTCAAATTTTTACAGTTTTCAAATGGTGCATATTCTTGAAGTTCATACAAAGAATCATAATAATTATGTGCAATTTTCTTAACACTCTTTGGGATATTTATGTTGCGTAATGATATACAATCCTTAAATGCTTCATTTTCTATTTCTTCAAGTGTGTTAGGCAGTACAACACTTTCCAACGAAGAGCAATTTGCGAATGTTTTACTACGGATTGATTTTACTCCTTCTGGAACAACAATATTTTTTAGTTTTTTACAATTCAAAAATGCACTTCCACCAATCTCAGAAATGCTGTCGGGCATAGAAATATCAGAAAGTGATTCACAATGTTGAAAAGCAGAACCTTCTATACTTTTTACAGAATGAGGGATGTTTACTTTTTTTAATTGTTCGCATCCTGAAAATAATCCCAAAGAAATTTTTTCTAATCCTTCAGGAAGAGAAACAGTTTCAAGAGATGTACAGTTAGAAAATACACAGTCACCTATGAAATTTACGCTGTTCGGAAATACAACATTGGTAATACCGTAACAATCTTTAAAAGCACCTTCATTAACTCTTACAACATTGTTTGGAATACAAACTTCTGTATTTTCACCAATGTATTTTTCTAAAACACCACCACGAATAATAAAGTCACTTTCTTTTGTTTGAAAAACATTAACCACATCGGCTTTTATGTTGTTCGTTGTATTATAATTATTTATTGCTTTTTCCGCAACAAAAGGTGTGTTGCAAAAAGGACAAACTGCTGCATCTTGGGAAGAGTCAACAGTTAGGTTTGAACCACATTGTGTACATTTTGCCGGAATTAACATACCAACATCCTCCATAAAACTTAATAATCTTTTTCTTTTTTACATCTTTCACATGCTTTGGTGAATAGCCCTTTAAACCTTCCACCGCAATGTTGACATCGACCACAATATTTCCAATCGAATGGAGTAGTCCTAAATTCGTGAGTATAATCACCATTGTAAGATTTGTTCAACAAAGATTCTTTTACTTTTACATATTTTAGACTTGAACATCCATAAAAAGCATCAGAGCCTATGCGTTCAACTGAATTTGGAATTTCGATAGAAGTCAAACTTTTACAGTTGCGAAAAGCTCCAAACTCAAATGGGTAATCGCTATCTCCGAGGTAACTTTTTATTTTTAATAAACCATTTGGTAAATTTATATTTTTCAAATTTACGCAATCTTGGAAAGAATGTTCTCCAATGGTTTTTATTGATGGCGGAAGGATAACAGTTTCCAACGAAGAACATTTTTCAAACGCATCATTTTCTATATCTACAATACCGTTAGGAACAGAAATCTTTTTAATATTATGGCACCATTTGAATATAAGTTTTTCAACGCTGCTTGGAAAATCTATTTCTATTATTCCTGAATTTGTTATGTAAACAGTTTTAATTCCATTTGGCAATGTTAAATGCTTTAGTTTTTCAGCATTGTGCAACCAAAGTTCTTCTAATGAACTTGGAAGTTCTAACTTTGTCAAGTTTAAGCAATCTGACAAAATTACTTTTTTTACTCCTTCGCTAATAATCATACTCTCTATATATTTACTACAATTTTCAAATGCTTTTGCTGAAACTTCGGACACTCCATCAGGAATTACAATATTTGATGAAGTTCCGTTATATTTTTCTAAAACTCTTGCTCTAACAACAAAATCACTTTCGGATGTTTGAAATATATTAACAGTATTTGCATTGATATTATTTGTTGTAGAATAATTATTGATTGCCTTTTCGGTAATAAATGGTGTATTACAAAAAGGACATATTGTTGCTTCTTGTGATGGTTCTACAGTTAAATTTGAACCACACTGAGTACATTTTGCCGGAACTAATGGCATTGTAACCCCTCCTTAGTAGTTTTTTTCTTTTTTGCAATTTTCACATATTTTTTTAAATAAACCTTTAAATCTTCCACCGCAATAAATACATAATTCTCGCTCAAATATATTATTTATTTTTCTTTCAAACGGAGAACCTTTAAATCTATCCATTCTGCGATGTTCTTTTCCGTCTGATGTTTTATATTTGCTACTCAGTCCTATCAAGTCATTTGATGAAATTTCTACATCCGATAAACCAACACATTCACCAAAGGCATCGGCTGCTTCACGTTTGTTTATTAAACTTGAAGGAAAATTTACTTTTTTTAAGTTTTTGCACCCATAAAAAGCGCCGTGTATAGATGTATCATATCCATCGTCTATTTTCTCAATTCCCATCGGGAACGACAGGGTTGTTAAAGAGGTACAACCAAAAAATGCTCCTGCCGATATTTGTTTCAAATTTTTTGAAAATTTTACATTTTGTAAGTTACTGCATTCTCTAAATGCTTCTATATCAATTTCTAATACGTTATCAGGAATATCAATCTCATTTAATGCTTTGCAGTTTTTAAATAAAGAACTATTTATTTTTTTTATAGATTTTGACAATTTAATTTTTTCTAATGATGTGCAATCCATAAAAGCCATAGAATCAATAACTTCAACATTGTCGGGGATGGTCACATTCTTTAGGTTAGTACAGTTGGAAAAGGCTTGTGTTCCAATTACTCTAACACCACTACCAATAAAAACATCCTGTAATTTTTCACAATATCCAAATGCACCGCCGCAGATTGTTTCAACGGTGTCAGGAATTGATATATTTATAAGATTTTTGCAACCGAAAAAAGCATCATAACATATTTCAATTAGTCCATCATTTAGTTCGACACTGCTTATTCCATAGCAACTTGCAAATGCCTTTTGACCTATATATTTAACTGATTTAGGGATTATTACTTTTTCACTCTCGCCTGTGTACTTTTCAAGCACACCAGCCCTGATTACGAAGTCAGAGTTGGGAGATTGAAAGACATTAACTGTTTTTGCATTGATGTGATTGGTTGTATTGTAATTATTTATGGCTTTTTCAGCGATAAATGGTGTGTTGCAAAAAGGACACACCGCTGCATCTTGTGATGATTCAACAGTTAAATTTGAACCACACTGAGTACATTTTGCCGGAACTAATGGCATTTTTATCCCTCCCAATAATTTTATATTTCACTAAGAATTTCCTGTTTTCTCTTATCGTAATCTTCTTGAGTTATACATTCCAATTCGAGCAGTTCTTTTAATTCTTTCAAACGCTCCGCCTTGTTAGAAGTGGTATTTTGTGCTTGTCCGTTTGAGGGTACAGAATTAAAAACTTCACGTGCGGCCATTCCCATACCTATACCAGCTCCAACGGATGCTATTCCACCAGCTCCCGGATTTTTAGCAAGTTCTTTTTGAATGTTTATCTGTTGCTGTTTTTCCCAATTATCTCCAAGAATGTTCATAACTTCAACATCGCCAAGTGCTTCTTTTTGTTTGCCGATGCGTTCAATCTGATATTCGTCAATTTTATCATATTTTTCAGTATCAATATCAATAGCGGCCAATGAAAAAGCAACACATTTTAATCCATATGTAACAAGAACGGTATCAATAAGCGGAGAAATTTTCTCTGATATTTCACCTAAATGTGCATCTAAACCTATAAGTTCCTGCTCGTAACTGTTTAAAAACTGTGACACTACAGTTCTAATTTTGCTTTGAAATTCATATTTAAAATGCTGCTTAATATCTTCTTGTGTGCTATAATTAACATTATTACCTATAATATTTTCAATAAAAAGAGAAGAGTTCTCTATTTGTATTTTATAAGAAGCTCTAACTTTTGCATCAGTACGAACATCGTGAATTTTATCCCTTACTTGAATTGGCGAATCAGAACCCCAAAGAAGTTCCACTGTATGTGTTTTGCGAATAAAATACACAACACAATTATACCTACTCACACCGCCTGAAAAAGCATTTTTAAGTCGGCTGATAAACGGATAGTTTTCTGTAGATAGAGTATATTTACCATTGCTAAAAGTTTGAACGATAACTCCGTTATCTATAAATATTGCTTCTTCACCCGGCATAACAATAAGTGTAGAATTATTATTAAAATCTTCTTCAGGTTGACGCCAAATAAGTGCATCTTCCGGTCCTGTATTCTTTATAACATCAGTCCAATGTTTTCTGCCGCCTACATAATTTTTTTCGTTTTCATTCTTAAATATTGACATAATTTTTTTCCTCCTTGAGAATTTTTATCAAATAGTTTTACATAGCCACATTATCCGTCCAAAGTTCGCACTGTGTCATAACTGTCTGAACAGCATCATCCATACCTTCAGGTGGATATTTATGTTTTTTCAAGAGTTTTTTAATCATCATTCTCATTTTTGCTCGTGCGGACTCTCTCTTTTGCCAATCGACAGTCTTGTTTTTACGCAATGCTTCAGTCAACTCTTTTGTAATAGCGATGAGTTCATCATTTTCGTAGAAATCTTTTATTGCCTGTGGCTTAGTTAAAGCATCATAAAAAGCAAGTTCTTCTTCAGAAAGACCCATTTCATCACCGGCTGCTTTTGCCTGTGAAATCTGCTGTGCCATTTTTAAAAGTTCACTGATAACTTCTTCATTAGTGAGCATACCATTAAGGTATCTATTCATTGTTTCTTGAATAATTACACTAAATTTTTCAGACTGCACAACATTGGTTCTGCGATAAATATGTATCTGTTCTGCAATCAATTTTTTCAGTAATTCCACTGCAAGATTTTTCTCTTTCATCTTTGCTATTTCCATCAAAAACTTAGGGTCAAACAACGAAAATTCTTCGTGAACATCAGAGAAAAGGTTAATAACACCATCACTTTTTATACTCTGTTTCAAAAGTTCGTTAATTCTTGCGTTCATTTCAGGCAGAGAAATCTTTTTACCTTCGCCACCGTTAGTTATACGAACAACGGTAACTCTAACAGCTTCAAAAAATGCTGCTTCAAATCGTTTTACTTCATCAACAAGAGAAGAACACAGAGAAAGTGCTTGATGGAGTAAGAGGGCTTCTTTTATGAATGTATCTTTGTCTTCTTTCTTTTCTCTGTCAATAATAAAGTTTACAGCACCGCTAATTGTCTTAGCTCTTTCCAAATCTGAACCTGTCGTGAACTTTTTATAGTCAAAACCGTGGAACAAATCTTGACATACAGATAATTTCTCAAGGAACTTAGGATAGGCTACCTTTGCAACATCTGTATCACCGTAGTTCTTCTTGTCACGAGTGGTATAATCGTTCATTGCCTGCTTGAGTGCTGTAGCAATACCAACATAGTCAACAATAAGACCACCTTCTTTGTCTTTGAAGACTCTGTTTACACGAGCGATAGCTTGCATCAGATTGTGACCTGCCATCGGTTTATATACATACATTGTAGCAAGTGAAGGTACATCAAATCCTGTGAGCCACATATCTACAACGATGGCTATTTTAAGAGAACTATCATTATCTTTAAACTTCTTTGCAAGTTCTTCTTTATATTGCTTATTACCGATTACTTTTCGCCATTCTTCGGGGTCTTTGTTGGTATCTGTCATAACGACAGCAACCTTTTCCGTCCACGATGGACGAAGTTCCAAAATTCTATTGTAAATTTTCATCGCAATCGGTCTTGAATATGCAACAATCATAGCTTTACCTGTGAGAAGGTCGGCTCGGTTGTTTTCATAGTGGTCGAGTATATCATTTACAAGTGATTCTATTGTCTGTTCATTGCCGAGAACAGCTTCCATCTGTCCGAGTTCCCGTTTGCTTTTTTCAATAACATCGGGGTCGGCATTATTCGACATAATTTCATATTCAGCATCAATTAACCTTAAAGTCGGTTCGTCAAGTTTTAACTTGATAACTCTGCTTTCGTAGTAAACAGGTCTTGTAGCACCATCTTCAACCGCCTGTGTCATATCATAAATATCAATGTATTCACCGAATACTTCACGAGTACTGCGGTCTTTTGAAGAAATAGGTGTACCTGTAAAACCGATATATGTTGCGTTGGGTAAACTGTTGCGAATTATACGAGCTGTGCCGACAACTCTTTTAGCAACAGCTTCACCTGTTTCGTTCTTGGTTATTTTAATTTTTTCTGCAAGTCCGTATTGTCCTCTGTGAGCTTCATCGGCCATAACAATTATGTTTCTGCGTTCAGATAAAGCACCTTCAGACTCTTCAAACTTTTGCATTGTTGTAAAGATAATACCGTTGGCTTTTCTTCCTTCAAGAAGAGATTTTAAATGTTCTCTGCTTTCTGCCTGTATAGGCTCTTGTCTTAAAAAGTCTTTGCATTTACAGAACTGTCCGTACAACTGGTCATCAAGGTCGTTACGGTCTGTAATTACAACGATTGTAGGACTGTTTAATGCTTCTTGCAGCCTGTGAGCATAGAAAACCATCGACAGAGATTTACCGCTGCCTTGGGTATGCCAAAACACACCGCCTTTACCATCGGTAACTGTGGCTTTGCGTGTGCTTTCGACAGCCTTACCAACAGCGAAGTACTGATGATAACCTGCCAATATTTTAAACGTTTTTAATCCTTCATTTGAGAAACATATATAGTTTTTGAGTATATCCAAAAGTCGTTCTTTTTGGAACATACCTTCAAAGAAGGTATCAAACTGTGCATGCTGAGTGTTTTCGTAACTTCCATCCTTGGTTTTCCATTCCATAAAACGGTCTTCACCAGATGTGATAGTTCCTGCTTTGCTTTTAGTCATATCACTCATAACACAGATTGCATTATAAATAAACATTGAGGGAATTTCTTGCATATAATTTCTTATCTGCAAATATGCTTCTGAGGCATCTGTTTCCTCTCGTGATGGGGACTTGAGTTCCATAAGGACAACAGGTATTCCGTTTAAGAAAAGAAGTACATCGGGTCTTTTTTCACTGTTTTCAACACAAGTCCACTGATTTGCAATAATGAATGAATTATTATTAACATTTTCATAATCAACTAAATAACAAATAGCAGAGCGCTCTTCACCTTTTTCAAAATATCTTACAGGAATACCATTCTGAAGGTAATCCATAAATACCATATTTTTCTGCACAAGTTCACCATTTTCAAAGTTCTTCAGCTTATACAAAGCATCAGAAATAGCATCCTCCGGCAAATTGCGGTTCAGACGATAAAGACTGTCTATAAGAACATCCTCATATAAGGGATTGCGAACAGCATAATCGTCCCTCTCTAAGTCGGGAGCATAAACGTGTTCGTACCCCAAATCATTTTTGAATAATTCTATTATAGAGTTTTCATAACTTGCTTCAGTAAAAATTACTCCCATAATAAATTTCTCCTTGCTATTGTTTAATAAAAGTGTTTCTTTTATGTTGATTATACTATGTTAATATGTTTAAATGGTCGCCCGATGTGCGACAAAATATTCTTGTTGCGATAAACAATAATTTAGAGCAACAAATGTTGTCTATGTTTCAAAGTTCTTTTAGTGATTTATACAATTCAAAACAATCCACTTTTGAAAGTATAATACAATTTTCAAATGGGAAAAAGCGTCCAAATGAAATTGGCAATATTCCTGTATATGGTGGAAATGGTATTTTAGCATATACAAACAAATCAAATGCTGAAAATTGTATTATCATTGGAAGAGTTGGCGCGTACTGTGGTAACGTTTTTCTTTCTTCCTCTTGCTGTTGGGTTAGTGATAATGCAATTCAAGCCAAAAGTAAAATATCTGATTGTCAACTGTTTACTTATTTTGCATTAAAGGGAGCAAATCTTCCATCAAGACACATAGGAACGGGTCAACCATTGATGACTCAAGGGATATTAAACTCTATTCCATTTGGAGAACCGAACATTGCAGATGTTAAGTTGTTTGAAGATAAATGTTTACCTTTGCAACAAGCAATCGAAAACAACATTGCAGAAAACACTGTGCTTTTAGGCGCTATGGATGCACTGCTCCCCAAACTGATGTCAGGTGAATTAGATTTATCTGAAATTGACATCTAAGCACATAAATTATTGTTTATACCACTGTTTATTGTGATTTTCGCATCCAAAGATTTTAAGAAACTTGCAATCTTTTTTTGTTCCTCAAGAGTTGGAAGACATATATCTAAGTCTTCTAAATCAGATGCTTTTATTGACGGATAGGCTGAAGTACTTTGTTCGCCTATAGCTTGCATACTTTCAGTAACTTCATACTGAGTTAGGTAATAATAGATGAAATCAGCATCAGCCATTTTTTCATCTACATCTATAACGGTAAACCCTGTAGAAACCAAAAAGTTTTCCGGTTGTTCTTTTATAATTCCATAATGAAGTTGATTTGGTCTTACAGTAGAATATAATATGCTATTATACTTTACTTTTCTTTTTGCTCTGCTCGGCAATTTATCCTTTTCAATATCTATAAACTGAACTTCATCAATTACATTTTGTGTTATATTACCTGTATCAAGGTAATTCACAAAGGAATAATTGTCTTTGGAAGAGTAGGATGATGCGTTTGTTTTGCATATATCCTTTAATTTGCATTGTTTCCATTCTCCCATAATATTTACCGTCCTTATCCAATGTATTTTTTATGTGCAAGTTTTACGTTGCTTTGTTTAACCATCGCATATTTTAATGTTGTATCAATACGTTGATGTCCTAAAAGTTGTTGCAGTTGTTCAATCGGCATCCCTTTATCAATAGCCATTGTCGCCAAGGTTCTTCTGAACTTATGGGGATGAACTTTATTAAGCGAAAGTTTTCTTCCGAATGAGCGAAGTCGGGCTTCGACACCACCGATGGTGAGTCTGTTATAAGGCGCTTTCAAAGTAACAAATAAGGCCTGTTCATTATCGGTTCGACTTTCAATATAATTTTGTAAATGTATCTTAGTTCTTGCATCAAAATACACAAGTCTTTCTTTGCTTCCTTTTCCAAAAACAACACATTCGCGCTCGGTAAAGTTAATATCCTCACGGTTAAGCAAAACCATTTCGCCAACACGCATCCCTGTGGATGCAAGAAGGTCTATCATTGCTAAGTCCCTAAGTTCTAAGCAGTTATCACGCATAAGTTCCAAGTCTTCATCGGAATATGTTTCTTTTATGTTGCTGCTCGTTTTGATACGATGTATCCGGCGAACAGGACTTTTTAAAATATAATCTTCATCTTCAAGCCAAGAGAAAAAACTTGATAAAATTCTCCGAATATTATCTATTGTGACTTTGCTTGAATTTCGTTGCTGCTGATAGTTGGTGAGATATGTTCTCAAATCATCCGTAACAACACATTTAATGTCTTTTCCAATATCATTTATCATTGCTGATATTGTTGACTCATAGTACTTTAATGATTTCTCAGAACAACCTTCAATTCGTTTTGAACTTATGAAAAGCTCAGTTAAATGTGTATTGTTCTTAACTGTGTCAAATTCTTTTTGATTTTCTATAATTTCACAATTATAGAACGTATGCTCCAACACCTTCTTTAACTGCTCGGATTGAGCATTGTTAAGGTGTGGTAGCATTTGCCTTAGTACCTCGTTAATTAGTTCTTTTTTCATAGTCGTTTCTCCTTTAAATAATTATTAGAGAACGACAATCAACGGCAGTTCTTTTGATAACCTCTGCCGTTGGTAGAGGTTAATATAAACAATAATTTAGTTGCTTAAATAGAAACAGATGATAGGTCTATAGTCCCCGACATCAATTTTGGTAACAAAGTATCTCTCAAATCTGAAAGTTTCTGATTTGTAAGGTAATTCTGTTCAATGGATTTCCTTATTGGATATAGCGACTCTTCTAAAGTATTCATCACTTCTGAAGAAAATATTGGGAACTGCAACAAAGGTATATTCTTTACATTTAACGCTCCCATAATTGTGCCTTCATCAGTATTTTTCATTATTTCTCTGCGAATATGGTTGGAGAGCAATGCAGTAATAAGAAAAGAATAATATGGTTTGTCGTTTTTTAATCTAATACAAGTCATATTTCTTCCCATTGCGGCGTGTGTACCAACTGGAGCTTGTGAAACTGCACCTATGCGACCAACATTTGTAATAACACAATCGCCTTCAACGATTTCACATTTTCGAGTCCAATTTTCATAATCGGCTTCAGAAATATAATATTTCGATGAAAGGTCAAGAAAACCTGTGTCAGTGATATTATTAAGTTGCAAAAGTTGTTTTGTGGTGTTATCAACCATATCGGGTTTTTTAGAGTGCAGACAATCAATAATATCAGCGATTTCTCCCAATGGGGTTAATGTGTATTTAAATTCATCCATATACTTTTTAAAAATTGCTTGTGATTGTTCTGCTAAATTATTGTTTATTTTATTATTTAATTCAATTTTTTCTCTAATTGTTTCTAAAACATCTACAATTTTCTTTTGAATATCTACTGAAGGAATATCAATATCAATCATCTGAAAAGTCGTAGAAGCTCTTGCTAAAGCCGGAACACCAACTTGGGAAGCATTTGAAAGCAATTTATGTTGTCCCAACTTTGTATGAAAATAATATACCAAATATTCAGGCAATACCTTTTCATTGCATTTCACTCTAAATTGACTTTGAGATATAACATATCTATCAAATTTTGAGTTTTGGGGAATAAACACAATTTGTCCGAGCGTTCCACGGTGAGTTATTACAACATCACCTCTATGGGCATTTGCCTTTCCTAAAGAATCTGCTTTTTGCTCAGTAACATATCTAAAACTTTCTTCTTTGAGAGAAAATCCTTCTAAGTTACTTCCGTTAAGCACAGGAATACCATCATCAACAAAACATTCGACTTTTATGTTAGAACCGAAAGGCCCCATAGATATTTCAGAAATTAAATCTTTTATAAGATAATTATTCATTTCCATATCCAATAGCACCTAACTTTCTGCGGATTTCTGCTTCCAACTCGTGAGATTTATCAAACATTTCGTACAGTTCGGAAGTAAGTCTTGTCATTTTCTCTTCAAAAGGTTCGCTGTCTTCTTCCTGTTCTTCAATGCCAACATATCTTCCCGGTGTAAGAATATAGTCCTGCTTTTCAATATCCTGTATTGTTGCAATAGCACTAAATCCCTTAACTTCTTCTAAATTTCCATTTTGGAAGGCTTCAAAGGTTTCTGCAAGTTTCTGTATGTCTTCATCGGTAAAATCTCTATGCTTTCTATCTACCATATAACCCATCTTTCGGGCATCAATGAAGAGAGTTTTGCCTTTTTGTTTTTTATTTTTAGTAATAAACCAAAGTGTTACAGGAATTGTTACACTATAGAATAACTGTGTAGGAAGAGCAACAATACCTTCAACCAAGTCGTTCTCAATAATGTTTTTACGAATTTCACCTTCGCCACTACTTTGAGTTGATAAAGCTCCGTTTGCAAGGACTAAACCAATCTTACCATTTGGTGCAAGGTGGTGTATCATATGCTGAATCCAAGCATAGTTGGCGTTACCGGATGGTGGTGTACCAAACTTCCAACGAACATCATCCCTTAACTTATCAGCACCCCAATTTGAAAGGTTGAACGGAGGGTTCGCCATAATGAAATCAGCCTTGAGTGTTGGGTGCAAATCATCAAAGAAAGTATCTGCGTGATATTGACCGAAGTTTGCATCAATACCTCTGATAGCCATATTCATTTTTGCCATCTTCCAAGTGTCGGCATTGCTTTCCTGTCCGTAAACAGAAATTTCACCGCGCTTATCACTGTGGGACTGAATAAATTTAGCACTCTGTACGAACATACCACCACTTCCACAACAGGGGTCATAAACTCTACAGTTGGAGAAGGGCTTCAAAATTGATACGATGGTTTTAACTATACTTGATGGAGTATAGAACTCACCGCCCTTAACACCCTCATATTCTGCGAAATGGGCTATGCAAAATTCATATGTTCTACCGAGTAAGTCTTTGCTTTCATCGGTATCATCCATATTGATATTGTTTGTAAATAAATCAACAACTTCACCTAAAACTCTTTTGTCAAGGTCGGGACTTGCATAATTCTTAGGTAAAACATTTTTTAATGTTGAATTTTCGGCTTCAATAGCTCTCATTGCTTCGTCAATTACAGTTCCAATTTCAGGTGTATGTGCTGCTGCTGAAATTTTGCTCCAACGTGCATTTTCGGGAACAAAGAAGATGTTATCTTCAGCATAAGCATCCCTGTCATTTTCAAAACCGTCACCTTCAGCAACAAGTTCCTGATAACGTTTCTCAAAGGCTCCGGAAATGTAACGTAAGAAGATAAGGCCAACTATAACTTTTCTATATTCTGCTGCCGGAATATGTCCCCAAAGCACACATGCCGCATCCCAAATCTGTTTTTCAAAACCGATATTTGCATTATTGCTTGTAGCCATTTTATTTCCTCCAAGTAGTATTTTACATTATAATTCTAAACTCAATCGTGTCCGTTAAGCAGGACAGTTAGTTTTCAACATCAATAAATTCCATAATATCATCCATCTGACAGTTCAGAGCTTTACAAATTTTACCGATAGTTTCAGTGGTAATATTCATATCATGCCTTAACTTCAACATTTCGTGTTGGGTAAGACCTGCCTGCTCCTTTAAATCTTTCTTTTTCATTTTTCTTTCAATCAATAAATGACTTAGTTTTTTATAGGTAACTGACATATAAATTACACTCCTTCAGCAGTGAAAAATACATATAAAAATACATCATATATTATATCAGAGAAATGTCGAATAGTCAATATTTTTATGGAACTTTCTACATTGAAAAAAACCCCTCTTGACTGCAAATCAAAAGGGGTAAAATTTCATTAAGTTTTTATTGTTCCTGCTGACTCAACGGTATTAGATGTGCCACCGCCATCAATGCCACCACCATATCCCGGAACAGGTTCGGCAATAACATCAAATGCCTTGGCACAAGCCTTTTCAAATTGCTCAATGGTTGTGTAGTTGGAGCGTATGTTAAACATTTCTTCGGCTAATTCCATTTTTTCATCTTCAGTTAAAGAAAACACCTTGTTTTTATATTCATAATCGTAAATATCACTATTTAGAGCATTGTAAATACCTAAATAATCTCCGGTTGAATTACAAATCGTCAAAAACTCCTGCACAGCTTTAGAGATACAGTTTGCATCGCATAAAGGCATTAAGTTCGTAAGACCACTCCAAAGCATAATTTTGATTGTGTCATAGTCTTCAGTTATTGCATATGTTTCTGTACTTTTAGTATATGGTCTTGACTCCAAAGAAACAAGCCTACCTTCGTAATATGCTGCTATATTTAACACACAATTAGAAGGTGCATTATAAATATTTGTTGTGCCCAAAGAATAATTTGTGTATTCGTCAATGGTTGTTTCTATGTAAGGAAGAGGCTCCCAAACAGCATAAAAAACAATACTTTCTTCAACAGTATATTCGTCAAGTGGTAACAGTTCCGCTTCAGTAGCGGAAGAAGTAAAGGCCCATCCAAGAAACTTATGGTGTTCTCGTGTAAACACACCCTCAGGTAATTCCACGGTAGAACCTGCTGTAACAGTCAATGGAGAAAAATAACCATTTCCACCATTAGTGTTGAACTCGACAATACACTCTGAAGTTCCTGTGTAATTATAATGAATTGTCGCATCAGTTAAGGAACTATTGTCATCTGCGACATCTATATTTTGCCACTCAATTTCTGACCCTTTGTAATAAACATTTGTTAGAGAATAACAGTTTGTAAAAGCGCCACTATATATTTCTGTAATAGATTTTGGAATAACAATATCCTTTAATCTATAGCAGTTGTAAAACAAGCCATCACTAATAAATGATAATTGAGGTAATACTATTTCTGTTATATATTCGCAAGAATTAAATGCACCATCACCAATTATATTGACACTACTTGGTATATCAACAAAAGTTAATTGTGAACATCCTCTGAAAGCGAACATACCAATATCTTTCACACCTTGGGGAATAGTAATTTCAGACAGGTTTTCACATTCGTTAAATGCACTTCTCGGAATTGATGTAACACCACTTGGAACTTCAAAAGAAGTAAGTCCTGAATTACCAAAGGCGGCTACTCCGATAGTCGTTACATTCGGTAAAGAAACATTTGTTAAAGAAGCACAGTATTGAAATGTTGCTTCGCCTATAGTGGTAATAGTTGTAGGTAAATCCACACTACTAAGTGCAGAACAATCAGTGAAAGTTCCATCAAGTTCTGTTATACCGTATGGAACATTTATTGTCCGAAGATTATAACAATTCCAAAAAGCACCATATCCAATTTTGGTTACTGTATTGGGTATTGTTATGTGGTAGCAATCAGTAGTATTTTCAAAAGCTCTTTCTCCAATTTGAGTGATTTTTATACCATTGATTTCTTCGGGTATGTGTATTACTGGAGAAGAACCAAGATATTCAACAATCACACCATTTATGACTTCAAAATCTTCCGCTGGTGCATAATCAACATATCCATCTGAGTATGTAATTACAGCAAATTTTGTGTTTGAATTAGTGTCTATGTCTATTAAATTCCATTCATTAAATGTGCCATTATATTTAATTTTAGAAAAGGATGTAGTTTTCGGAAAAGCATATTTATTTATTTTAGTTATAGTATCAGATATTTCAACAGAAGTTAGATTTTCACAATTATTAAAAGTGTAGTTTCCTATTGCAGTAACACCATCATCTATAATTACTTTTTTGATGCGATTTGCAAAGTCATCCCAAGGTTTAATTTCAGTTTTAGTATAATTGGGAATTACACCAATACCTTCGATTGTCATAGTGCCATTTCCTAATAATCTATAGGTCACACAACTTTCAGCATATGTGATGATATTTTCGCCTATTCCAACAGCAACTTCAACATACCCTAAAGCATTAAGGATAGCAGAAGAAGGAATATACTGAATACCATCAATATTCTGTGCCGGATATTCAGCATAATAGTTTACACCATTTACTGTAATTGTATTTCCCTCCAAGGGAATAATCATAGTGGTGTCATTTAATGTTGCAATAATCGTTGAATCAAAAGCATTATACGAAACTGTAAATTGCAGAGTTTCTAAAAAGGGTCTTACAGGACATAAAACTTCATTTCCCTTTAAAATAACATCATCATAGAACTCAACAGAAGTATTTTTTAAAGAAATTTCTCCTGTATCAAAGTTTATGGTGCTATATTGGTTTTGACAAACAAAACCACTTGAAATTGTTGGATAAACAACAATACCACCGATTGAACTACCGCCACCACCGCCACCGGATGAACCTCCTGCTGATGGAGAAGCACTAACAGTTAATATAGATGAAAAAACAATTAAAATTGTCAATATTAAAGATAAATATTTTTTCATATAAAGACTCCTTTTGACTCACTCTTGCAAACATTCCCAAAGGTTTTTAATTTCCTCAGGAGAAAGCTCTATGCCAATATTTTTTCTAAATTCGATATACTTTGTTATGCTTTCTGCTGTGATGGGTTTGGCATCTGGATAGACTATCTCTCCATCGCATAAATACTGTATATTACCGTTTTCATCACGTATATATTCATCCTTACTCATATAATTAAATCCTTTTACCAATTTTTTGTCTGATTTAAGCCTTTTTTTCTGAAAGACAATGTATCAAATGTGGGTAATTGGTACGAACAATATATTTGTGGTTTTGTCTGAATAGTGCAATTTTCAAAAGTCTTCGATAAATATACATCAATAAAGGTATCATAATCTGAATTACAAATATATGCACTATACTTATCTTCGTCATTTAAGAAAAATTCAAAATCTTCTCTGTTTAATTTTTCTGAAATAGTTTTAATAAAAGCTAAACACTGAATAGGATGTTCAACAGTAGAAAGAGAACTCATTCCATAATTTTTATAATCAAACATTTTGTATTCTATTTTATCATCAACAATATAATATACCTTTACAAATGAAGGATGCTCTAATTCTACAGAAACACAGTTAGATACAGATATTATGTCATCGGATAGTTTTTTTAATTCCAAAGCTCTGGTATATTTTAAATATGTATCTTGAATTTTATTACGAAGTTTGTCTTTTTCATTTGTAATGATTTTGTCTTTTTCTTCATTCGTGATTTTTTTTCTAAATAACATTACATTCTCCTATAATCAATAGTCTTTTGGTTTGCCACAACGACTACATTTCTTATTAAATATTCCTTCAAATTTATTTCCACAATGCTGACAGCACTCAGCAAACTTCCAAGAAATAGGTGTGTTCTTAAATCCTGTTATGTAACTATTATGTTTATCTCCCAAGGTTGTTAGTCTATGAGCATATCTGTCGTAAAGTGTGTTTGACATCACCAATTCATTAAGGCTCTTGCATCCCATAAATGAATGACCGTGCATAAAAGTTATACTATCTGGTAAAGCAACTTTTTTTAAGTTTTTACATTCCATAAAAGCACCTGTGCTGCTATACCATCCCGAATCACCGTCAGCACCTTCTAAACGAGTTACACCAAATGGTATAACCACTTCAGTCAGTGAATGACATTCTTGAAAAACGCCTGCTGGAAGAACAGAAATTTTTGAAGATATGTGTATATTCTCTAATTTTTCACACTGTCTAAATGCTTCTTTACCAAGTGTATGAATGTTATCTGATAAATTTATTGACTTTAATTCAGCACAACGATAAAATGCTCTCCATTCTATTGCTTCTACACTGTCGGGCAATACAACTGTTTGAAGACTTTTACATTCTTCAAACGCTCTTGCTTTAATATTTTTTACAGATGCAGGTATGGTTATTGACCTAATACCGCTTCGTGCAAATCCAAATTCCTTAATACCAAAAGGTAATTCTATATCCGAAATCATAGGACAATTATGCACAAACAATTTTTTTATACCTGCATTAACTTCAATTTTGTTCAGTTTATCGCAATCAATAATATGAGCAACCTCGACATTTGATGAAAGTTTTATACTTGTTAATTGCCTACATTCTTTGAACGCTTCATTTGAAATTTCAAAAACATCATCGGGAATTATAACATCTATATCATTACCCAAGTATTTTTCTAAAACTCCGCCACGAACAAAAAAATCATTATTACTATTGATGCTATTGTTTTCACTATTTATTTTCTGCCCACACTTTGAGCAAAACAAAGAGTCATTATCTATTTCGCTACCACATTTTTTACAATACATAATCGTTCTCCTAAACAAATTTTTCTACATTGATTTTACCATAAAACGCCGTATTTGTAAATAAATCTACTAAGATTTGTTACTTCTGACTTATAAAAACATTAAAGACTTGTTTATCTTTCTTCTTCATCGCAAACTCATAAGCAACCCCGGTTCCGCTTTTGGGTTGATAATCAAACAAATCTCTTCTGCTGTTTTTTCTTCTTGGGGGAAGGTAATTTTCATCATAATAAAAGATGCAGAAATTACTTTTGTTAATCATTTCTTGATTGCGTTCTACATATGAAGCTTTACCTGCTTTAGACATATGTTCGGGGAAGTATGTATCTTCATAATGTTCAAGTAAACCATTTTCATACCAATCAGGAATATGTTCATATGCTGACCTTACGTAAATGCGTTTTATCTGCGTATATTTTTCTTTGAGTTCAGTAACTATTTCATAGCAATAATCATTGAACTCACTCTTGCTACCGAAAAAGAAATTGATAACATTTTCATTCACGATTATGTTTTCAATAGTATTTAAAATCTTATCCCGAAGTTCGGAAGACTTTACAATTTTTCTATGACCTATAAAACAACATCCTTTGTTTTCCATTATAAGCACCTCTCGTTTTATAAATAAAAGACGGTCTGTAGCAGGCCGTCTTACTTTATCTTACATAAAATCTTTTATATCTTTTTCTGTAAATTTCGTAACATAAAATCCTTCCGACATTGCTAATATCAAGACTATATCACCTTGTTTCACATTGAGAACATTAACGCATTTTTCGTTTAAAATAATCTCTCTGTCTGATGCAATTTTAATCAATTCAATAGGGGTCGCAACATCATCAGGCATCGGTATATCTTTTAGAGTAACACCCTCGTACATTGTATCAAAAGAAACTTGATTCCATTTTTTTTGTACACTAACCAAAATAGGTTCGCCATCATATTCGATGGTTTTTAGCAGAGATTGAGGAACTATCATCTTATTACCGTCTAATATTTCAGTAAAAAATGTTTTGTCTGCTGCCAACTTTAACCCTTTACATATTTGTACTTCGTCATATGCAAAGGCCATTTCAATAAAATTACGTTCATTATAGTGTTTCAACAGGTCGGATATACACTCGGATAAATATTCTTTACTCATTTTATCGTGCTCCTATATTTATTTAACAATAATATCATACCATAATTCTTTTGAATTTACTACTATAATACCATATTTATATAAATAAGTCAATGTTTTAAGCATTGGCTATCATATTTTAGGCACATTCATAATTCAACTTAAAAGCATTATAATAAATAGTGTAAGCACTTGTTAGATTTGAGGTGAGATTATGAAAAATTATAGTAAAGCCAATGCTGAGATTGGCGCTCGGATACAAGAAATCCGTTTGAAAAGAAATATGACACAGGAAACTTTGGCTGAAAAAGCAGGGATATGTAATCCCCAACAAATGAGTAATATTGAACGTGGATTAGCAGGACTGTCTGTCCCAAGACTTATAGATGTTTGTAAAGTGCTTAATATAGAAGCAGATTTTATATTGTTCGGACATACAGACAAAAGTGTTGAAACCGTGTTGCACGAATACATTACGAAGATGACCCCCGACCAATTAAATAATCTCATTGAGCTTGTTAAAGTGTATGCAAAATCTTGTGGGATAGAGTAAATTCAAACACTTACATTGTGTACTTGCGATGTAAGTGTTTTTTATTGTTTATTTCACTGAAATTATGGTATATTTATTGCGTAATTATTCAATCTGTGTTATAATTTAATAAAAATGTGTAAAGGAGCATTACAACATAATGATAAGTGAAAATTTTGTTAAAATTATAGATAATAGGGTTCAAATGGAAGATGTATCATATGCGTTACTAAATGGATTTTATATAGACTTGGAAATGTCGGGACAATCAGATAAGGATATATATTGGGTTTCCGATGATAAGTCATTTTCTATTGATATTTCCGCACCGGATACAAGCAACAGAGAATTTATCGAAAGTTTCACAACCTTTTTTCCCGATGAATATGAAAAGTTGACAGAGTTTACCCATTTTGAATATAACGGAATGATGGGTGTGTATGTAATAATTAGATATGGTTCTAACGAGTCTTTTGAATTTAAGGCATATGCTAACAAAGAAAAAATAAAATTTTTAGAAGTGGTTATTGAAACTGAACGTGGAAAAATCAATGATGTTTTAAGGTTAAAAAAAGTCCAAGATTTTCTCTACGATATTCGTATGGATTAACAGTTAGCGAGGGATGATATATGTTTTTAATCGAAAATGGTTGTTTAAAAAGAGATGGTTTTTCAGTTAAATTACCTAATGGTTTTTACTTACAGACATATCCAGCAACAGTTTCCGACCACGAAATACACTTCGTATTTAAGGATGAACTGTCTGTAATATTTGCTATCGACCAATATGAAGGTAACATAGAAGAGGATTTAAGAGAAGACATCAACAATGGGAATAACACAATAGTTCACGATATTACTGAAATTTATATAAACGGAATGAAAGCGAATTACGCTGTATTTAAGGGTAATTACTGTCAGTTTTTTATAATGAACATTGAGCCAAAGTCAGGCAAAAAAACGAAAAAAGTTAAAGTTATCGGAGAATTGCTTGTAAAGTCCGGTATAGATATAATTGACTTATTAAAAGAAAAAGAGTTTAAAGAATTTATCGAAAATATAACTATGGACTAAACAGAAAAGGAGTGTGACCGTATATGTTTGTTTTGGCAGATATGGAATGGATGACTAACGAAAACGGTCATTATTCCCCAACACAAATTGCTGCTGTAAAAGTTGATGAAAATTGGAATGAACTTGATACCTTCAGTTCGTTCATAAGGCCAAGGGACACAGCCTTTCACGATTGGGAACACGTTGCATACACCGGAGGAAGTGCTACAGACTTCCTTCATGCTCGTAAGGGTTATAATGTTTTCACAACATTTAATGAATGGTTATCAGAAGATGATATTATTTTATGGTGGTATTCAGCGTCCGAATGTTTATATAAAAAGCTCATACAAATTATTGCTAAAATAAATGATACTCATAAAATGGTAAGCATTAACAGATATGTTGCTGAATATCTTGCAGGGCAACTCAATTCAAGAGGAAATGTTTATAGGGTTGCTGAAGGTCAAGGTATTACTGTAGATGAAGCACTAAAGCATAATTCCGCAAATGATGTTAAAGTTATGCGAGAACTTATGTCCGTCATTCA
>JAGAJK010000037.1 GCA_017626145.1 Clostridia bacterium
AAAAGACATATTGACAAACTCAATATCAAATCCTATTCTGTCCCCTATGTAATTCATAAGATCAACATCAAATCCGTACAGTTCTTCATTTTCGTCATAATATTCAAACGGTGGAAAATCTGCAGATATTCCTACTTTGAGCTTTGCTTTCTGCATCGGTCCATCAACGCCATCTGCAAAAGCTACTGTTCCCATTGAAAGGAGCATTGTGATTGATAGAATAATTGCTAATAATTTTTTCATTGCGTGTACCTCCTTATTCTGCAAGAGTGAATGTTCCTGCTATGTTTGATAATTCTTTTTGTAAATCTTCGCTTGTGTTTTTCGGGAACTCCCCAGAAACAATATAAACTGTTTCGCCTGAAATGTGAATATTAAACCACAATGTATCTCCGTCAAGCTCTTGTCCGCAAAGAGATTGTCCTAACAAGTCCTCGAAGATATATTCATCATAGTCCTTTAAAAACTTAGTTCTTGCTGATATTTCATCAGAGTTTTTATATGTTGTTACTTTGATTTCAACATCATCTTTTTTGGTGTATTCCCATTTTTCTTCTAAAGCTCCGTCATCATATTCTTTTTCATAATGATAATCTTTTTCCGGAACAGTAATTGTGTAACCTTCGCCTTTGTGCGATTCACTTTCACCGCCGATAGTGGTATATATTTTATCGTTTTTAGCTTCAGGGAGATAAAGGTTCTTTTGCTTATCATCTTTGCATCCGGCAATCGTAAGCAAAGCAATAATAACTAATATTAGAGTTATTTTTTTCATAGGCAACCTCCTTATGATATAGCGTGTCCGCCAACATTATAATCTGACCATGTTCCCATTTGCGGCCAGGATGCAGAGCAATCATTGAAGAAGTATGCGCCTGTTCCGCTACGCCATTTCTTTGCATCAAATTTTATTACACGAAGCCCGTTGTACTGTTCTTCAGCTTTCATATCATCGGTAATTGAAAAGAGAATTCCGTCTTCCCAATATAGTTCATCTTTTTCGATGTATCCCTGTTCTCTTAATTCATCAAAAGTAAGTTCCAAGCACTGTTTGTCATGTGCTTTTGCAAAAATATAACTGATTGCCGATTTTTCACCTTCTGTTAATTCGCCGGGTGCTTTGCTTAAATCTACGCTGATATATTTTATATCTCCATTAAGACCTGAATCTACTTCCCACAAATCCTCAAGAACCTTTAAATACAGACCGCTTAAATCATAAAGTGTTCCACCGGGGTTTATTTCAGTTCCGATAGAATGACCGTTAATGGATTTACAGAAAGATGTGATGTCAATGGGTTGTCCTTGCTTTTGAGGAACATTTTCCAATTCTCCATCGTAATAAATGTCTATCGGCATACCGTCTTCCAAATCCTTGAATTCCGCCTTATTTCCGTCTATCATAATTTCTACTTTTGTTACATCAAGAGTATATACATTGCTGTTGTCAGTTCCGGCAAGGATAAGATTTCCACCTTCCGCACCGTCAATAATTTTTAAGGTTTGTGTTTTATGGTTTTCGCCAAGATATGTTACCTGATTTGGCGTTGGTCCATTAACTCCGGGTTTCGCACTGTTGCATCCTGAAAGGATTGCAACACATAAAACAAAACATATAATCAAATATTTCTTCATGTTGCGCCTCCAAACTTTGACCAGAATACAATTTTAATCAAATATCGCTCCATCAACAACAGGTGCAAGAGCTTCTTTTGCATCACCCGAATATTTGTATTTCGGTATCTTTGATGATTTGCTTTCAATAAATTTGTATCCTTTGCCCTCTAATATTTCAAAGATATATACATTGTTTCCATCATCTGTTTTGCAGATAATCTCGCTGTCTTTAACCTCGTATGTTCCTTGTGCAATATAGCTTGAGAGCATAGACCAAAAGAACTGAAATTCTCTGTTCTCTTTATCAAGCATAAGATAAGGTTTTGACATTTCTTCCACAGATTCTTCATAAGTGTAAATGCGTTTTTTGTCACCTGCAGTTACAAGGATTCTTTCAAGTTCTTTCATATCTTTATCAGATATTTTTGCTTGCTTATTACCTTTTCTTATTTCACAGCAACTTATTAAAACATCGTAAGCGAAATCATCATAGGTAATTGCATAATCAATGATTCCATCACACGGCTCGTCTATGTATTTGGAGTGTTTAAGCAAGTTGGTGATGAATTCAACATCTGCTTTATCAGAAACTTTGAATGTCTTGTTTTCTCTGAAAGATTTTACATCCAAAACCACATTTGTCGGTTTTTCATAATTCATAAACCAGTTTCCCATTTTAACACCGATATTGCTTTTATAAGGTTCATCAGGAGAAACACCGACATATCTCACAACTTTATAACCAAGTCCCCAATATGTAACCTTGCCGCCATCCTGACTTACGATTTTTATACAGCACTCAGGCTCATGACCAGTCGATACATTTGCAGTGTCAATATATTTAGTAATCAAGCTTGCAATAATGAGAATAATCAATACAAGAATTGTGATTATAAGACCTTTTTTCTTCACTTAAGGCACCTCCTAATCATTCTCAACTATACCGTCAAGCTCTTTTCTAACTTTAAGAAGATATGCCACTCCGCCCGCTATTGCTGCGACAGCACCAATAACTGCGAATATAGTAATCAATTTATTTTTCATCTGATATTCCTCCTTAATCGTTTGTTATGTCTCCGTCACCACTTACAGGGATAGCATCTCCCAGGTATTTCGGTTCCGGTTTGAATATTGTTTTTATAAAATCTTTACATCTTGCAAGTATTTCTCTTGCATCACGATTTGACTGTCCCCAATATGTATGATAATCGGCATTGACACCGTATGCTTCGATTCCAAGCTTTTCAGCAATATACATTGTTCTGTATAAATGATATTTCTGAGTTACTACGATAATCTTGTCCGCCTCAAATATTTCCTTTGCACGATACAGTGATTCGTATGTAGAAAAACCCGCATGATCCATAAATATATCATTTGACGGAATACCTGCATCAACAGCAACCTGTTTCATAGTATTTACTTCATCATATTCCTTTTGTCCGTGATCACCACTCATGATGATCTTTGGAGCAACACCTTGATTATATAATTCGATTCCTCTTCTGAGTCTGTCTGCAAGCATATCGCTTGGTTTACCATCATCTTTAACCTGACAACCAAGAACCACAATACAATCAATATCATATATTTTTGTTGCTTCTTCCGGTGTGATTATGTTGCGTCCGCCTACATTCTTTACATGATTGTTTATGCCAATCACTGTTACAATTCCTATAATTGCAAGGCATATAAGCACAACGAAACCTATTTTTAAAAGTTTCTTTTTATTCAATGTACTATCAACTCTTTTCTACTATGTCTACAATTATTTTCTGCAGAACAACAACCGTATAAGAGAACCAATTCCTAATCCGATACCCGAAACTACAAGATACCATAATGCATGTACTAATGCAGTTTCATTGTAATATATAAAAACGGATGGAATGAACAGTATTGAAACCACTAAAGGGTATGCGAACTTTATTCCTTGTTTCGAAATGATTCCTAAAATCAATGATAAAAGTGCCGTCGATGCAATAATAAGAACTACCATTCCGATTACATCTGTTGGTCCTGCGAAAAGCGGAAATATATAAAACAT
>JAGAJK010000038.1 GCA_017626145.1 Clostridia bacterium
AGCAAGCAAAATGCCTATAAACTCGATGTTTATAGGCATTTTTAAGTAGTATTATTAAATTTGAATAATTAAAACTATAAATTAATATAATTCAAAAAAATAATTCTGCTTGCGGTAGAACGACTTTTTCGACAGTCTGAAGCAAGTAGCAAAACTACTTGCTTTTATATAATGCCCTTACGTTCCCAGATAAGAAAAATGCATATAATCCTTTGTGCTGTTCCAGGCGTCGCCACCCCATGTGAATCCATACTTTTCAAAAGCACGCACTACATCGCCGTAAGGTGTTATAGAATATGGGTCTTCATAAGGTAACCAATGAGAGCCGACAACTGTTCCGTTACTGTAAATACAGTAGTTTTCGTTACTGTTTATATCAATTGCCGTTCCGCCGTTGTGTTCTGTTGTCCCCCCTCGCCAATTGTAGCCGCCTACATCCTTGACGGGGAACTTTTCTGCTCCGTTATATATTTCTTCAAACACAAGTCTGACTTTTTCCGCAATATCCTTATGCACCGTAAGGTACGCTGTTGAAGAAACCTTCTTGTTTCCTGAAAGCCGCCATACGGGAACAGCAATTTCAACCATCAGTAAATCGGCTTCCTCCTTAGTTGCAGGATATGTATCGTATATCTCCTTTGATTTCTCACCATTTACACTTTCGCAGACAATTTGCTTCTGAGCATTATACTCCCCTGAAGATATTTCGATTGTGTAAATACAATTCGGATACATCATTACATTAATACTGTTCTGATTTTCCACATTGTACGTATACGGCACATTCGGAGGAATATCACCTTCGTGACGTGAATTTCGTTGCTCAGTAACAGTTACTGTCACCGTTCCGAGACCGGGGATGCTGTTCCAGCTTATTTTTTTCATTCCGAAGGATACAAAATTTTCAGAATCTATAAACAAATTATATTTATCAGTATAAACCGAAATAAATTCAGAATATACGCCGTCACTTTCAACAAAAATGCGGTACATACTTTCAGCATTAAAGCTATCATACCTTAAGCTAAAGCTTCTTCCTTTACTTCCACTTCCAATTCTGTTAACATAACCTGATTGTACATCATAGGCATAAACCTTATAATCTGACGTACTGACTACACTAAGCTTCAACGACTGAGAGGGCTTAATTATCACACCGTTTTCCGGCGTCTCGATTACAGGCTTCGTCTTATAATTAAGCTTTGCCGCACGCAGAATTAAGCTGATTGCCTCCTGATACGAAACAGTTCCCAAGGGTTTAAAGCTACTATCCTCATAGCCTTTTATTATACCATTTTCATATGCTCCCGACACATAAGGTACAGCCCAGGTACTCACTTCCTTCATATCGGTAAATTCCGGAACTGAATAATTATCAAAATCAATATCCACATTTTCCGCAAGAGCCTTAAAGGTTAAAATTATTTTTGACATTTCCTGCCTCGTTACATAATCGTACGGTGAAAATATACCTTCACCTCTTCCGCTCATTATGCCGAGTTTGCTTATTGCAGAAGCATACCGATTCTGAGTATCCTCAAAAGGGTTTTCAACTGCATAGCAAGGCTCATTTGTAATATTCTCATATGCTTTCACGATAAATTCTGCTATTTCAATACGGCTGACGGGTTTAGTAAAATCTCCCGATATTAACTCTGCTCTCAAAAGACCGCTCAGATTTGCCTGCTCTATACTCTCCTTTGCCCAATCTCCGTAAACCGGTGATGCCGTAGCCGTAACCGACGATAAAGCAAGAATTAACAGTAAGAAAATTGCAATTTTCTTCATTTTTATCTTCCTTTTGTAAAATTAATTAATATTATTTAAAATACACATTATTCCGCTTTTACATACTTTTTGCAAATCCTATCAAAGGGTAGTGCAACAACCACACCTGCCATCATCAATCCAAACCACACAAGAATCAGATTACCCCATCCGATATCGGAAACAGCATTGGCAAAAATTGTGCTTGATGCAGCGGCAGACATATAGCTTATAAAATCAAGGAAGCCTGTTGCACTTGATACCATACCCGTATCACGAAGGCTCGGACAATATCTGCTCCACAGCATTGTAGCGGCACCGTTGGATGACATAATTGCAACAACTATAAAAATTATATTTAAAACCGGCTGTTTTACAATATATACCAACATAAAAAATATTGCCGAAGATATAAACATAAGCAAAATTGTCAGATTCATATTTCTTTTTAATCTTTCATATATAAAGATACTTATAAAGGTTGTAAAAGATATTATAAATGTTGCACCTGTAAACAACAAGGCAGAGGTTTCAGTAGAAAAACCGAGATACTGCGATATATATGTCGGCAACCAGAATACAACTGTGGTTCTTACAACTCCTGTCAATATAGAAATCAACGTAAATTTTATTATCTGGTGTTTTATTAATATCTTAACACCACCACCGTTCTCTTTCTTTCGGGCATACTGATTATATTTAACGATGCCCTTTTTTTCATAAAGTAAAAAGACCCCAAAACTGACTACTGCCATTAGTATAAGAATAACACTACTTGTAAAAAACACATCCTGCCAGATAAGTGTAGCGGCAGCAACTCCCGCAAGCGGAGACCCGATAAATGATGCAAAAGTATACCCCAGGCTGCATCTTGTTGCATACACAGGCTCGGTATTTTCTGATACTACTTTTGTCATCGGACCATATATCATAGCCAGAAAGAAGCCTGTAAACCCGTAAATCACCATAGCGACATTCGCATAATTCATAGAAAAATGTGAAAACAGAACGTTGGTAACGCCTGCCATAAACAGACCAATACTTATCATATATCTTGCTTTAACTTTATCACCAATTGCACCGTTTATAAGTTGTCCCACTGCATAAAATATAAAATATACAGATGACACTTTGCCAATATATGTCTCACTGTATCCTCCTTCTACCATCTTTGGAGTAACAGCACCTAAAATATTTCTTGCAAAATATACAGCCAAGTATGCAACAGAACATAACGAGCCTATGTAAATTGCGTTCATAACTTTTTTATTATTGAAAATATTCTTCGTATTCATATAAACCCTCTTCTCTTATTTATCAAACGGTTTAATACTGAAATTCAATTTCCCCCCGTATTCATAATGCTTCTTGTTTTTCCATTATAAAGAATTATTCCATAGCCGTAGCCGAAATCACCGCCTGAATTTATATATTCAATAAAATTCCGTCTTAATGTGTTGTCGGCAGGCAAATTATCTGTTGTGCCCCGGTACATTTTACCAAATACTCTCCAACCGTCAGGGAAATCTTTTCCTGCACTTGTTACGTTAATTATATCAAACATATTTGCAAATTTTTTCAAATTGGAATCTTTTGGAAAAATCTTATCAATATACGGTTTATACAAAAGCCAGGTATGGCTTATTATTGGAATTATGTCGTCTTTAATATCAGCTTTGAAAAATTCATAGGCTTTCTGAAACGAATCCATACATAATTCATATGTAAGAGGTCCGCTTGAAGGAATATGGCAGGAGTAAACTATATCTCCTTTTCTTATCTTTGTATTTCCTGATACATATTCGTCAAACTCAAACCGACTTACCTCATACTGCAGTCTTCCAAGCATAAATTCTTTTAATTCAAAGAACAGAAAAAACCAGTTCGCAAACAAACCGCAGATGCCGTAAACAGTCTTACATTCTTTTACTTTGTAAGAAAAATCCTTCATTGATTCATAAAAAACATCTTCGTCTAAAGAATTTTGCTTATAAATTTCCTGAAGATACGGTACACAATTAAGCCACGCAATTAAATTCAAAACATATTCATTTTCTTCAGAAATTTGCTTATGAACCTTTTCTATAAACAAATTTGTTTTCTGTAAAGACAAATTTCTTTCATCATTTTCATAAGGAATACAACATCCCACATTTAAACCTGATATATATTCTTCAACAATTGGTGTAAGCTTATCAACATACATTTTATTTTTAGTTAATATAAAATCAATATCGCCGGTATCAAAACCAATTCTCTCAAGCTGTTCCTTTGTCAGTATGTTCCCCTCCTTAATTCGATATTGTGTATATTTATTAAATCATACTAATCAAATACATTGTTAATAAATCAAGCAATGCAACAACCAGACAAAAAACAGCTTGTGCCCGAAATATAACACTTGCAGTTCTGTAAGTCAGCCATTCCCCGGACAGATAAAAATCAAGTGCACAACCCATAAACCCTAAAAGCCAACCCGGTATATTCCATCCAATTTTACAAAAGTCGCCTACAACACCAAGATCAAAGCTTATAAAATCCAATAAAGATATAAATTTTATCAAAACAAGCAGTGTTATCATAACTGAAACAATTACCGCAATTATTTTAATAGCTTTCTTCACATTGCCGCTCCTTTGGACTTTTTTGTTATTTTTATCATAATTTTGTCGGTTCAAGTGCAAAAACATATTAATATTATACCACATACCACAAAAAAGACAACCCTCAATTGAAGGTTGTCTTTTGACTTTTATTAATAAAGCTTGGTGAATTTAAAGGAATCGTCGATACCTAACTTTTTCAGTGCCGCATCTTTTCTGTCTGCTATATCCTTGTCAAGTCTGTCAAAATAATTGTTGCCTTTGCAGTCGATGTCAACAATAAAGGGCCCTAAATCCTTCAGTTTAAAAAACCATGCCGCTTCTATTCTTCCCAGCTCGTCATACAGATAAACGTCCTGAACTTTAATGGAGTCAATCCAGAGATTCGGACTTACACTTCGGGGTGAAACGTGTACGCATTTTTTCTCTTTCATCATTTTTGCGGTTTCTTCGCCCATCGTTGTTTTTCCTACAATCATTTTAAGGTTCCATTCGTCTACGCTTTTTGCACCCCATTTTTCAAAACGTATACTCGATGTCGGCATAAATGAAACTATCTTCCATTTTCCGTTTTCTTTAATAACAATAGGTCCGTTATGAATTAAAATGTTTCTGTCTTTGGTATCAAAGGGCAAAACATTATTTTCGTCAAAAATATATTTCTGTAGTCTTGAACGGCAAGTAAAGCACTCTCCGCTGATGTATACAGTATCGCCAAGTTTTAGTTTTTCAACATCCTCGTCATTTAGTGGTGCCGTTAAATGATATTCAGCCATTTTAATTCCTCCTATCTGTCACCAAACCAGTTGGGACTAATCATTTTTGTGACTGTGCCATCTGCATTAATCCTCGTAGAGGCACGGCGTGCAACCATACAATTTGTACTTGTTGCACAGGCAATTCCTGCTATATGAGTGTAGGCGTATTCCACGTTCACCGCCAACACAGATGTACTTCCCCCTGCACCTAAAATACCTATTCCCAAACTGTTTATAGCTTCATACAAATCCTCTTCTATTTTAGCAAACATCGGGTCAGGATGCTTTGAGCCGACTGTTCTCAGGCAAGCCGCTTCTTTTGCCAGGTTTGCCGCAACATTTGCCGTTCCGCCAATGCCTATACCCAAAACCGAGGGCGGACAAACCGCACCTGCACGGGCTGATGCCACAAAGCTGTCTATTACAAACTTTTCAATACCTTTTATACCGTCTGCAAAGGCAACTATTCTATGTCTTGTTCCACCGAAGCACTCACTTCCGCCACCCTTTGCGGCATAGGATATTTCAATAGAATCCCCGTCCACAAACTGATATGTAAAATCGGGAATATTCATTCCTATATTGTTTCCCGGGTCATAGCCGGTTAAAGGGTGCTTCATTGTCGCTCTTAAATATCCAAGCTCCGTAGCCTTTGCAACGGCTCTTCTTGCCGCATTTTCAAGTTCTTTGAATCCGCCTTCAAGAACACAGTTATTACCAACCTTGAAATAGAATATAGGCCACCCCGTATCAACACACAAGGGATTTTCCCTTACCTTTGACATTTCCATACTTTTAAGAGTTGCTTCCATACCTTTTTTAGCATCAATATTTTCTTCTTTTTCAATAGCATTTATAAAAGCATTTTTTACATCAGGTGAAATTTCTGTCGCACCTCTTTTTACAGTTTCAAAAAGAACCTGTTCATAAACTTCGGTTTTAATCACTTATTCTCACTCCAATTACGCCATTTTCAATCTCAATTTTCGTGCCGAACTGCTTGTTTCGGTCACAGAGATAATCGTAAATAATTTTAGTTTCATTTTCATCCGCAAGAGCAGGAAAGCCTGTGTGCATATCAAGTCTTAAGGGATAAAGCTTAAGGTTTGTAAGCTTGCTATCCTCAAAGGTCATAAACGGCATCAGCGAACGGAAATTATTAACATCGTTATGCAGACCTCCGTTGCCACGTTTTGCTCTTTCGGCAAATCTGTTTTTTCTTCTATCAACAGAGCATCCATATCGGCACGAATACCGATTGTAAAATGTTTTTTATCAGGGTTTATAATACCCACTACACTTGATTCGCCGTATTTTTCAGTATGTTCTATACCAAGTTTATCCAGTTCCCTTTTAACAACGGCAATAGTTTTAGGTAAATCAAAACCGATTTCGGGATATTCGTGAATTTCATGTCTTAAACCAATGATATAGTCTTTATCTGCATACATATTTATCCCACCGTTATATTTCAATATTTGCAAGCGGCATATGCATCTGACAGCCATAAATGTCATTGTCACATAAGCTTCCGCTTATATTTTTTCTGGGGAATGTTATTTTAATTGAATTTACAACGCCGTAGGAAATAATATCAATTTTTTCTTCATTTACTGCATAAGCCTTTGAAATATCAGATTTTTTAAGTCTTTTTTCTACATACTCCATATCTTCTTTTGAGTTGAAAATCAAGTCAAAGGTGATAAAAAGAGGTCCTGCATTTTTACTTCTTAAAATTTTGGTGTAGTTAATAAGTTTTTTCATACATCAAACCTCCTCAACTGATATTTTTGCGGTTTCAAGCAAGGAGCTAACCTTTGCAAGATGGAATACCGAAAATTCATAAACTGCTCCCACATGAATATCCGACGGAGAAAACATAAACGCAAGATTTCCTGCTGTGGATTTTCTGCCCTCATAATCACAGTGAAGCATTCTGCTCCTTGCAAGTGCACACACGGTATCTGCCACCTCCTGGGTTTTCCCCACTACATCTATTATTACACCTAAAGAGCTTTCCGCTCCGCCGTTTAATTTAAAGTTAATTTCATAACTGTTTTCGGGTAGTGTGTTTTTTGTGTTTTCTTTCACAAATTCCGTTACCGTGTTTATTATTAAATCAATATTTTTAATGGTATCGGTATCATAAATCGTAGCAGGACATATGGTTCTGTAACCGGAGCATTTTACACCTTCAAGCTTTAAGGTTTTTTCCTCTGCTTCTTTAAATTCAGATCCCGATACCCTTACCGTTCTTTCGTCAACCTGCGTAAATTTTGAATTTGTAAGGTCACAAACTCCGTCAGGTTCAAAAATTAAATATGGGTTTGACTGTTCGTAAAGAGTATGCGCCGCTACTCTGTCTACGGTGCATTTGCGAATCGGATTTGCAGGTCGCAGTTCAAAATAATCATCGTACATATAGCCTTGCATTACATCTGCCGCCGCAACGGGTTCGGAACACATAGCACCGCATTCCATAATCTTCGCCATATGAAATGAAAGTCCTTCTTTATACCCCTCGTAAATACATGGGGCTGCATAAATTGCAGTATCACATGCACGGCCGCACAAAATAACATCTGCATTTTCTTCAAGCAATTTTATAACAGGTGCAATACCAATCTGACTAACAATTCTTGTGCTTTCTTCAATAGCCTGTTTATTTACGGGAAATTCATCGCTCATATTGATAAGCTTTCCGCTTTCAAATTTATCAAGAACATATTTGGTTGAAACATCGCTTAAAACCGTACCAAGTTTAAAGCTTAAGCTTTGTTCGGCGGCAACTTCAAGTAAAATTTCTTTAAGCCATTTAACGTGCTCATCGCTTCCCGCTCCGCCTGCTGTACCTATTATAAATGGTGCTTTATGCTCTAAAGCCTTTGGAAGAGCAAGTGCCAAATCACGTTTTACAGCACCTCGATCGGTAAATGATTTTCCGCTTCCTAAATAGTAAGGTCCCGGATCCGTTGAACCGGCATCAACACCAAGATAATCCACTTTTTCAGAAAAAGCTGTATTTAAAGCTTCTTCGCTGTATCCGTAACCTAAAAGTCCATTTAACGCAACAATTTTCATATCAACACCTCTTAATTTTATTCTATCATAACTACAACAAAATATATTGCATTTTGTATTTTATATATTGCAAATAATATAGGTTTATGATACAATCATTTTTGAGGTGAAAGGAATATGGATATTAAAAATTTTGTGCTTTCTTATTACAACAATGCGGTGGAAAACTTTCATATTCAAAAGGTAGAAAAGGCGTACGAGGCAAAAAAGCCTCATACCCACGAATATTTTCAGATTTACTATATTGCAAACGGAAGCCTTTGTCACTTTATAGAAAACAAATCATCAATGCTGTATCAGGGAGATATGTTTATCATTCCACCGGGAGTTATACACTATATTTCTACAGAACCCGGTACAGTATTTTATTCTTTTTCCTTTATGCCTGATTTTTTAATCGAAGCAAATCCCAATAACAAGCTTGTTTCACTCTTTCTTCGTAATTTACTTACAGATAAAAATATTCTTCCCAAGGTTAGCGTTAATTCGGAGGATATTTTTTATATTGAATCTGTAATGGAACGAATGCTTGACGAATTTAACAGTAAAAACTTCGGCTTCAATGAAATCATTCATTCTTATGCGGTTTTACTTGTAGCTGTTTTAGCACGTAACTATTTTGAAAAAAACACGTTGCCCGAATATTTTAATAACAGTAAACAGTTTGTTCTTCATTGTGTTAAGTACATTGAGGACAATTTCACGGAGCAAATCACCCTTGACGAAATTTCCAGGCGCTCCGCAATGTCTAAAAACAGCTTTTGTCAGCTTTTCAATAAGCTTACAGGGCATACATTTAACAATTATCTTAATATTTGCAGAATAAAAAAAGCCACAGAATACATAAAAGACGGTTATAAAATAACCGCCATTTACGGACTCTGTGGATATTCTGATTTTTCTACCTTTTACCGTAATTTCAAAAAAATAACAGGAGTATCTCCAAAAGAATTCAAAAAGAACAACTCGTAGCCTTACCTTATATTTCATTTTATAGCTTTTTTCTTATTAATAATTGCTATTACAAAATCAATTCCAAATGTTTTTATGAGTAGTCCGATAAAGGAACTGATAAGTATTACATATCCCGATAACAAGCCACCAACGATAACAATTAAAAAATCGGTTAAGAGAAGTGCTTTACCTATATTGATGTTTGAATACTTTTTAACAATAAGAGCTATAATGTCCGTTCCGCCTGAACTTGAATTCACATAAAACATAATTCCGCTTGCAATTGCAATCACAGCAGCACCTATTATGGCAGATATGTAAATATGAGAAATTAATATCGTGCTGTTTTCAAATACTTTTTCAAAAGCGCCAACAAAAAGTGTAGTTAATGTGGAACCGACAAAAGTTTTAATAGCCATATCTTTACCTAAAACTACAAATGCGGCAACCAGCAAGGAAAAATTGATTATAACCAGAATCATTCCCGGTGAAAAGGATATATACTCATTAAGAATTACGGAAATACCACTTGTTCCACCAAGCAAAAGTGAATGAGGAAATATAAAAACAACAGTCGCTAATGCATATAAAACGCTTCCTAAGACAATAAACAAATAACTAAAAACCTCTTTTTTCATAAAACCTCCATTAAAATACCAAAACCTGCAAACTCCTTTTTAATCAAACATCCATTTTTAATACCTCTTGAGCTACATCAATAAGTGCACGCATTGCATTTGAACAGTACTGATTGTTTCTATGTGCTATATATAGTGTTCTCTTATCAATTTCTTCTGCAATTTTATATAGCACAACATTCTCGCGGTAACTTGCATATTTAAAAAACGTGTCAGTTATAAAACATAAACCTATTCCTGAATCTGCAAGAGCATATGATATGTTAAGCTGATCTACGCTAAAAATAATCTTTGGTTCAATATTTCTTTTTTTAAAGATTTTTGAAGTACGAACATACATATCATTCTCTTCTTTTAAAAATATGTATTGTTCATCTTTGAAAACATTGATTGAAACTGGCTCTACATCGTTTAAATCAACAATGGGATTTCGGATGTTTTCCGGTTTAATCTGATGTTTTTCAAGACCTTCATTAACTTTGTAATCTTTGGGAACGCAAAGAAAAATGTTTTCACTACAAAGAGGGTACTTGGTTAATTCACAAATATCATCCAGGTTGTCTACAATAATATCTATCTCTCCGCTTAACAACATTTGTGCTAAATTATATGAATTTGATTCCACAAGTTTAATAGATATGTTTGGGTGCAAACTACGGAACCCGGTTATAATTTTCGGTAATATATATGATGCAACATAATTAGAACCCCCAACGACAATACTACCGCTTTCAAGATTGTAAATATCAGAAAGCTTAATTTGGAATTCATTTTCAATATTTAAAAATTTCTCTGCGGTAGCAACATATTCTCTTCCAACTTCTGTCAGTTCCAGTCCATGCCCTGTTCTTTCAAATAATGGTGCCCCCACTTTATTTTCTATATTCTTAATAGCAGCACTAAGCGAAGGTTGAGATATGAAAAGTTTTTTTGATGCATTTGTAAAACTTTTTTCTTTGTATAATTCATACACATATCGCCACTTACTAAACATATAACACCTCTTATTATAGTTATTTTCTATAACAATTATATTTTTAAAGTATTTGACTATATTATAGCACTTGCTTATAATATAGTCAATATATGATTACAGAAGGTGTTTTTGTGTTTAAAAGAAGCTTTAGTTTCTTAAAAATTTCTCTGCTTGCCCTTATATCGGCATTAAATTACTGCATTTTTGTGTTTCCCAATAAGTTTGCTCCCGCCGGAATAGACGGTATATGTACAATGATTCAAGATATTTTTAATATAAATATGGGATTCTTTGCATTGATTGCAAACATCCCTCTTATTATTATAGCTTTTATTATGCTTAACCGTGATTACGCAATAAAAAGCTCCGTATATGTTATTGTTTTTTCAGTATCCGTCATATTAATAAAAGATGTTAATATTTCTTCGATATACTATTTTACCGAAACAGGCACCAGTACCATACTTGCTCCAATCGCATCAGGTGTTATCAGAGGCATAATATATGCCCATACATTAAAACTAAACGGCTCTGCCGGTGGAGTTGATATAATTTCATCCGCAATTAAAATCAAAAAACCGCATCTGAATTTTATGGACAATATTTTTATAATAAATACATTGATTGCTTTTGCATCTTTCTGGGTTTACGGTATGAATATAGAACCTGTTTTATGCAGTATAATTTATGCATATATAAGCAGTTATACATGTAATCTTATGCGTGATAAAGAACACGAAATTATAAAATATGAAATCATAACAAAAAATCCGGAAGAAATAATCACGTACATAAATCAAGAATTACATCAAAAGGCAACGATTATTAACGCTAAAGGCGCTTTTTCAAATGAAGACACAAGCGTAGTTTTATGTATAATAAAAAAGAATTATACCCCTTTTTTAGAAAAATACCTTTTAGATTATCCTAATTGTATAACATTTAAAAGCTATGCATCAGACTCAATATCAGGAGTTACTTACAAATAATCTTTTAAATTGTATGGACTTGACACAAGCACAGCAGAACCGTCCACTTGTGTTTAAATATCAAAATCGGCAAACTAATGTTTTAAATTTTATAGGCTTCACACAAAACTAACCCGTCAAACTCTATGTTACAATAAAAAACTATTTAATTTCATCAGGAGAAATTTCAAATCCAAATTTCCAAACTTCCCTTATGGTATCTTTTTCTAAAATTCTTACAATAGATTTATTTAATTTATTGCCATCTGTTGGCTCGATGGAATATTTAAAATCATTCCAATTCCTGAATTTTGTAATATCGTAGTCGTTTTCATCAAACCAAATTTCCTTTTGAAGGTATTCATCAGCATCAATGATGTGAGGATATGATGCAATCAGCATTACTTTTCTAAAGGTTTCTGTAGCCATTTGATAATCATAATCTTCCTCTAGTTTAAAATCAGGCAATCCAAGATCGGTTAAATCATGGCTCCAACACAATTCTGCTGATTCTACATCAAGACCGTTGTCCAATAGAAGTTTTAAAACTTGCATTGCTGTTTCAGTATCATAAAATGCAAAACTCCACAACGGATTAAGCACATTTCCGTCATCATATGGAACCTCTGGGTTTAAAATATCCATACCATACTTCAAAAATAAATCTGTTATTTTAAAGAAATCACTATCATCAGCATTTTCATAATTTGCCAAATTCAAAAAATGATATAATACGACATCATATAAATTGTTGTCACCATTATCTTCCACACGACCTAATGGATTAGCCCCTAATTTAAGTAACTCCTCTATGTAAATTAAATCAATTTTTTCTGTTGTGCAAGCTTCTAATAATTTATTATTTAATTCTTGTTTGGTCATTTCTGCACGTCCTTTCAACATCCTTCGACAAAATTTTTACTCGTGTCAAGTCAGGAGAACAGTGAATAATAAGAACCATCACCCAACACGAAATCACAGATTTCTGTTGGGTACCCGAGAACCTTGTTATGCTAAAGCATAATATGGACCTACTAACCTTTCCCTGTTTTTCCAACTGTTTTTCCTTTAACACTTTTCTTTAGAACCCGCGAGAATACTGGATTTTCCCGCACCCGTTACCAGGAGTAAAAATGCTTGCTTGCAAGGGCATTTTTACGACGCCGTCAATATTGCAAAATGTACGAAGCACATTGGCGGCAAAGCCGCAAAGACTTGCAACGCAAGGCTTGTTGCATATATTATAATTTATGTAAATATCAAAATCGGCAAACTAATCTTTTAAATTGTTTGGACTTGACACAAGTACAACAGACCATCTATCGTCTTTACCAATCATCGTTTCCGCCGTCAGAATCCCCCCAGAAGGAATCATCGTCATCAGAGTCATCCCAATCATCTGTTCTTTTAGCAGAATCGTCAAGCAAGCAGTCTGCGCCTATCAATTCTAATTCTTCCCTCGAAACACCAATTGAGAAAAGATGATCGTCAAGTTCGTCCGCATCTAATCCCATCGCAGCAATATCCATTGCCCTTGAATATACACTTGTTTCATCATCTCTGTCGAAATGAACTAATGACTCATATTTCTTTTTATCACACATAATCACATTCTCCCTTTTAGTAAAAATTCACATCACGTTAGGGTGAAACATTTTACTATATTTCATAGATTTTACAAACAAAATTTAAACTTAACATTCATCTGTTTCTTTCAACGCATTTAAGAATAATGCCTATAATTAAAAATACAGATCCGGTAATCAATCCTGTACCATTTTCCGTACAAAAGAATCCAAATGGCGTAAGTATAAAAAACATTGTACTTAATTTCATAATAATTTACTCCTATTAAACTTTATCATTTCATCAGTTTAACGCACAATTTTCCGTTTAAGAGATTTAACGCCTTTTAACGGTCGAGTTCCTATTTTGTACTTGTTTATATATTCCCTATCCTCTGTCCATTTTGAAATTGCACTTCTATAATCATGGTTTTTATCTCTTTGCGCTTTATCAATACGCCAATCTAAAAAGTCGCAGATTCCGTTAACGGTATATAGTCCGGTTTCAACAGCAAATGACAGAATATTTTGTCTTTGAGCCCTGCTTAAATCATCTTTTGCATTCACGGTGTAGCCTATGGAATGTAGCATGGATTCTTCATTAAGAACACTGCCATCAAACGGAATTCCGTTTTTCATATAATATCCGTCAGATATTGTTTTACACAAAGGAACACCTACTGTTCGCATATTTTGATAATCTCGATCCAAAATAAAGTACAAATTACAGTGTCTGCAATATCCGGCAGTAACATATTTATTAACAATTTCCCCGTCCGAAGTTAAAAGTGAAATCATTGCTTCTATTGTTTCGGTTTCGTGATTTTTGCTACATCTGAAAATATTTCCTCTCACGACAAAATCCTCAAAAGAAATTCCATACTCCTGCTCACCATACTCAAATTCAGTTTCAAGGATTTCTTTTAGTTTTTCGCATTCGCTTTTGGTTAATGTTACACCTTTCCCACAAGCAGAGTGATCATCGTTCCATGGACGAATATCAAATTTTGCTCCATGGCCCCAATCTATATAATTAAGTTGCCTTGACATATTGCCGTTTTCACCAAACGAACCGAATTCTATTAAAAACTTTGCGGTAGCTTTACCCAATTTTACAGTTTTCAAAGGCATTCGCGGAGTAAAAGTTGTTATTGTTTCGGTTCCTTCTTGTAGCAACTGATAGAAAGTTTCAAGTTCTTCCTCGCTAATAGTGATACCCTTGTATGGTTCTTCGCCATCATCACTCCATCTGCGAAGATCATACTTTTCATATCCATTCCAATCGATATAACGGAAATACACATCTCCGTATTCCGATAACGCACCATAATCTTTGAGAATCTTAAATTCTATTTTTGCCATCCCTTCACCTCCAACTCATAGCCCCCTTCTTATGATACCTCTGCCAAATGATATTCTTTGATAAGTCGACGACTTATCATTTTATTGAGATTTTTCGGCACCGAAATCAAATCCGTACCGTTCTTATATATAAAGTGGCTTCCTTTTACTCGTTGTAAAGAAAAACCATTGCTGATGAGCAATTTTTCAAAATCTTTTTTCGTGTACGGCTTCGCATGCATTACTCATCACCTTCCTGCTCATCTATACAACCATATGTGTCCGGCAGATTGTAATACGATTTAATTAAATCTTCGATTCCTGCTTCGCGCCACTTATTATCTAAAAAAAACCACTTACTATAGCTATCATCAATAGCAATAGTGGCACAATCATAATAATCCAAACTATCTGGAGCTAATTTATTAATTTCTTCAAGAATGCTATCAATTTCGTTTTCTTCTACAGTTTCGGCACTTCTAAAATTTTCTTTTATAAATGCTTTGATTTCGTCTAACGAAAACCACTCCGAAGGATATTTACCTTCTACAAAGGCATTTTTCCTTTCGATAAAATAATCGGCGTTTTCTAATTGAAAGTTCATATTATCTATTGCGATATCCGCTGTGTCATCTGCATTAGATAGGTTTTTTCTCTCAATATTCATTTGAGAATTTATTTTTTCATTCCATTTTTGAACTATTTCGGATTTTTCACTTAATACTTTGTCTATATAAGGAATGTCATCTTCTCCATAGTCCCATTCGTACATTTCAGTATAGGTTGGACACGGATCATTAGAATTATAGTACAACAAATCACCAGCGTTCCAACTTAAATCTCTGTCGCTCAAGCCTGAAATCATTCTGAATAGCAAATCCACTCTAAAACCCTTTCCTGGCAACATCGGAAACTTTGCTTTCCAATCGTCATAGTCGCAGCCATCATCCTCGTGCTCGTCTATGTAAACCTTCTCATATCTTTTGTGCAAATAATTGATGTAATCAATTCTATAAGTACCGCAGTAACGCAGATTTCTAATTATTCTCTCTACCTTATTTTCGTCATAATACTCCTGTATTGTATTTCTGCCTTCTAAGAACATTTCATATGTTTTCGATACAATATTTCCGAATACTGAGAAATTATTAAGTGTAATCAGTCCTTTTGCGGTTATAAACACCATATCTTTTTCTATGTCATAGAAGTTTTTATACTGTTCTCTGACACACATGCCGATTCTTTCCAACTTAAATATTTCGTCTGTAACAATTTCGGCGCTTAATCCATACATATGAGAATTAATTAATTCTTCAACGGGGATAAATCCGTTGTTTTGAGCAACCTGTTTCAAGATGTGCTTTCCGATTTCTCCAACAACACCTTCTTCGTTTCGCTCGTCACTCAAAATGTCCTGTCCTAGAATTCGAGACAATTCCTTAATAGTATCAACATCGCTGATCCCCTGATTTTCCCATTTAGAAACATTTTGTGGTGTTGTGTACATTTTGTCTGCGAGGGCTTGCTGGCTCATGTTCTTGGTCATTCTCACACGCCTTAATCTTAAACCACACTCTTTTGCAACCTTTTTGTCTTCCATAGTTTTACCTCCTAAACTGTTTTGCTTGCACCTTTATTATAACCCTCGCAATACAAACAAACAATAAACGGGTTGTTGAATCTCTCAACGTTTTGTTTAATATCTCATAATTAATAAAAATACATCTTTCCCCACTATTCGACATAATTCGACTTTTGTAAAGTCAGGATAAAAAATATAACAACAATATGATGTTTTTTTACATTATAGCATACAATACTTAAAAACTCAATAAAAGCATAAAAAAAGAACACCCTAAGGTGTTCTTAGTATTGGCGGCGTCCCGCTTTCCCAGGCCGTTGCCAGCCAAGTATCATAGGCGCTAAGGAGCTTAACTTCTGTGTTCGGTATGGGTACAGGTGGACCATCCTCGCTATTGCCACCAATTTACTAAATAATATGCTTCCTAAGCAAGCCACTTACTCACTAAGGTTAAGCCCTCGACCTATTAGTATCACTCAGCTACATACATTACTGCACTTCCACCCGTGACCTATCTACCTCGTAG
>JAGAJK010000039.1 GCA_017626145.1 Clostridia bacterium
GTTTGTTAAATCAGATGTATCGGAATTTACGTCGGAGCCGACTATTATTGTGCAGGGTTGACCGAGGTCGTCATATTCACTGCCGTTTTCACTTATGCAGAAATCGTGAGTATGACCACAAAGCATAAAGCTTGGTTTTACATTATCCTTTAAGAGTTTTGACCAGTTTGTATAGATATCTCTTTCTATGTCGAATTTGCCGTTTCTTTTAAAGGTAAAGGGTACGTGAGATATTACAAGCTTATATTTTACATCATCTTCCTCGTACTCATTTTTAGAGTTTTCTATTACCTGTTTTATCATTTCTTCCTGCTCCAGGCGGAATTCGTGACAGCAGATGCTTCCGCCGTACTCTTCCGAGTTATCGGCTTTATCTTCTCCTGTATCAACAAGTATTCCCCAGATACAACCCACCCTAAAGGTATAATAAGATTTTCCGTTATCTCCCGGCATATACTTTGCCAAATCTTCTGCACCATAGCCTCTTAAATCGTGGTTACCTCTTGAGATTATGCAGGGAATTGTTCCTTCCGTTATGTCGGAAGCTATTTCATAGCAAAGAAACATATCGTTAATTGTATTTGAATAACTTACTATATCACCATTCAAGATAAGTAAATCTGTTTTTTCATCAAAAAACTTTGCTGCTGCAACAGAGTGGTCTTTCCATCCGTGAACATCTGCCAAGTGATATATATTAATATCTTCTGTTTTTTCAAGAGGTTTGAAATTATATTTTGTTTCAACGGTCTCCCCTGTTCTCGGAAAGTAAGGACGACGGTCAATTACAGGCTGTGCAATAATTGTATATTCTTTTTCTTTATTCAGCTTTTCCTGTGGTATTGTAAAGCTCTGAACACCTGCTTTTGCTATTTTTATGCCGTTGCTGTGATTGTAATATACTTTATCTCCAACTTTGATGCTTACAAATGAATCGCACCAGGTTACAACCTTAATCTGATAGGTTTTACCTACAACGCAAACAGTAGGATGCATTTTTAATACATTATTCATTTCTCTTTACCTCTTATATTTCAAGTTCTGCAACAATGGGGAAATGGTCGGACACCATTTTTTCTATTGTTTTTACCATTTTTACTTCTATATCCTTACTTACAAATATATAGTCAATTTTCTGATCAGGGTTTGGAGTGCGGTATGTAAAAGGGCCACCGGATATATAAACTTCCTTTAAGGTATCATAAACAGGTTTTAATATTTCGTTGTCGGGAGTCATATTAAGGTCTCCCATAAATATAACGGGAGTGTTTACCTTTTTAAGTTCATTAAGAAGTGTTGCAACTGCATTTCTTTGCTCAGATCTTGCTAAACCGAAATGAGAGATAAACACAGTTATTTTCTTTTCAAGTTCAAATTCTGCCTTAAGAATCTTTCTTGTTTCATAATAAACATCTTCGTCCTTTATTTCAGGGTCAGGAATATCAATAATTGTATAATTATCTACAGGAAATCTTGAAAGAAGAGCATCACCATATGGACCGTAGTTTTCAAACTCTATGCATTTTGAAAAAATAACATTTCTGTTTGTTTTTTCAGCCATTATTTTTTCCTGACCGTTGTATGCGGGGTGCTTACCTAAGCCACGAACTTCATTAATGCAGATAATATCTGCATCTTCATTCTTTATAACATCAGCACTTAAATCAAGATTAATTTTTTCAATTTTTGTTTCTTTATAATCGGCATAATCAAGACCATGCTCAATATTAAATGTCATAACTTTTAGTTTCATATTTATACCTCTCGCTCAAAAAATCCTTTTAAAGCAACGGGATTTTTACCCTTTGCTTCTATTTCACCAAGAAGAACCTTTACTAAAGCTTTCTGACTTTCCTCGGTAAATGAAAATGTATTTACATATGTTCTCATAAAGGGTATTTCGTAAAGCTTATATGGGTCTGCAAAGGAAGTAAATACTACCTTTGGGTGTCTGAATATATAACCTCTCCAGAAAGCAAATATCTCATCCCAGCCAAGTCTTAAAGAGCCGCCTATACTGTCAATTTGTGCTACACCACAGTTCACAAGAACTGCAGAAACATTATTTTCATCATAAACCTTTTCAATATCTCTGTGAGATGGCTTTTTAAGATGTACTGTTTTTATTCCCCGTCTGTTTAACTCTTCTTCAACAAATTTAAATCTGTCTTCACATTGCGGTTTATAATATAGTGAACAAAGAAGTACAGTATCTCCCTCTTTTAAATCGAGAGGAAGGATATTATCCATATCTCTTACAATTTTAATACTCTTTTCTGCAATCTGAGTTGATATCTCTTCAATGTTTTCTGTAATCTCTACTTCAGTTTCTTTATCATTAAGCAGTCCAACTGTTTCTTTAAGCTTTAAAATTCTTCTTACGGCATCTTTTAATCTGTCCATAGAGATAGTTCCGTCAAGAACTGCGTTCTTTATGTAATCAAAGTATGAGGGTTCTGCAAATAAAAGCATATCCCCTCCTGCATTAATAAATCTTACAGGAAGTTCATTTTCAGGAACAACTGCTGATACACCAACCATACTAAGGGCATCCGAAACAATACAGCCATCAAAGCCAAGTTTCCCTCTTAAAAGGTCTGTCATAAGACTTTTCGAAAGGGTAGCCGGTAAATATACCCCCATATCGTCACACTCTGTCTGAAAAGCAGGCAAACTTACATGTCCTACCATAACAGAGCCGGGATTTAATTTAAACATTTCTTTATATACATAACCATATGTATTTATCCATTCTTCTTTGGATAATGAATTTACAGAGGTGCAGAAATGTTGGTTTCTGTCGTCCATACCGTCTCCGGGAAAATGCTTACACCCCCCTGCCATTAAGCCTTCAGACTGCAGTCCCTTAAGATAAGCACCTGCAATTTTTGCAACCTGCTCTGGAGAGTCGGAAACTGCTCTTGTGTTAGTTACGGGGTTATCTTTATTATAATTTATATCAACAACGGGAGCAAAAGACCAGTGCATACCGTTTTTACGGCAAATCTGTGCTGTAGCTTTCCCACCTTTTTCAATTAATTCTTCATCGTCGCAAGCTCCCCACGCCATCTGATTAGGCAGAATATGATCGCAACTTTTGATTGGATTTGGACCATACTCTGTATCACCTGAAACAATTACCGGAACAGATGTATATTTATTAACTAAATCCGTTACACACTTTATCTGCTCACCGGTAACCACATCCATAAACACGCCACCCGGCATAGTTCTTTTGAAAATTTCTTCGAACTTAGCAAGGTCCTCGTCATTCTTCATAGGCACAGAATAACAAAGAACCTGTCCGCATAATTCGTCAAGACTCATTCTTTCTATAATTTTTTCAATGCTATCGTTCATTGCACAAACCTCCTATACAACAAAATACAATTAACACATTATTTTCAACATAATTAAATTCATTTTACTTCAACAAGTTCAATTTTGCTCATTTCTTTCCATCCGTTTATCGGTACATCTATTCCCAATTCTATTATTTCTTTGCCTCTCATTTTTCTCTCACCATTTACAATATACAGCTTTTTATCGTCAACTACAGGATAAACTGTAATACCATTTTGCAAAGTTTCGTTGGAAATAATATTCAATACAATTTCTGTAAGGTTCATATCACTGTATTGGAACACCGTAACTGTATCAGTATCACAGATTTTTCTTGCAACTGCTTTTTTCCAGAATTCCCTCTTTTTTTTGACAGAAGCAATAAATTCTGCAAAACATTTACGGTCAGCCTCGGAAATTTTTGTAAGATCACAACTAAACCCAATAGGTCCGCAAGTATGATATGCCTCAAGATAAGACGGATGAACGCCTGCTATATCATACCACCAAGCATCACAACATGCCACTAATCTGTTATATGGTTTATGTGATTCTGCAGTAAAAGGTTTGTAAAAATCTTCATATTCTTCAAGAGAGTGGATACATGTCCATCTTTCAAAGCCTTGCGGCGGAAGTCTTAATATAGTCTCTTTATACATTTTCATTTCGGAATAAGGACTTTCATTATCGCTCGGCCAGAAACTGTCATATCTTGTATAGTTCGCAAGTTCTGTTCTCTCTCCGCCGCCTGCACAGCCTGTCAGATATACATTGGGTCTTCTTTTCTTCAACTCACTCATAAAAATGTCAAATCCTGTATAATATCTGTAGAAAGAGGTTCTTTTCTCATCATAGAACAAATCATCATTATAATCAAACTTAATATACTCTGCACCATACATATCAATAAGATTTACTATGGTTTCAAGCATCCAGTTTCTCGCATCGGCATTGGCAAAATCAAGAAAATACATATCTTTAGAATTACTTTTCAGATAATACTCAGGATGTTTTTTTACAGATTCTGACGAAGCACTTGCTCTTTCGGGTTCCATCCAAAAACCAAACTTAAGTCCCATATTTCTTACATTGTCAGAAAACTGTTTCATTTCACCCCTTAACCCACCTACAGGGTTTTCTGACCAATCTCCAACCGTATCAAACCAGTAAGCACCCTCTTTACCGAACCAACCTGCATCAATAACAAAATACTCAATTCCCATATTTGAAGCAAGTTCTGCCTGATTAAGCAAAAGTTCAGGAGTAAAATCAGTATATCTGTACATCCATGTATTATAGATAATCGGAAGTTCTCTACGGGGATAATTTGTATGCATATAGTTATGAAGCTTATAGCAATCCAAATCAATTTTGTTGCAGGTTTCGTAGCATATAATTTCAGGCAAACAAATTTCTTCTCCAGGCGCAACTTCAAGATTCATATTATAATCTATCGGTCCTATTTCAACAAGAATTTTTGATAACCTTTGAGGAAGACCTACACGGGTAACCTTAATTTCCCAGGAGCAGTTAGGCAAAAGATGAATAACTGCTGCTCTGTTTTGCTGTCTGCTCCATAATGCAACAATTGGTGCGGCATTTTGTGTGCTTCTTGTGCTTGTACAACTTGCAGTAACCCCCGTTACAAGATTCTGCCATGAACCCATACTTTCTGTCTGCCAATTATTATACTGGGTATATACATCATATTCTCCGCCTTCAAAAACGAATCTTGATTTTAAGGAAGTAATATTTATTGTTTTATCCGTTATGTTTTTCAGAACATCTTTTCTGTTTATTACACCATACTCATCTATTGTATATGTACATTGTATTTTATAATTATCAGTCTGCTTGAAAACGGTATTATAACTTCTCGAAACATCACCCGTAAGTTCCCCAAAGCTTTCGTTAACACGCCAGAACATGCGTGCTTCATCACCTTTTTCAAAAAAATTACTGCTAATCATTATGTACACTCCTTGTATAAATTATATCTATAGGTAAAATATTTTTTTATATGTTATTACCGCATCCGTAGATACACCTTTGTTCTAATTCTTTTAAAAGCATATCATATTAAATTTAAAATGTAAAGGGCGTAATTAATACGCCCCTTATTTAATTAATATTCATTCTTGATAAAGAACTTACCTCTGCCTTCTTTCCAATGATAGTAAACATTATCTATACCTTCTAAAAAGTCGGAAGCTGTTGCAGGAACTATCTTTTTGGTATTCGGATTAATAATTGCCCCTACCGCAGGTACTGACGGCATTTGAGTTCCATCCACCTCAGTAACCCAAACACCTGATTCGGTATCTGCATAAATAAATTTACCTGCAGCAAAATACTCATTATGTGCAATATTCTTTTTGTCAGAAACACCATCATCTGCCGGAGTTGGTGTTGGAACAACTCCGCCCTTTAACACCATATTCCATGTGGCAATTTCGTTACCGAAAACAATTCCGCTTATAACATCACCAACTTCCATAATATTGTCTAATGTATAATTGTCTTCACCCGGATTTACATCGTTTTTGTTCAATGTCTTTTCATCAACATAGAAATAGGTGTCACGAAGTGAGCCAACACCTCTTTCTACGCTCCAGAATTCTTTAGCTGAAACCTTATAGCCGAAAATCTGGTCATCTGCATCAAGAACTGCCTTTGTAATTTTATCGATGTAATAGAATGCAGTCGAACCACCGGATGCTTCAAGACCTCTTGTCATAACCATGACAGAAATCTGTTTTGCCTGATTGAGGTTGTAAATTTTTGTAGGAACATAAATACCATTCTGTGCAGCAGGAATCTGCCTGTTTGTGATTACTTTAAATTCACTTTCATCATCACTTCCGTCAGGACACACAAATACAACTGTGTTTTCAGAAAGTAAGAAAGGCTGATCTCTTCCCACATCCTCAAAGTTTTGACCGCGAGCCATCGCTAAATATTGGGTAAATACCATATCGTCATCCGTATCGGTTTCAAACTGTGATTCGAAAATTGTATCAATAGCATCAATCTTATCACCATTTGCTCTGAATCTTACAGGATGGTCAAAAAAGTCTGAAATTCTTACTTCATCATTAAATGCTTCAATAAGAACATCCTTGCTGACACCCGTTTGACCTTCAAATTCAAGCTTATCAGATACTTTATAATCTTTCCATTCGCCTTCCTGAGTAAAAACTCTCAGAGTAAGAGACGGATCAAGACTTGTTCTTGACTGTGAGGCACTCTTGATATAACCATATTGATAAGACTGATTGGATATGTATGCTGCAATTATACCGTCAATTTCGTAAAAGGTTATGTTTACGCCCAGTTCAAGCTCTTTTGGTCTCTGGAATGAACTAATTGAAGTATTATTTTTATTTTGATCAACAAAAAATTCCCAATCTCTTGCAATGCGGTATTCTTTTCCGCCAAATGTTACAACATTACCATCAATTATCTCTACCTCATCGGTTATCGCATTCTTACTTTTTGCATTAATCCATACATATCCTGTTGAAGGACACTCAAAGAATTTTATAATACTTCCCGACACAAGCTTTGAATAATCAGATTTCACTCCATCAATATATACATTCATAGTTGCATGGTCATCAAGCTGAATGTAAGGTAAATTATTATGTTTTCTGTTATAACGAAGCGCTATTCTGAAAAGACGGGTATCAACATTATTTACAACAAAATAGTTATATTTATAAATTACAGCAGTATCAATCGTTCCCGAATCAGTTGAAGATAAAAATTTGATAACACCTTCATTTTTGTCATAGTCGCAAATCTGTGAGATTGAACTAAGCTTTTCTCCGTTTTCAATTACATACCGAAGATTTGATACATTAAATATTTCTTCATTTCCGTTTTCATCAAGGTAACCTATTTCTAAATCATTTACATATGTTAAATTTCTGAAATCTACTTCAAAAGCTTTTGTATCTTCATCCATTTTGATTGCAATAAGTGTATGCTCACCTAAATATTCATCATATCTGGTATATGCATAAACACGTGATGCAAAATATTTTGTTACATCTATTCCGCCTGTCTTTATATCACGTCTGTTAATCTGGAAATATCCTGTGCGGATTTTCTCATTTTCGTAGACATTAAGACCTTCAATAGCATTAACAAATCCTTCAATTCTATGTATATTATGTACACTGTTTAAAAGAGTTTTACCATTTACTACCGTATGAGTATATCCCCCATCAGATGGGTACTCAACAACACACAAATCCATATTAACTGCTTTATAAATAAGCTTCGCAAGTTCGCCTCTTGTTATATATGAATGTATATTTTCAGGTCTTTGGTTAAGAAGTCCGATTTCTGCCGCAACGATAATATTTGCGTCTGTTGCATTTGGATACTGTCTGCATTTATATGAATATCCTAATGCTTCCACTAAATATGTGTACGCATGATTATATGTTGCATATTCGTTAATTGGATTTCTGTCATATATCTTTGAAAATGCATTTTCTGTTCCAAGCTTAACTTTTGAGAGAATTTTTGAAAAACTCTGCATTGTCAAAAGTTCGTCTTTAGAAATTGACGAATTGTCCCAAAGCCCTATACTTTCAAGAAACTTCATTAGTTCAACATCTTCGTCAATTCCCTCGTCGGTGTCTTCTTCTAAACCTTCTCCCACAACGAAATCACCAACATCGAACATAAATACATCTTCCATAAAACCATAACCGTCGTAAAAATCACTTGCTAAAACAGACACTGAGGACATAACAAGTATAACTGCAAGTATTAAACTGATAAGTTTTTTCATGTTATTCCACCTCCGTTAAAGCAAGTATTCTAACAAGCATTGTTGCTGCCTGAGCCTTGGTTACTGTTCCTTTTGCATCAAATTCGGTATCGGAAACACCAACCATAATTTTATTTCCGTATATTGCATTTACATACATTCTTGCCCATTCTGAAATACCGTCAAAATCTGCAAATGAAGCTATAAGATTGTCTTCAACCTTATTAAGCTTTCCTGCATTTTCAAGTGATACATAAAGTATCTTACACATTTCTTCACGGGAAATTGTATCATTGGGTCTGAAGTTTACATCTTTTGCAATTGTACCGTTGTCAAGCATTGTCTGTAACTTTTTAGCAAAATCACCGTCTGCAATATCTCCAAACTGATTTGAATAATCAGTTGCTTCAAGCTTTAATGCATCAAAAAGATAAGTTACCATTTCTTCTCTTGTTACATTAACATCAGGATTGAAGTTTCCATTTTCATCGGCAGTTATAACACCGCGTTTTGACATTTCTTCAATGTAGGATTTACCCCAATGGTTATCAATGTCACTCTTTGGTGTTTCAGGCTGTTTTTCAGGCTCTTTTGTTGCAGGGTCGCTTATATCCATATTGTTAATGTTTGTTACACCACTACCTGAGCCTGAAGCGCCACTTCCGCCCCCTGCTATACCGCCGCCTGAAGATGAGCCTCCACCTCCTCCAAAACCACCTGTTGAACCTCCCTCAACATTACCTATAACAACTGAGTAGGATACAGGCTTACCTGTTGAAGGATTGCCCGCTGATTTAGGAGTTACTGTAAAAGTAACAGTTTTGCGTCCTGAGAAGTTTGGCAGATACGCTATCTTTTCTGAAACAGAAACACCATCAACTGTCCATTTAAATGTTGTTCCGCTTTCTTCTATACCATGAATATGATTGTAAACATACTGACCTTCAAGCCAACCATTGTTATTCACCACAGAAACATACTCAGCAGTTGGTGTACAAGGACCTGTAACAGGAATGCTCCACGCCTCAACACCATTTGCAGGTGCATTTAAAGAAACAGGTGTTACAGCAACTTTAATTTGCTTTTCAATCATATCTTCGGTAAGAGTAAGTGTTTTACCTGTGTGTACACCCACACCATCAATTAACCACTTGTAGCTATGACTGCCCTCAGCATCACCATTAGGATCATAATAGTCAAATTCTGCAGTAACACTACCGCCTACATTAAAATCACCGGTAATGGTAACATTACTTGCAACAGGAGGTCGGGGATTTGTAACAAAGTTTGAATATGTATCAGTACCTAACATACCATCATCAGTTTTAGGTGTTACCATAAACTTAATATATTTATCCGCGTATGCACTTTCAACTGTGTATGTTGTTAATCCGTTAGTATTTGGAATAGGAGCATATTGTCCGTCTTCTGTATCGCAGTATGTCCAGCAAACGGTTGATGCATCATTTTTAGAGTCAATCTGATAGAAGCAGTAAGAACCTGTAAGTGTATTTCCTGACGCAACATCGCCACTTACAGTAACATCGTATGCTTTGGGTGTTGTATCGTTATTAGGCAAAAGATTTACTGTTACATATTTTTCAAAAATACTCTGGTTTGCACCGGCATATGTAGGCACACAGTAAAGTCTTATACTAATTCTTCCAGCCTTTGCCTTGTTTGTTATATATAAATTACCGTCCTTAATATAAACGCCATCAGCATACGGAATTTCGTACTGCACGGTTTCATTTTTCAAACCGTGAGTTGTTTTAAGCTGATTTAAAATTTTACCGCTTGTAAATTTAACAGATGTCTCACCAACCTGTGGAATCAATATGTCTCCTGTTTCGTAAGTTTCAATATCTGAAATTAACAATTCACCAAAATACATATCATCAAACAATGCGTCCAATGTGTCCCTTGTTTCAAATGAAACAAAGCCAAACTTTGCATTTCTTGTTGCTCTCGCCTTAAATGTCCCCACACAAAGCTGCCATCTTCTTGTCATCGTATAAGTATATTCTGTTTTATTTGTTTCAACACGGTCCTGAGTATCGTTGTAACCGTATGGCCACAAACCGCTCGTATCGGTCAGTTTATCACTTGCTTTTTTAGCATAGCATCCGAGAACATATACGTTACCGCTGACAATAGGTACATCCTGATACCACAAATCACTTACAGAAACTCGCGGTGGCTGACGAAGAGCATATTCTCCTGTTCTTCCTGAACCTTTTACCAGAGAAACTCCCTCCCACGCATTACCATCTGCTTGATAATCCCAGCACTCACCGATTTTAGTTGTCTCAAAGCTTGGATCAACAAAAAGATTAGTTGATTCAAGTAAGTCAGAAACAGGTCCTGCAACCTCAGTTTCCTGCGGGGCGCCTGTTGATTCATATAAAGAATCACTTTTAGGTGTTACCCTACACTTAAAGTAGAGACCTATATCATCTCTCGTTATATAATATTTATCTTCCGTAGATACACACTGCCAGTTGTTAACTCCATCAGTTGAGGTAAACCATTCAAATGATGTACCGGATTCTGCGTCATCATTTACATCGTTAAACTGATATACAGCAGTTAAATATGAATCAAAGAAAAGATTCGTTGAGCTTAATTTTAAATTGCTGATAACAGGTGCGGCCTCGGGAATTAAGATATTACTGAATCTTTCTGTACCTGTAAGTCCGTCTGCCTGAGGTATTACGGAACACATTACATACTTTTGGGCAGCATTTGCTTCTGTTATATCAAGAGTTTTTTCATTAAAGCCTGTAAGTTCGTTGAATGTACCTTCCTCTCCGCTTTCTGAAACAAACCATTTGCATATAGAGTTATCTTCAGCATCTGTTTCTGAGACGAATTTATAATCTGCTGTAACAGTACATCCCGGAGCTATCAATCCGTCGATTGTTAAATTTTCAACCACAGGAGGCAGAGTTTCGTACACTCTGAAAGGAACACTTCTACTGTCAAAGGTCATACCTTCTATCCCCTCTACAGGCGAAGGACTTATTGTATCTTTAATTATAAATTTATAGTTCCCGGCAGTTAACTGTGAATCAAATGTTGCCTTGTAGGTACGACTTGTTTCGTCATACGAACCACTATGAGGAACTATATTATCCATCTCATCTGTAATTTCAATTCCACCATCTGTATAATCAATCGGAGAATCAAAAACCAAAGAGATCTCGTCAGGTCTGTATAATATACCATAATCGCTATTTACCGGCACTGTCGCTTTTACTACTGTTGAAACCTCATAAACCTGAACATAGTCAACATAAATATTACTTCCGCTTTCTCCTGATACAAATGATATACTATCAAGAGATTCAAAGCCTTTGAAGCCTTCTGCATTTACATCATATCCCGCTGCTGCGTATGCATAATCACGGTCTTTAAGTGTAGAATTAATTGTTTGTTTTACTTCTTGTCCGGTCGCATCGGTGGTTGTTAAAGTTATGGTATAAGCTTCTCTCTTTCCGTCTGCATCGGCAGGACCGCCAAATACCATTTCAACATCTATCCATTTGCCTGACATATCTGTATTGCTAAGAACCGAAACAGCATTCGATGATTCTCTTGCTATGCCGTTAAATCCTAAAAGACCTGTTTTGCTAATTTGTACTGCCGAATACCATTTATAGTTCAGCTCATTTGAGGTAATTCCTGCATTTGCCAATGCTGCTGATAACGCAGAGTTTGTTGGTCTGTTAAGCTTTAAAAATGCACCTGAATAATTGCCAAGTATATTATTATGCATCATTCGTGTTTTAACAACTATTTTTGTGTCATCCTTAAATGTAAGCTTTTCGGTAAAATCATTTCTTACACTTGCTCTTAAAATCTGAGTCCAGGCATTTGATGGTGCACTAAGCTTCATTGCACCATTTTCAACCGATAGCTTCAATGTAGAGAACGCATCACCGCCAAGCTTCCAGTTGCCTAAACTTCCATCATCAAAGGTATCATTTATGATATACCTGATATTCCCTAATATCTGTGTATCTGTTGTTGTATCAGCATTAGCTGCAAATACAGGAAACACCTGCATTATCAGACATAAAGCCAATATTATGCTTAATAGTTTTTTAGACTTCATATTAAGCCTCCTTTAATTATGTGCATATCTGCCTTGGTAATGCCAAGGCAGAATTATTTTACTGCCTTCCGATTTTGTCAAACTCTATTGTTTTAAATTTGTTAATCTTACCTGCTAAAGTTTCGGAGTTAATAGTATAATTACCATTTTCCATATCCGTAAATCCCGGGTCTATATCTGTTACATAGTTATTTGAAATATCCTCTGCATACTCTGTAGCCAGGCTGCCGTAGAAATAACCTGTCAAGCCATTTTCACCACAGTTTACAGATAAGTTCTTTGTGTAAATATGACCGGCAGTAATTGCAAGTGCTTCAATTTTTTCACTATCAGTTTTTTTACTGTCATTTACAATATCACCAAGTGCAGCCAACTTTGGGAAATTCCTTGTCCATAACTCACTTGTATATGGAACTTTATCAAGTTCACTGATGTGGTGTGAAAACTTTTTCTCGTTGTCATATAAATCTCTCATATATGTTCCACCTTTGGAACAGTTTACAAATACATTGTTTGTAACTGTATGATCTCTTCCGCCAAGACCTCTTACACCATGTCCTGTGATATTTGCAAATACATTTCCTTCGATATAAGCACCCGCATAATGATTATCACAAAAGATACCTGCGACAGTATCATTACTTACAACGCTTGGTCTGATATCGTGGAAATAGTTAAAAAGAATTTTATTACCTCTGTTAATCCATGTTCCACCTACATAAACAGCACCTGTATCGTCAGTTTCTTTACATACATTATATACCTCATTGTAGCTAAGCTCGTGATTCTGCCCACTGTAACGAAGTGCCGTATGCTCACCGTCATGAATTTCATTATGAGTTGCTAAATTACCTACTCCGTAAATATCAATCGCAGGAGCATATGTTTTAAATTTTCTTGAAAATCTTGTAATTTCACAGTTCTGCACCTTGTTGTTACCGGGGGTTAATGTTGCCGACTCGCCACCGGATAAGAAAACACCTACATTTACATCGTGAATATAGCAGTTATCAATAACATTGTTTTTTCCGTTTACATTGATACCTTCCGCAGCAACACTGCCAATTTCGCAATTTTTTATAATGTTATTATTACCTGCAATGTTAATAGCCACAAGCTTTGAACCACTGAAGCACAATCCGTCAACAGTTATATTTTTAGCTCCCGAGCCTATGGATAGTAATGGCCATGTATTCGTTGTAATACTGATTGTGCTTGTGTTTGTAGCATCATCCGGCATATAAAAATACATTTTGCCTGTTTTTCTGTCAATAAAGTATTCTCCCGGCATATCTATTTCTTCAAGAAGGTTATATACATAATATCTTTTTCCCTCTTTAATACCATAATAGCTTGGGTATTTGGAACGTAAGCTACCGTTTTCTGCATTAACCCCTTTTAACGGAACCGTTTGAGTTGCCCAATCGAACATAAAGTAACCGAAAATAAGTGCCTGATCAGCTGTTGCCCATTTTGCAAGATTTTCGTAATCAGATTTGATCTCAAAGCCCTTTAAAAGATTTTCTTGGGAAACTTCTAAATCATATTCTGTTCCGTCATATGAAGAAAGCATATGACGCCCCTCGATACCACCATCAACAATCTCACCTGCTAATGCATATCCGCTGTTGGGATATCTTGCAACGGTCATAAGGTTATTATCAAAAATTGCCTCACAGGTTGTTTTAGGAGGATTTTCAAGCCCTGTGCTTAATAACATAGAATTTAAATTGTACGAACCGGGATAATCCACTGCCGGAATATCATTAAGGTCGATTTTAGTTGTTAAATCAAGCACATAAAGATTCTGCTTTGCAGTATCACTGTGAAGTCTGTTCAAAACAGCCTCATCATCTACTTTTGTTGCATCACTTATATCATAGGTAACACCACCTACAACAGTTGGCTTTGCACCGTTCTGAGCTTTTATCAAAAGTCCTTTTTCACCATAGCCGACATTTTGTGAGCTCATATATACTATTTCATTATATACACCATCACCCACAACGATTTGAACATTGCTGTATTCATCAGGGGATTTATTATATTTAGCTTTTGCTATATCAAGGGCTCTGGATATAGTCGCTACAGGGGAGTCTTTCTCCCCTGTACCTACGGCATCACTGCCGCCGTATGCCTGAACATACACAGTAAGTCAATGGTTATCACCTTTAGCTACTGCGCTTATAGGCTTAAGTCCTTCTAATGCATTCCATACAAATGCCTTAATTACAACTTCGCCTTTCGATGGAATAGTGTAGCCTGTTTTTTCTGTATAAGTAAATACATCTGAGCTTTCTGATGTTACTGTTTCAATATGAGTATCTTCAAGAATACCGTTTACATAAATTGCACTGATTACTGCAAACTTTGTTCCTGTATTGCCCTGAAGTGTAAATTCAGGAATTACTGTGTCGCCTGATGCAAATATATCAGTTGCAACACCGCCTACCTTTAAAACAGCACTCGCTGTTGTTTCAACCTCTCTTGCATCCATTTGTTCTACAGTGATATAGTCAATATAGAATTCAGTTGCTGTATTATACTTACTTGTGGTAAATGTAAGTCTGTCAGCTGATAACCACTTGTTGAACATATTTTCCATTACAGCTAACTTTTCGCTATCTTGTGCATCCAATGAATTTGAATAACCCGGAATCTTACCGAATACTCTTTCACCTGCATCAAATGCTGTTTTGATAGTTGCATCGTTTAATTCATCTGATTCATAGGTTTCAATTACATTGCCCTCATCATCTAAAACATCTGCCTTAACATGAAGATTATTAATTTCTTCATCTGTAATTGTAATTGTATATTCAACCCACTTATTTACTGTGTCAATAGTTTCCTTGTTAACAATGTCGCCCTCTTCGTTTAATTCTTTTTCTCCGATAGAGTATGCCCAGATATAGTTACCAAAGTTGTAGATTTCAGGATTTTCACTGATTTTGCCTAAATTTTCTCTATGATTTGCAGGAACGGTAATGTTATCGTTTGTATTATTAAAGAGCATATAATTACCCCACAAGCTCACTTCGCCTGACAAATTATTAAGGTCTTCAGGCTTGTTGAGGTCAAGAGCAAACGAACCGCCCTCTGTTACCTTTTTAACCTTTGTTTTAATAACAAGCTTTTTACCCTCTGTAAGCTCAACACCATCACCAAGAAGCTTTGTTACAGTACCCTGATTACCAATACCATAAGCCATAGCAGGAGCTATAACATGAAGCATTCCGTTTTCTGCTGTTACTGTAGCTTCATAGCCTGTTTTTGAATTACCTGCTGTCCATCCTTGTGTTGTATTGTCATTAAAATCGTCATTTATAATAACTCTGTCTGTTTCAAAATCATCACGAGCTGTTACTGTAAAGTATGTTGTACCAAGATAATCCATACCAATTGATGCAAGAACTGCTGCATCTATATTTACGCTGTAATATTCGCCCTTTGTAAGATTTTCTATTGGCTTAACAGTAAGAACGTCGGTTTGAGAATCATATGTATTTGTAGTTTCAACTGTTTCTCCTGAAGCAGTCTTAACTGTAACTGAATTTGTCGGGAATGTAAATACGTCATTATTTACACCATGGAACTTAAGTTCAATTGCTTCATCATATTTTACAGTATTACCTGCTTCCATTGTTGCATAACCGATTGTGCTGTCAATTTCATAAACCTTAAAGTAATCAACATAAATAGTACTTCCGCTTTCTCCTGATACAAATGATATATTATCAAGAGATTCAAAACCGATAAAGTCTTCCGCATTTACATCATATCCTGCTGCAGTATATGCATAATCACGGTCTTTAAGTGTAGAACTGATTGTTTGTTTTACTTCTTTTCCGGTCGCATCGGTGGTTGTTAAAGTTATGGTATATGCTTCTCTTCTTCCATTTGCATCAGCTTTTCCGCCAAATACCATTTCAACATCTACCCATTTGTCGGACATATCAGTATTACTGAGTACATTTACAACATTAGAGCCATCTCTTCCTATGCCATTAAATCCTGCAAGTCCTGTTTTACTGATGTAAGCTGCAGAATACCATCTACCACTCAACTCAGTTATTGAAATGTTCCCATTAGTTAATGCTGCCGACAATGTTTCATTTGAAGGTCTGTTTAGCTTTAAGAATACACCTGAGTAATTGCCAAGAGTATCTTTCTGCATCATACGAGTTTTAACAACTATTTTTGTGTCATCTTTAAATGTAAGCTTTTCGGTAAAATCGTTTCTTACGCTTGCTCTTAAAAGCGGAGCCCAGTTGTTTGCAGGTGCAGTAAGTTTCATTGCACCATTTTCAACCGAAAGCTTCAATGTAGAGAAAGCTTCGCCTCCTAACTTCCAGTTACCCAAGCTTCCATCATCAAAGGTATCGTTAATTATAAGACCATCTTCACCGTATGCAAATACTGTAAGGTTGGTTTCACCTGTATAATTTACCATAATTTCAGGGAACCCTGATGGGTTAATGCATACTGTGTAAGGAACGCCCAATTCCAGGTCTGCAGATGGATTAATTGTAAGTGTTTTTGTATCTGCATCATAGCTCTGTTCTGTTTCAACAACCGAGCCTGCTTTGTTTTTAAGTGTAACCGCACCTTCCGGAATTGATGGAATTGCATTTTCACATTCAAATACTAATTTAATATCATCTGTGTTTAAGATTTTTTCGTTTTCAAGGGAAGCTGTTGCTTCTACCGCACGAATTTCATAAACTTTAAAGTAATCAACAAAGAATTTTTCGGGACTTGGACCTGTTAAAACTGAAATACTGTCAATACCTTCAAAACCGATAAAATCCGCTGCTGTTGTATCATAACCTGCTGCCTGATATGCATAAGAACGATAAGCATAACCAAGTGTTGACTCATATACTGCCGCGTCTTCCATATCTTCGGTTTTTACACTGATAGTATATGCTTCTCTTCTTCCGTTTGCATCAGCTTTTCCACCGAATACCATTTTAACATCTACCCACTTGTCAATCATATCGACACCTGTAAGTACATTTACTGTATCGGCACTGTTGTATGTATTAAGCAATGTAGGCTTTATCTGTAATACAGAGTAAGTATTTCCGTTATATTCAGCCGAGCTTGCAAGAGTAGAATTATTTGCAAGAACTGAATTTTGCGGTCTGTTTAATCTCAGGGAAACCTGACGATAATTACCACTGCCATCAGAACCCATTTTAATACGGGTTTCTATAACTATTTTTGTATCATCCTTAAATTCAAGTCTTTCATCAAAGTCAAATCTTGCACCACCCTGTGTAAGCGTATCCCAACGGGTGTTTGTTGTTGCAAATGTCATCGCACTATCTTCAAGTGCCAGAACATCAGCAGAGTAGATTGATTCCCCGACCTTCCAATTGCCAAGACTTCCGTTATCAAAGGTATCGTTGATTATAAGACCATTTTCACCGTATGCGGATACTGACATCTCAGTTTCCCCTGTATAATTTATGTAAAGCTCAGGGAAACCTGACGGGTCAACACATACTGTGTAAGGAACACCCAATTCCAAGTCTGCAGATGGATTAATTGTAAGTGTTTTTGTATCTGCATCATAGCTCTGTTCTGTTTCAACAACAGCCCCTGCTTTGTTTTTAAGTGTAACCGCACCTTCGGGAATTGAAGGGATTGTGTTTTCACTTTCAAATACTAATTTAATATCATCTGTGTTTAAGATTTTTTCGTTTTCAAGAGTCGCTGCTGCATCAAATGTATAAATCTCATAAACCTGAACATAATCAACATAAATAGTGCTTCCGCTTTCTCCTGATACAAATGATATATTATCAAGAGATTCAAAACCGATAAAGTCTTCCGCATTTACATCATATCCTGCTGCAGTATATGCATAATCACGGTCTTTAAGTGTAGA
>JAGAJK010000040.1 GCA_017626145.1 Clostridia bacterium
AATATAATGCAGAAGCAGATGAACATATATTAGTGTGCTTATCATCTGCACCTTCAAATTCAAAGATTATACGGACAGCGGCTAAAATGGCTGATGCCTTCAGTGGAAACTTTACCGCACTTTATATAGAAACACCGGGGTTTGCATCTCTTGATGAAACGAATAAAAAAAGACTTAAACAAAATATGAAGCTTGCCCGTCAGCTTGGGGCAAAGGTTGAAACCGTAAGCGGTGATGATGTACCATATCAGATTGCAGAGTTTGCAAGACTTTCAGGTGTTACAAAAATAGTTATCGGCAGAAGTGCAGCAGTAAAAAAACACCTTATCAGAAAACCAACTCTAACGGAAAAACTGATTGCTCACGCGCCGAACATTGACATACACATTATTCCTGACGGTGTTGAGGTTACACATTATAAGGCACCCAAAGATAAGAAAGCATCAGGCTTTACTCTGTCCGTTCATGACCTTTTGGTAAGTGTAGGCTTGCTTATTGGTGCTACCTTGCTCGGTTATGTGTTTTTTGGACTCGGATTTACAGAAGCAAATATTATAACGGTATATATTCTGGGTGTTCTTTTGATTTCGATACTGACAAAATACAGGGCATATTCGCTTGCATCATCACTTGTCAGCGTCATATTATTTAATTACTTTTTCACAGAGCCATACTTTACTATGAAGGCTTATGAAAAAGGTTATCCGGCAACGTTTGCTATTATGCTTATTTCAGCATTTATTTCAAGTACCCTTGCCATAAAACTGAAAGACCACGCAAAGAAGTCAGCACAATCAGCATACCGTACAAAAATTCTTTTTGATACAAACCAACTTCTTCAGCGAACAGACAATGAAAGCGATATTATCGCTATAGCTGCACATCAGTTAATGAAGCTGCTAAAACGATATATTATCATATATCCTGTAGTAAATAACAATATAGGTGAAGCAAATATCTTCTTGTCAGATGGCGATGAAGATGAAATAAAAGATATAATCATTGATGAAAAAGAAGTTGCACAGTGGGTATTAGAAAACAACCATCAGGCGGGAGCAACAACAGATATATTTCCACAGGCGGAATTCCTGTATTATGCAATTCGTGTAAATGACAAGATTTATGGCATAGTAGGAATTCACATAAATGAAAAAGCCATTGACTCTTTTGAAAGCAGTATCTTACTTTCTATTTTGGGAGAATGTGCAATTTCTCTTGAAAACAAGAAAATTGCCCGTGAAAAAGAAGAATCTGAACTGCTTGCTAAAAATGAAAAAATGAGAGCCAACTTACTTCGTGCAATATCTCACGATTTAAGAACGCCGCTCACATCAATATCCGGAAACGCAGATAATCTTCTCTCTAATGGTGAAAGCTTTGACGCGGATACAAAACATCAGATTTACACAGATATATATAACGACTCTATGTGGCTTACAAACCTTGTTGAAAACCTGTTATCCGTCACAAGGCTTGAAGACGGCAATATGAAATTAAATAAATCTGCAGAGCTTATTGATGAAATAATTGCAGAAGCGTTAAATCACATCAACAAACGCAGTGTTGAGCACAAAATAACTGTATGTGAAAGCGATGATATAATGCTTGTGGATGTGGATGCAAGGCTTATCGTTCAAGTAATAATAAATATTGTTGACAATGCAATTAAATATACACCGAAAGGTTCAGAGATCACGATAAGTACACAGAAAAATGATAAAATGCTTTCGGTTAGTATTGCAGATAACGGCAACGGCGTTGCAGACGATATTAAAGATAAGGTGTTTAACATGTTCTATACAGGAGCAAATAAAATTGCCGACAGCAGAAGAAGTCTCGGCTTGGGACTTGCTCTTTGCAAAACAATCATATCGGCACACGGCGGAGAAATTACTGTATCGGACAATAATCCGCATGGTGCTGTTTTTACATTTACCTTGCCGGTAAAGGAGGTTAATATAAATGAATAAGACAATGACGGTTTTGGTTGTTGAAGACGATATGCCTATACGAAACTTAATCTCGACAACACTTAAAACTCACGAATATAAGTTTTTGACTGCAAAAGACGGAAATGACGCTATTATGCAGGCATCTTCACATAATCCCGATGTTGTTCTGCTCGATTTGGGGCTTCCCGATATAGACGGAATTGAAGTAATTAAGAAAATCCGTTCATGGTCTAATATGCCGATTATCGTTATCAGCGCGAGAAGTGAGGACACAGACAAAATAGAGGCATTAGACTGTGGCGCTGACGATTATTTGACAAAACCGTTCTCTGTTGAAGAACTCCTTGCAAGGCTCAGAGTTACACAAAGAAGATTAAGCTATCAAAACCAAGCGGCAGTATCAGAATCAATGTTTACAAACGGAAAGCTTAAAGTTGATTATGCTGCAGGCTGTGCATATCTTAACGATGAAGAAATGCACCTTACCCCGACAGAATATAAGTTGCTTTGTGTGTTATCACAAAATGTTGGGAAGGTGCTTACACATAAATTCATTGCAGAGAAAATCTGGGGCAGTGCATGGGAAACGGATATAGGTTCTCTTCGGGTGTTTATGACAACACTCAGAAAAAAGATTGAAAAGCTTCCGGATTCTCCACAATATATCCAGACGCATATAGGTGTTGGATACAGAATGATGAAGGTTGAATAACAAATTATAAAAGAGGAATATAAATGAAAAGGACAAAACTTGCAGACAGACAAATGCCTGTTTATACAAAAGGTGAAGAAATATTTAATATGGTATCACATATTG
>JAGAJK010000041.1 GCA_017626145.1 Clostridia bacterium
TAAGGAAGGAGGAAAATCAATGAATGTGCCGCTTAATATTGACTGGCAGCAAATTCTTCTGCATTTGTTAAATTTTGTAATTTTGTTTGCAATACTATATTTCCTTCTATATGACCCCGTAAAGAAATTTATGGATAAAAGGTGCGAGTATTACAAAAATATGGACGATGAAGCAAAGAAGAATTTAAAGCAGGCAGAGGAGCTTAAAAATGAATACGTAGAGAAATTACATTCTGCGGACAGCGAAATTGAGGAAAAGAGACAAGCAGCAAATAAGTCCCTATCTGAAAAAACTGCTCAAAGTATGATGCAGGCAAAAAAGGAAGCCGAGCAGATTGTTTCTGATGCATATAAAAAGGCTGAAGGAGAATGCAAAAAACTTCTTGAAAGTGCTCAGAATGAAATAGCCGATATGGTAGCGGATGCTGCTGAAAAAATTGTTGCAGGCGCAAGCACTTCGGATGCTTACAATAACTTTTTGAATTCGGTACAAAGGAGCGAGGCGGATGAATGATAAAATTTATACCCAAACTGCCGTTTTGTATTCCAATACACCGCCAAGTGACGAACAGGAGAAGAAATTTATTGATTTCTTAAAGCAAAGATACAACGAGGACATTCCACTGGTCTGGAAGAAAACAGATATACCCGAAGGAGGCTTTAAGCTGGAGGTTGGTAGTGAAATTTTCGACTGGAGTATCAACGGACGTCTTGCACAATTCAAAGATGCTTTATCAAAACTGAAAAATAAGAGTGAAGACATTATTCCTTTAATCCGTGAAACAGTTAAAAACTGGACACCTGAAGCTATTGCTGAAGAAATTGGCGAAGTTTTGACTGTCGGTGACGGAATTGCCACCGTCAGCGGTCTTAAAAACGCAACTTATGGCGAAATTTTGCTTTTTACATCAGGCGTAAGAGGCATGGTACAGGACTTACGAGATGGCGAAATAGGCTGTATTCTTTTCGGCAGTGATGAAGAAATCAGCGAAGGAAGCATGGTAAAAAGAACAGGCAAAACTGCAGGTGTTCCCGTTGGTGATGAATTTATCGGAAGAGTAGTAAATGCTCTCGGCGTTCCAATTGACGGACAAGGCGAAATTCATTCAGTTGACTATCGTGCGGTTGAAAATCCGGCACCTGGTATCATTGACAGACAGCCTGTTTGTACACCAATGGAAACCGGTATTCTCGCAATAGACTCTATGTTTCCGATAGGCAGAGGTCAGCGTGAGCTTATCATCGGCGACCGTCAGACTGGTAAAACTGCAATCGCAATAGATACCATTCTGAATCAAAAAGGCAAGGATGTTATTTGTATATATGTTGCAATCGGTCAGAAAGCAAGCTCTGTTGCTCAGCTTGTGCAAAATCTTAAATCAAGAGGTGCAATGGAATACACGATTATTGTCAATGCCTCTGCAAGTGACTCGGCACCGCTGCAGTATATAGCACCTTATGCCGGATGTGCGTTGGGCGAGTATTTTATGGATAAAGGTAAGGATGTTTTGATTGTGTATGATGATTTATCAAAGCACGCCATTGCTTACCGCAGCTTGAGCCTTCTTTTGGAGCGTGCTCCCGGCCGGGAAGCATATCCCGGTGATGTATTTTATCTGCATTCAAGACTCTTAGAGCGCAGTGCACACCTAAGCGATGAAAAAGGCAGCGGAAGTATGACGGCACTTCCTATTGTTGAAACACAATCAGGTGATGTATCGGCATACATTCCTACAAACATTATTTCCATTACAGACGGTCAGATTTTCTTAGAGAGCGACTTGTTCTTTGCAGGTCAGCGTCCTGCGGTTAATATTGGACTTTCAGTTTCCCGTGTAGGCGGTGACGCACAGACAAAGGCAATGAAAAAGGCGGCGGGTGCCATCCGTCTTGATTTGGCACAGTACCGTGAAATGGAAGTGTTCACACAGTTTGCAAGTGATCTTGATGATGCGACCAAATCACAGCTTGCTTACGGTCAGGGACTTATGCAAGTGCTCAAACAAATCTAAAAGCAAAAACTCCGGCAACGAGAAACGATGTCGCTATTATGATATACAAAGCACTCGATACACCGATTATGGTACAAAAAAGTGATGGCGCAGATGAAAATGACGATGTTGCTTATGTTATTTTAGATGGTAAAAATGGTATTCCTTTTGCTTCAATCAGAGGAACAAGAGGTATGAGATGGAATACATCACGAGATAACATAAATGAACTTGCTCAGACTTTTGCGGCTCAATATCCATATAAAGAAGGCGATACAGAAAAATCATTTGAACTATATCCCGACATCATATATTCATCCGGAATGGAAATAACAGTAGATGGTGTTGAATATGAGTGCCCTGCAATATATGACGATAATCAAGTGTATGAGTTAGTTAACCAAATTCAAGTTAATCCTGCAAAATTTGTAATAGGCAGCTCAAGTTATGAAATTCAATATGCAGCTTTCAATTCTAAAATACTTGTGCCTTACGATGTATTTAAGCTACTCGGATGCGAAGTATTGTTTGACAAAAACAGTTATGTAGCAACCATATCCAAAAATGACACTACACTTGAAATCATCCCAAATATTATTGGTATGAGAAAAAATCAAGCTGACGGATATTGGGTGCCATTAGAAATTTGTGCAAGATTTGTGAATGATGCTTTATATCTTCCGTTAGATGCAGTAGCAAAGGAAATTGGATATGTGGCGGAAACAAACTCTGATGGTAGCGTTATAACATTAAAGTAAGGGAATAGCAAATTGCTTGAGAATCTTAAAATTGAAAAAGAAAAATATCTGGATGAAATAATAGACCGACAGAATTGGATAAACAGATTGTTGAAATATGAAAAATCGGACCATCTAACAAGAGAAATGGTAGAGATTTTTATTGAACGAATCAATTTGTTTAGCGCAACGAAAATAGAAATCTGTTATAAGTTTTCAGATATATTTGAGGATGTTATGTCGAACGGAGGTGTCTATATTGGGTAAGATTATAGCAATATATATGCGTCTGTCTATTGCTGACGATGAAGTTGTGCAGGACGAAAGTAACAGCATAAAAGCTCAACGAGATTTAATATATCAGTACATCAATGAAAAAGAAGAATTTAATGATTATGAAGTTGAAGAATTCTGTGACGACGGTTATTCCGGTACTAACTTTGACAGACCAGGCGTAAGACGTATGCTTGAGCTTGCCGAAAGCGGTATAATAAATGTTATTATCGTCAAAGATTTTTCACGTTTTGGAAGAAACAGTATTGAGGTTGGACACTACATAGAGGAGATATTCCCTTATACAGGATTGCGCTTTATTGCAATTAATGATTGTTATGATAGTAATAATTATGTAGGGGATACAGGTGGGTTTGAGATATCTATCAAGAATCTCATTTCACAAATCTATGCACAAGATGCTTCTAAAAAAATACAGACAAGCTTTCAATCCAAAGCACGTAGCGGAGAGTATATTGCTTTCCAAAAAATATATGGCTATTTTATTGATGAAGACAAGAAACTTATGGTTGATAAAGAACCGGCTGATGTTGTCAGAAAGATTTTTGAGATGCGCAGCAAAGGGGTAACTTATGATGCTATAGCAAAGTATCTGAATGATGAAAACATTCTTGTTCCACGACTGTACTTTAAGTATGGTATGTTGAGGGCAGATGAAACTGTTACAGAAATGAATATGTGGACAAGGACTATTATTAACAAGATGGTTAATAACGAACAGTACACCGGTAAACTTATCTTTGGTAGATATAAGGTGGATAAGATTCGTGGTAAAACTGCAACAAGAGTTCCGCGTGATCAGTGGATTATTACTGAGAATGCTCACGAGGCGATTGTAAGTGATGAATTGTTTAATATGGCCAAATCCGATCAAAGAGAATCTCGAAAGGGCGTAAAGCTCGGTCAGAATCTTTTTAGCGGTAAAGTTATCTGCGGATGTTGCGGAAGAAGTTTTTATACATGGACCAAGAACCATGTTCTTCTTTGTCAGACACCTACTTTAACCAGCAATATTTCAGGATGTTATGAAGGGAAAATTCCGGAGCAGGATTTAGTGAATCTGATTACTGCAGCAATAGAATTTGTTTCTTCGAACAGTGTAGATAAAATGGGTATGGTTAAGGATGAAATAGCTACCACATCCAAAGAGCTTGATTCTGCAAAGCGAGAACTCAAAAAAGAAGAAGGCAGACTTGACAGACTGAAGTTAAAACGAGAGAAGTTATTTCATAAGCTGATGGATAATCAGATAAACGATGAAGAGTATATGAATTTGTCCGGAGAGATTGAACGAGAACAAATTTCGCTTGAGGATACCATCAGAGAATTAAAAAGAAATGTCAAGTTGATTACTGCTAAAAAGAAGGAAAAGGAAAGTGCAGTAACCACTTATAAGGAACTTGGCAAGATTAAAAAAATAGACAGAGATGTAGTGGACAGGTTCATTGAAAAAATTATAATTAGTAAAGAGGGGAGAGTTGAAATAAAATGGAATTTCGAAAATATTTTTAGTGCGTAAAAAGTGCATAAAGACTTGGATTTGAGTAAAATTTACTCGTGTCAAGTCCCCAAATTTAAAAGATTAGTTTGCAATTTTTAGATATTTATGATATAATACAATAGCGAGAAAATCCAGTATTTTCGCGGTTCTAAAGAAATTTGTTCAGAAAAAATCCAGTGAAAAATTAAGGGGAAAATAGTAGGTCCTATTATTCACTGTTCTCCTGACTTGACACGAACTTTGTTGAATTTTGTGAAAGGAGTATTTTTATGAAAAAGAAGTTTATTCGCATATCAATTATAGCAGGGATTTTATTTCTTGTTTACATATTTGGTAGAGGAATATATTTTTATGGAATGTATTCTATTCCAAATGAGAAGTATTTCGGTAATCAATATAAAGAAATATTACATTTGATGTCATTTCAAGACAAAAAACAAGCAAATGAAATTATGGAAATAGTTGATGATGCGTTTTCTTTTATTGGAAATAGGGAAGATGCTGATAGTAAGTATGGAGAATTGAGTCGATATTGTATAACAGAAGACGATGCTGTAACAGAAAAACATGATTTAAAATTAATTACAGCTGATTTTAATAAAGATGATGGTTATTTGTGGTTTGTATATAATCAAGAAGGTTTAGACAATAACAACCAAACAACATGTGGGTCGTGTGATATTTTGGCTAGAGCTACGCTTGAGAAAACGGATGAGGGTTGGAGAGTTATTGATACAAAAGAACATCCATAATACAAAGTCGCAGTTTGACTGTGCATTTACTTGTGTCAAGTCCATACAATTTGAAAGATTAGTTTGCCGATTTTGATATTTACATAAATTATAATATATGCAACAAGCCTTGCGTTGCAAGTCTTTGCGGCTTTGCCGCCAATGTACTTCGTACATTTTGCAATATTGACGGCGTCGTAAAAATGCCCTTGCAA
>JAGAJK010000042.1 GCA_017626145.1 Clostridia bacterium
AAACGATTTAGAAACCGTATTTTACATATATTTTCCCATCAACAACTACATAACAAACAAGCAGCCGCTTGATTGCGACTGCTTGAATAAATTTTTCCGTTTTAACTCTTTACCCCAACTATTGACAAAGAGCCTTTTTTTATTACTAGTATTTATGCGGCTTTAAGCCGCATTTTTTATTTTATCTAATGCTACACTTATAACCAAAACTCTTGAAAATTCAAGGTGCTTAATATATTTTCTTTTATTTTATGAACCTGTTGTGTTCGATTCGTTATTTGCACGCTTTTCAAGCCGTTCATAATAGGCTGCTTCATAGGCAGAAGGTGTCATATACCGCAGTACAGTATGTGGACGGACCTCATTGTAATGAAGTGTGTATTCGCTTACGGCTTGTCTGAATTCCAGTTCTGTGCGGAATTGTATATGATATAATTTTTCTGCCTTTAAAGTTTTAAAAAATGCTTCAACAATCGAATTATCATAAGGCATACTTGCTCTTGAAAATGATTGCTGAACGCCCAACTCTTTTAAGTATTTCATGTAGGTTTTTGAAGTGTAGTTGGCCCCTTGATCACTATGAAATAATAAATCGGTTGGTTTCCTATTCTCATATGCCTGTTTAACTGTTGACTTAATTGTTCATAAACGAGGGTATGATACCACTTATGGGTTTAACAATTTAATATGTGTTGAAATGAAAAAGTCAACTGATCGACGAGGTTGTGAAAGCGATGAAACCCGATTAATAAATATGATAGATCCTAATTTTGGGTTTTGTTACAAAACAGGATTTATGATTTTAATTAATATGAAAAATTGCACTTTGGAAATAAAAGAACAATATTAATTTTCAAAGAAAAATCCGAAAAGCAAGGAGTGATTAAAAAGTGTTAAAAAATATATGTAATCTTTTAATTTGTAACACTGAGGAAACAGAACCTATATTAAAATTTATTAACGAATTTTCAGTTAGTGATATTATAAGTTTTTTGTCTATGGTGTTTGTTATAATTGGAGGATGCTTTGGTTATCACCAATGGAAAAAATCGGTTAAGATTAAGAGAGCAGAATACTTAAACGAACTCACAGAAAAAATTCGTACTGATGATGATATAAGTGAAATGATTTATATTTTAGATTATGACCAATTGTGGTATAAAGATTCTTTTCATCAAAGCGGCGAATTTGAACGTAAAATGGATAAAACTTTATCATATTTTTCGTACATATGCTATTTGTTTGATAATGACTTAATTGAAAAAAGTGAGTTTAATTTCTTTAAATATGAGATAGATAGAATACTTATGAATCATAGTACTATCAGTTACTTCTATAATCTTTATCATTTTTCACAAAAATGCAGTGCGCCTATAACATTTAAGTTCCTTTTTGAATATGGAGAAAAGAAAAAGATTTATGATAAGGATTTCTATGATTCTACTAGTAAAAAGTATCCTCATTATTTGAATTTTTAAAGGAGGGACACTAATGCATATACCTAGCGAACGAGTGCGAAACAGAATGCGTGCTGAAGCTGCATCTATATGGTATGTACCTGCAAATAATGGACAGGAAACTGCATTTCTGGTTAAGGCTCCAACGCCCACATTAAAAGCATTAATAATGGGGTGCCAAATTCAGTTGCTTTTTGGAAAAAAAGACAACTATTTATGTACAGGGGTACGAATTCAAGATATGCCCGATACTCCACTTTTTCTTTCCGGAGCTCAGATTGTGTTCGAAGAACACGAAGCATTATTTCATTCTATGAAACAAAAAAGTTTCCCTATATTTTTGTTTAATGAGATGGATATGTGCATGGCTTCTTCAACAATTATATAAATGAAAGTTCGCAACACAATTTTGAGAGTTGTTTTATAAAAATCAATATTTTTTGAAAAAATGTGTAAAATTCACCTCTAAAAACTTGAAAAAATGTGTTTTTTCAGTTTTGAACGAGTTTTGTGGCAAAAATTAATGTTTTCTTGAAACTCAAATAATACAATTCTTATAGTTAAAAACGAAGAGTCGCGAGAGCGGCTCTTTAGTTTTTATATAAGTGAGGTTTTATTATGGAGAAGAAACTGAGTTTTGAAGATGGAAGAGAATTGTTCGTTAAAAAACTCTGCAAGTTAATGGATGAGAGGAATTTATCCTGTCAGTATTTGAGCAGTAAGATTAAAAAGAATGACGGATACATTAATCGTATTATTAACGGTAAAAAGGATCCTTCTTTTGAGGTTTTGTTCGATATAGCCGCCGCATTAAAGATTCCGGTGGCAGAATTGTTTAAATAAAAATTTGCATGATCTGTGGGGCCATGTTTCTGCCAAACCCATTGACCTTATATTTCTGCAATGGTATAACAAGTACAACAAAACATCAGAACGGCTTGAAGCACAAGACAAGTCGAAGGGTGAAAAAAGAGGAGCTTTCTTAAGTAAACTGTTTTGGTTCTTCTATAGGGGCCACGAAAGTGGAGAAGAGTGCGAAGCGGTAGCAAATAGGGAAGTCTTGTTTCCGTGCGCAGGAAACAGTCTGTTTGATTCCAGTTTTTGATGTTGTAATAGTGCTTTTCTTATGTGACGCAGTTTTAGGGTGAACCATGCGTTAACAGGGGAGAGAAGTATTTTATCAACTAAATATATTATTTGATAACGGTTGTAGTTTTGCAGGCATTTGCTTTGCATTCCCGTTATAAAACTCAAGGGAACTTTCTGCATTTTTGTATTGCAGAGAGTGCTTTTTTATGTTATAATGTATTCGTAAAGAAAATCCGGGTGAAACCCGGTAAAATTAAGGGTTTCTCACCAGTTCTTTTTTGGACACGAGAGACAAAAAGCACTCGTTCACTTGAACGAGTGCTTTTTTATCCAAGCCGACAGGCTTGGTATATCATCACGACGCAGTCGTGTATATCATCGCCACAAGGCGTATATCATCACACCTTTAGGTGTGTATTAAAAATCTGTCGGCTTGATGATATACAATGCTTCGCATTGATTTATTTCCACTTTTATGATATAATGATTAGAAGGAGGGATACAATTGGATTTTAAGTTTGAAATCGAAAAAATGCGAAAGTTTTTTGATGATAACCGCCCCGACACATTACGATTACATCGTCCTTGGTGGATGTTTGCTGATGATGAACTTTCAAAAATATATAGAGATAAAAAGATTTTATCAGAGCAAGGGAAAATATATTATTCTTATCTTTTACAAGCAAATGTCAAACTTTTTCAAAAGTTTCCGCCTTTTGATTATCCGGCACAAATAGTTTATTCTACGGCACCTGATGTTGATGAAAATCCATTGTTATTAAAGGCCACGATTGAAGAGATTTACTCATACAAATATAGTAATAAGAATCCTCCAAAAGAGTGGGTTAAAATCGTTGAAAATATTAGAAACGAAAAAGATCGCACAGCTTTTTCTGTTGAATGCAAAACTGACTCCACAGAGTTGACTGCAAAAATGCAAACAATAATGGTTTATAGAAAACATTTACCAACGCGGACTTTGATAGGAAGTGTTCTTCCTATTATTGCTTGCCCTGAAGAATGTGATTCGGTGATTATTCTTCCATCTAAATATTGGTCAA
>JAGAJK010000043.1 GCA_017626145.1 Clostridia bacterium
ATAAAATCAGTGAACGATTTAGATGCCACAGAATCAATCAATAATTTTGCTCACTTCTCTTTTATTCGAAAGCAAAACAACTTTGTCCTCGTAGTTTTCTAATATGTTTTTAATTTCTTTCAGATTCTTGTTTTGAAAGGTATCTGTCCATTTAAGAAGATTAGTTACTGATTTTAAAGTTTCCTTTTTACCTTTTTCAATTCCAACTTTTCTTTTTATGAAACGCAGGATTATTCTCCACTTATAAAGATACTCTGGCATATCCAACACATAAATTATATCAGCATCTTTAAAGCTTTGTCCTACCCATGCATAATAAACACCCTCAATAATCCAGCTATCATTTTTAAGTATTTCTTCAAACAATACATTTCGTTTATCAATTGGCATTTTAACACCATAAGCATCCGTAGTATTATCCCATTGAATATCGTCTAAATCAAATTGAGGGATATTGTACTTTTTAGAAAGGTGTTTTGCCAAATAAGTTTTACCCGAACCACTACATCCAATAATGTGTATTTTCATAGTATTCTCACTCACTTTTCTTGGCAGTAGTAACAGATGCAATAAGCATTCTGCGGATTGTACCGCATTTGTTGTTCAAATTATCGTATGTTGTCTTATCTATCGCATTAACCTTGAATAAAATCTCTAACCAGTATTCTGTTTCAAAACATTCTTTAAGTGCAATTTCTAATTTGTTTATAAAATCCGCCTTGCTCTGTGCATACTTTGCTTCATGAGAATTTGCACCTATCGAAGAACAAGAACGCAAAAGTTGATTTGTGAATACTGATCTGCCTTTTATTTTATCACATGCCGCAGTTGTTTCAACAGTCAATTCAATTGCTAATTCTTTAATGGTTTTATCGTTCATTATAACCTCTTTCTGCGATATACTCACTTCGTTCGTGCGATATATTTGTTTCACAAATGCGATATAACTCCGCTTTGCTCTGTTGCGATATAATATAAATTCCTTAATCTCGTCCCGAAGGGACATATCGCACCTTTAGGTATATCGCATCCGCAAGGATATATCGTAAATTCCGTCAGGAATTTATATCGCTGAATTCAACTTCGTTGAATTCATTATAACACAAGAGAACTAAAGAGGCAACTTCTCCGAAGAAAAGTTGCCTCTTTTATTATTATAAGTTGTAATATTTATCAAATTCTGCAGGATGAGGAATTGAAGCAAGCTGACGAACTTCTTCACGTTTTGTTGCGATAAAGTTATCGATAAGCTCTTTGGGGAATACTCCGCCTGCTGTAAGGTAGTCGTTATCTGCTTCCAAAGCATCTAAAGCCTGGTCAAGTGATGTAGGAAGATGCTTTAATTTTGCCTTTTCCTCTTCGGGCAAGTGGAAGAGATTTACATCATATGGTCCCCAGCCGTTTTCGTGTGGGTCGATTTTATTCTTGATACCATCAATACCTGCCATAAGAATAGCCGCATAGCAGAAGTATGGGTTACAGGTTGCATCGGGGTTTCTTAATTCAAAACGTCTGAGTTCAGGTGCTTTTGCATATGCAGGAATACGGATAACTGCACTGCGGTTTGATGTTGCATAACCAACAGTAACAGGTGCTTCGAAACCGGGAACAAGTCTTTTGAATGAATTTGTACTTGGGTTTGTGAGAGCACAAAGTGATGCAATATGCTTTAAAAGTCCGCCCATAAAGTAGTGAGCTTCCTTGCTTAAGTTAGAATAACCGTTATCATCGGAGAATACAGGCTGACCGTCTTTTAAAAGAAGCATATGAACGTGCATACCGTTACCTGCTTCACCCATTACAGGCTTTGGCATAAAGGTTGCGGACATTCCGTATTTTTTAGCTGTATTGTGTATAATATACTTAATCATAATTGTTGCATCAGCCATTTTTGACATCTGACCAAGCTCAGGTTCAATTTCAAACTGACCGCCTGCACCAACCTCGGGGTGATGATAGTTAAGAGCGATACCTGCATCGTCGATTAACATACACATTTCGCTTCTTACTTCATATGATACGTCAAACGGCTTTGCAATGTGGTAATTCTTCTGCTTTGCAACTACGTTGCCTGAACCTTCAACACCGCTGTTCCAGTGTGCCTGTGAAGCGTCCAGTGACATTCCGATTGATTCGGGCTTAACCTCCCAGCCTACATTATCGAATAAATAAAATTCAAATTCAGGCAGGATAAGCATAGTATCTGCAATACCGCTGTCCTTAAGATACTGTTCTGCAGCAAGAACGATGTTTCTTGGGTACTGTGCAAGAGGTCTGTTCTCAGGATTGTCAATTATCATTGCATTACCTGTCATAGATAATGTTGTAATTTCACAGAATGGGTCAATTACTGCAGTATCAGGGTCGGGAATAAATACCATATCGCTCTTTTCAACCACTGCGTAGCCGTAGTTTGAAGCATCGAAACCGATACCGTTCTTCATTGTTTTTTCTGAAAAGTTCTTTGCAGGAATTGTTACATGGCGGAACTGACCGTTGATATCCACCATTTTGAAATCTACCATTTTTACGTCGTTTTCTTTTATAATACGTAAAATATCTTCTACAGTTTTTTTCATTTCCTATCTCCTTTTCATTTGCTTGTAATTGGATTATAGCATATCATATATTTTGCGTCAATGTTTTATTTGTTTACAGCTTTACTGTTTCACCGCTCTTTATGCGGTAAACCTCGCCCTTTGTTTCAAACCACACATCAATGGCGGAAGGGTTGTGAACTGTCTTTTTATCGTAGCTTGTCTGCAGGCTTTTGTACGCCTTAACATAATCGTAAATTTCAATATTTGTTGCGTACCATATATGGTCGTGACCGCCTGTGTATTCTGCGAATTTTTCTATTACATCCCAATTGTCATTATTATCAAATTCGTAGCTGTGTCCCCATAAATAGAACATTTGTGCATTATACTGTCTGTTTGGTGTTTCAACAAAGGTTTCGGCAAGAGACATTAATTTTTCACTGTTGTGGTGGCAGGTTGGGTTAAGAAGAAGCCAGTTTTCAGGGAACCCGAAGTGGAATGTAGAATTAACTGTTCTTGCATACGCAATACCGCATTTTCCCAAAATGTCAACAACATTTTCGCTGTATGTACCAAACGGATACGCCATACCTCTTGCAATTATACCGTATTCCTGTTCGATACTTTTTCTGTCCTCTGTTATTTCGTAAATAACCTCTGCAGAGTCAAGCTTTTCAAGAAACGGATGGGTGTAGGCGTGAACCGCAACCTCGTGACCTGAATTTATATATAATTTCTTCGCTTCCGACAGCTTCATTCTGCCGTAATACTTTTCACGAATCTTATCTTCGGGTACATACAATCCCGAATTAATATTAAACGTTCCTTTAAGACCGTATTTGTTCATAATTTCAATTAATCTTATATCCTGAACAACACCGTCATCATAGCTTAATGTAAGAACTTTTCTTTTGCCGTCCTTTAATACCATTCTCATTTTTATTCATCCTTCCTTTTTAAGATTTCATACAATTACTTTTATTATACCGCTTTCGGTAACTATAAAATCCATACTTATATCGTGGGCTTCACTTTCGATTTTATCTGTAAGCTGAAAATTGTAGCAATATCCCACTTTCACAGCTGACAGCTTTTTTAAGAATCCGTCATAACAGCCCTTGCCGAAGCCTACACGCATTCCCGTTCTGTCAAAAGCAATTCCCGGAACAAGTACAAGGTCAATATCAGTCGGGTCAGCAATATCAGCGCATAGCGGTTCATTGACACAAAAAGCTCCCTTTTTAAAATTGGTATTTTCATCTGCATAAAATGGGGTAATTTCACCGCTCTTTTCATCAGTTACAGGGAAAACTACCTTTTTTCCGTCACGGTATGCGTTGTTTATTATGTATCTTGTATCTGTTTCATTACCTAAAGGCATATAAAGCATAAGCACGTGCGAATTTTTATAAATTTCACTTTCCAGAAAATATGAAGCTGCTTTTTTGCTTTTTTCTTCAACCTCTGTTTTAGTCATCAGAGCACGTTTTTCTTTGTTTTGTTTTCTTATCAGATTTTTCAAATTATCTCCTCCGAATATATTAAAGCATTACTATAAACAGCAGGTACATAACAGGTATAGTAATAACAGAAAGGACATGGGAAATCATTGCCATAGATGCACCCGTTTCAGTATCACCGCCATATGCCGCAGGGTACACTACCGTGTTAAGACCTAACGGAGTTGCAAAGGCAATAAGTGCCAGAGTCATAATTTCATCATTTGTACCTATCAGCTTTAGCACAAGCATCAGCATTGCAGGTATAACAATAAGTCTGACAAGTGAAACAACATACACTTTTTTATTCAATATAAGCTTTTTAAAATTGTATCCGCCTATTACAAAGCCTGCAAGAACCATTGCAACAGGGCCCTGACATTTTCCGGCATTATCAAGAGCAGTAATTAAAAATTCAGGAATATATTTTGTCAGATCCAGAAGTCCTGCCATTATACCGATTACCAATGCTATCACAGGCGGAGTCAGAAGTCCCTTTTTCAAATTATCAACAATTCCTGCATTCTGATCTTTGGGAATCAACACATACAGACCCCAGCTGTAACAAATTATACCCAGCAACAGCACAAATAAAGAATACTTATAGAAAAAGTCTTGACCCCATACACCTAAAATTATAAAGTTACCCATAAAGCCGTAATTACCAAATGTAAGAGCATATTTGTAAATATTCCTCTGATACGAAAGTTCGGGTGACAATTTATAATTTCTTACAAACAATTTCGAAAGAGGATACGAAATCAAAACCGCCGCCAAACATATAATAAGCCCATACAATATCAGCATTGAATTTTCGCTTAAGGTCTTTACGGTACATTTGGTCATCTGTGTAAATAAAGAAAGCGCCGGAACAAAAATCCAGGTTTCCATTTTTGCCATTACTGTATGTGAATTATCAGGAAGAATACACTTTTTACGAAGCAAAAATCCGACTGTAATTAAAACAAACATCATAAGCATCTGTTGTAAGGTAAGAAAAAATATGTCCATAGTAACTCCTTTTAAATATCACTAATCGGGAAAACAGTAAGATACCGTTTTCCCGATTCTTTAAGTACTTATTATATTTTATCATTTATACGATTTTTGTCAAGCCTCTTCTTTACAATTATGTATACCACCGTATGCATCAAAAACGTTCCCAGCCACGACAATGGAAAACAATAGAAAAGTGATTCAAATGTACCTATTGCCTTAAATGCCGTAAGTATCCATACAATTCTTATACCGCACACTCCTGCTATAGAAATTATCATAGCGGAAAGTGAGTAGCCAATACCTCTCAGTGCACCTGCCATTACATCCATCAATCCGCATAAGCCATAAAAGCTTCCTGCAATCGACAAACGTGTAACACCCATTTTTATAGCTCCAACGTTGCCCGGAGCGTACAGTGAAATCAGCTGCTCACCTGCAAATATAGTAAGTAGTACGGTTACCAGCCATACAAAACAAACATCAACAATACAGCACACCACAGCTTTGTTTATTCTTTTAAGGTTTCCTGCTCCCTTATTCTGACTTACAAATGCTATAACTGTTGTAGCAAAGGAATGCAGCGCACCATAATAGAAGCCACCAATATTATTTGATGCGGCACTTCCTGCAATAGCTACAGAACCAAAGCTGTTTACACTTGACTGCACCAAAACATTGGATGCTGCAAAAATTGTACTTTGTATACCCGAAGGGATACCTATTCTTAAAATTTCAATAATTTGCTTTTTATATATTTTAAGCTTCTTTATATAAAGCTTTGTGGAGTCATTATCATTACACATAATGTAAATAATTGCAATTGCAGAGAAAGCCTGAGAAATAGTTGTTGCCAATGCAACCCCATCTGCCGCCATATGTAATTTAATAACAAAGAAAAGGTTTAAAGCTACGTTTATAAGTCCTGAAACCAATGCTATGTACAAAGGTCTCTTGGTGTCGCCCTTTGCACGCAGAATTGCCGCTCCGAAGGTATACACAAGTGCCGGCATCTTGCCTACAAAAACTATCTGCATATAAATTTTTGCCTGAGGCATAACATCATCAGGAACGGATATAAGCTTTAAAAGAGGCTTCGCAAAAAAAACACCGATAAAAGATACCAAAATTCCGAAAACCACACTAATAAGCATTGCTGTGTGAACAGTTCTGTGTGTTTTCTCTTCATTATTTGAGCCCAGCGCCTGACCGACCGCAACGCTTACACCGATAGAAAGCCCTATAAACAAATTAAGAATAAGTGTTGTAAGTGAGCCCGTGGTTCCTACTCCTGCCAACGCCTCCTGACCTGCATAACGACCTACAATCACTACATCGGCTGCGTTATATAATCGCTGGAGAAAATCTGCCAGAATTACAGGAAATGCAAACCTTAAAATATTTAAAAACAGAGGCCCGGAACACATATCCACGTTTTTGTTTTTCATAATCGTCGCTGTCTCCTTCTTTATCTTTTTACCCATTATAGAAGAAAAAGCAATACTTGTAAATGAAATAAACCAAACAATATGGATTTTTCCGAACATTTTTTAAAGCTTTTATTGATTTTAAATTGTTTTTATGTTAGAATATTTAAAATAAATTTCTATTGTCAGTGGTGAAATATATGTTTGATAATATGGAAAATTTAACACTTGTTTCTTCTTATAACGGTATTTCAAAGCCGTATAATAAGGTTCAAAGCAGAAAGACCAATGTTTTTATCTTCAGAACAAACGGTGCAGGGGAATTTGCATTCGGGAATGAAACCATAACAGTTCACAAAGACGAAATGATTTTTATACCTCAAGGCTCTTCTTACGAATTCCGTGTGGTCTCGGAAGAGGAATGCAAATATACGTCAATAGCATTCTATGCTGATTTAACTGATGCAAAGCCCACACTTTACTCCATCGGGGACTTCCCTGATACAGACTACATAATTAATCATTTTTCTAATTTATGGAAAATCGGAAGTCAGGCGGATAAATATAAATGCATTTCTATGTTTTACAGCTTGCTCGCCTACATTTCAAACACAGAGCACCAGACATATGCCGAAAAAAGCAAGTTCAATATCATAGAGCCTGCCGTAAGCTATTTAAAATCAAACATCTTCAACAGTAAGCTTAAGGCGGATTCACTCCACTTATTGTGCGGTATTTCAGATACTTATTTCAGAAAGCTTTTTGTTTCAAAGTTCGGTATAACTCCACAGCAATACATTACCGCTAAACGCTTGTCTCAGGCAAAATCACTTATAGACAGCGCCTCCTTTGAAACTATAAGCGATATAGCCTTTAGCGTAGGATATAAAGACCCGCTTTATTTCAGCAGGGTTTTCAAAAAGAAATACGGCGTTTCACCGTCGTTTGCCAAGGACTGAATTTTTATAGCTGTTTAAAGCCTTCTCCGTGCACTTCTCTTACCTCTGAGATAACGGTGAAGGCGTTTTTATCTATTGCTCTTATTTTATCCATTAATACCGGTAATTCCCTGCTTCTTACGACACACATAAGCATCATATTATCAGAATTATTATATAAGCCCTTTGAATATATTCCCGTTACGCCTCGTGACATACCGTTTATAATTTCTTTTGAAATCAGACTGCTGTTTTTAGATATTATATATACAGATTTTGCAAAATCACCTCTTACAAGAACAAAATTTGTTACCTTTGATGCAATATAAAGTGAAACGGCTGAATATAACATTAACGTATAATTTTTAAACACAACAGCGGAAAAAGCAATTATACCGCAGTCAATAAACATTATAATATTTGCAACCGACAAATGAGGTACAAGCCTATTAATCATTATTGCCGCAAAATCGCTTCCGCCTGTCGAAGCATCGACCATCACGGTAAGACCAACACCCAATCCAACAAGAACACCGCCAAAAACCGATGCCAGAAACAAATCGTCGCTTTGTATATGAAAATCTGTAATTTCCAGGAACAAAGACAAAAATACAATTCCTGCTACCGTTTTTACTATGGCTGCTTTGGGTAAAGTTTTATATCCAAACAAGAACAAAAATACATTAATAATCAAAGTAGTTACCGAAAGCGGAACATTAAAGAAATAATAAACAACCGTAGCTATACCACTCACACCGCCTGTTGAAATTTTACACGGTAACAAAAATAAATTTATCCCCAGAGCGACTACAAAAGAACCCAGTATTATTAAAAAGTAATCTCTGCCGTATTTTTTTATCAATTCAGTCAAACCTCCCGAAATCAAAAGCTTATAAAAAAGAAAACACAGCAATATTTTGCTGCATTTTCCTGTAATATTATTCACTTAGCCGAGAATTTTTTCGATTTTTGATTTCAAAGCCTCCGAAGCTTCTTTTTCAACATATCCTGCTTCCATATAGAATTTTAAGGTTTCATTAGCTCCAAGAACCTTAATCTGACCCTTTTCCTTTGCATTATTATAACCGAGATGCTCACCGGTTGCAGGAAGAACCATTCCCATTGCATCCTCGTTGTTTGTTCTTGAAATCCAACGTACACCATTGGTTAAAATATCAGCAGGATGAGAAACAAAGCAAGAACCGTCTTTTGTATACTGCATTGTATAAGCTCTGTTATTTTCGTCACTTTCATATTTTACTCCGAAACAGATTTCAGGGTCGTAGCACTGACCTTCCGCTCCTATTGTATCCATAACGGTAATATCCTTTTCAAGCTCGTCGAAGTACTTATTAAGCTTTTCGCTTCCTTCGGTTCTGTAAATCTTAATATGTTCAGAATCCTTCTTTGCACTGTAAATAAGCTGTGCACCGTCAAAGGGCTTAAAGTTTATGTGGCAAAGATACATATATTCCATAGGATATGAACGAAGATTTTCAAGCTTTACATTTATCTTGAATATACTTTCATTTTCATATATTCTGATTTCGGGTGAGAATCTGTACTTTCTTACGAAAGCTGTATTGTGATTAAGCTCACCGCCGAGGCAGATATACTTTCCTTTTTCATCTTCTCCGCATAAAATATATGCACTGTCATATATCTCATTAGGTATTTCACCGTGATGAGGGTGCTCGCTGTCCGGAGCACCAAAGGAAATTACACCGCAATGATACATAAATCCACCATAATTTTTAAGATAAACCATTGTATTCTGAGGCTCTTTTACATCCGTCTGCATTGAGATTTCTTCACCGTCTACCTTAAAGTGCCATATCTGCTGACCCTTGAACGGGGTAAAAATAAATGAACATTTTGAGTTTTCAACCTCAAGCGCTTCTACTCCCGATGGGTACTTAAATGCCTCAATTTTAAAATTTCCATAGCTAAGCAGCTCTTTTTTTGTTTCTGTAAAAAAGCTTTTCTGTAGATTCAATTTCATTTTGTTTCTCCTTATGATTTTATTTGCTTATAAGCTCTGTTATTTTTCAATAAATACCTTTTTATTCTTTTCTGCAACACCTGTGATAAATATATATACTGAAAACTCTTTTCACAACTATTCCGCCTCACGTAAACCCAGTCTCTGCAATTTTTCCAGAGCATTTGCAGGATTGTTTGTTGTAACAAGACGTGCTCCGTATCTTACAGCGATATTAAGGACACTTTCCTGTGTCACACTTGCGCCAATCCAAGGTTCTATATTTCTCTCCTTAAGATAATTATATAACTCTTTATTTAAAGTGTCAAATATGCAGGCACAGTATAAGTATTCGTCAGGATTTAAGCTGACATTTTTCATTTTTGTATACGGATAAAAGCCGTGAAGCATATATTTTTTACCGTATTTTTTGTATACGTATTCCAAAACCCACGCATCGAAGCTGTTAAATAAGATTCTGTCAGCCATATTGTATTTTTCAACAATAGAAACAATATCTTCAATGCATTTTTTGCATCTTTCTTCATTTTCGGGTGAATAGTATTCTTTTATCTCGATATTCACCATTGTATTTTTTTCTGCTGCCCATTTCATAAAATCATCGAAAACAGGAACCTTTTCAGGGTAATCTTCGTCACCTGCATTAAGCTTTAAAATTTCTGACAATGTCATATCTTTAATATATCCTTCGCCGTCAGTAGTACGGTTTACGGTATCATCGTGCATTATAATCAAAATGTTATCCTTTGTTAAATGCACATCAGTTTCAATCATATCCGCTCCTGCCTGTAATGCCTTTTCAAAAGCTGTCATAGTGTTTTCGTGATAATTGTAGCAGTCACCCCTGTGTGCCGCAACAGTCATTTTCCCAACGTGTTTAATCGCCATTTATTTCCCCCTGTAAAATTTTATTAAAATAATCCAATATAACTTAAAACAAATATCCATATAAATAACGTGAGCAAGCAAAGTGCCGAGGATATGGCAACAAGCTGTACTGCCAGTTTTTCATCGCCGTCCATCTGCTGTGCCATGGCAAAAGATGAAACTGCAATAGGAGATGCAAATACCACCAAAAGGCACGCAAGTGCTTCTCCTGCAAAACCGAAGTATACTGCAATTGTAAGTACTATTAACGGAACTATAACTAATCTTGTTGATACAACAATTATAATTTCCTTTAAATAACCCTTTATATCAGAAAATTCAAATACCGAGCCTAAAATAATGATTGATAAAGGCGTTGCAATTGACGCTATGTCCTTTACGGATTTTTCAATTACAAACGGAAGCTTTATACCGGATGTAAAGAATAAAAGCCCCAGAACACTCCCTATAATAAGCGGGTTTGTTACCACGCCTTTTAAAAGCTTTAATATATTAAGTTTGCTGTTTCCTTTTCTGAAACGTTCAAGAGCAACTACTGCAAGAACGTTAAATACGGGAATTACAACCGCAACCATAACCGCAGCAAGTGCACTCGTTCCACCACATATATAATTTACAAGCGGAACACCTAAAATTGCATAATTGGCACGGAAAAATCCCTGAAGCATAACACCTCTTTTGGCATTTTCCTTTGACAGAACCAGAACTGCAAAATATCCCACAATAAAAATACACAGAACTGCAATAACAGTAAACATAATAAGCTTTCCATCAAAAATATCCGCAGTTTTTGTACTGTATATATTATAAAATAACAGCACGGGTAAAAACACCTTGAAAACTACTTTGTTCATAACATCAAGGCTTTTCTTGTCTGCCAGCTTTATTTTTCTTATGAAATACCCTATCAGCATAAGAATAAATATAGGCATAACCGCCTCAAAAGACAGTTTTAAGCTTTCCATTTTACTCACCTTATCAATTTAAGTAATGTTTCTCCATTATCTACATACACTGTTGCAATTTTCTTCATTTCGTCATGTCCGAAATTATATTTATCGTAAATTCCTACTGTTTTCATACCTATTTTATGTGCAGTATCAATCGCAACAAGAGAATCCTCAAACACGCAGGTTTCAAATATTCCGGTATTTAAAAATTCTTTCGCCTGCAGGTATATATCGGGCTTGTCTTTACCTTTTCCTATATCGGCACAGGAAAAAATATTCACAAAATATTTTTCAATATCGCAATGCTTCATGGCGATTTTTATCAACGTTATATCGGTTGCCGATGCTACGCACATTTTTATTCCTTTTTGGTGACAATATTCTAAAAACTCCGCAATCCCGTCCTTTAATTTAACTTCATTGGCATAGAAATTTCTCATTATTTCGTTTGCTGTATCAAGAAGCTCTTCTGCACTTCCGGAAATATTATATATATCATACAAATATTTCATAGCATCCTTCAAGGTTTTCGTTCTTACTGCCTTTTCCTCTTCATCTGTTGGTATAAACTTACCACCATTTAAAAATCTGCTACCGAACTCTTTCCAAAGTATATCCCAGAGCATTAATGAATCTATTAATGTTCCGTCCATATCAAATATAGCACCTTTAATATTTGTTAACATAAAAATTCCTTTCCTGACATTAATTAAAATACGTGTTTTTTGTTTAAAGGACCATTACCAATGTTCCGGCACCAATCAATATACAGCCTATAAGTGATTTCACAGTAAACTGTTCGTGAAGAAACACAAAAGCCAGAACAAGAGTAATTACAACACTTAATTTGTCAATTGGAACAACCTTTGACACGTGTCCCATTTGCAATGCCTTATAATAGCACAGCCATGAAGCACCTGTTGCTAACCCTGATAATATTAAAAACATCCAGCTTTTTTTACTGATTTCCGTAATTCCACCTAAGGTTCTGGTCAGAAAAACCATCCCCCAGGACATAAATAGTACTACGGTTGTACGTATTGCTGTTGCAAGATTTGAACTTACTCCGTCTATACCTATTTTAGCAAGAATGGATGTAAGTGCCGCAAACACAGCAGACAGTAACGCAAACACAAGCCACATAAATTTCACTCCCGATTTTATCCTTTGTTATTTTAATGATTAACCTTTATCAGGTAATTGTTTTTGTTTATTGTATTATAACACCTGCAGCAAATTATTTCAATACACCCTGAATATTTTATATCAAATATATAAGGGCGGATTGAATCAATCCGCCCTTGCCGTGAACGATGCACACATCATCCTTGTAATATGAATAATTATATCCTAATTGTTTAATTTTTCGAGATTCGTTTTAAGTGTTCTGTATTCTCTTCCTTCCTTACCGTCAAGAACCGTATACTCTTTTCTGCCGCTTTCTACATCATATGATTTTAATGCACAAACAGGAATACTCAATGTATTTGATATAATCTTTACTGCATTTTCTCTTGTGCAATTATCATTTATCTGAACCGCAAGATCTCTTGTAATTCCAAGCTCGGTTGCTCTCATTGTATTCTGAATACTGTTATCAGATACCTCGTAACCCAAAGCCTTTACTGCATATTTAAAGCATTCTGTATACGTTAAATAGCTTTTGGCATTCGTTGTATTGTCTTGTGTAACGCCCATACCAAGAACATCCATAAACATAAAATACGGATACTCCCAGTCTTGCTCGGTCAAGTCATTGTATGCTTTTTCATCCGAATCACCGTTTGTTGAAAAACCGTTCTGCTGAGTTATATCAACATACATTGAAGCAACAGCAAGCATTTTTACAAATTCGCCTTTAGTTATGTTATCTTCAAGTCTGTATCCGTTTTCATCCCCTGTGAAAATATTATATTCCTCCAGCATCTGCAAATCAGCATTTCCTTCTTCGGCATAACACGTACCTGAAAGCAGTATAATTGCCAATAAAAGTGTAAATAGTTTTTTCATTTTATTTCCTCCTCTTGTAAAGTTGAATAAATCCGTTAAATGTATTCTAACATATGAAACTTCAAAAGTCAACTCATTTGAGGTAATAATTTTAATTATTTTGAGTTAATATATACTTAATAAGAGGTGATTATATGACGGTAGGTGAAGCAGTAAAATTAAGAATAAAAGAATTATGTAAAAATAACTCTATTACATTAAACAAACTTGCTACCATATGCGGTATCACACAATCTACTCTGAACAATATTATTTCAGGAAGAAATAACAGCACATCAATATCTACAATAAAGAAAATATGCGATGGACTTGATATGCCTTTGATAGATTTTTTTAAAAGTGATATATTTAACAATCTTGAGCAGGAAATTAAATAATCTGTACTGACGATACACAAAAAAGAACACCATTAGGTGTTCTTTCAGACTGTCGAAAAAGTCGTTCTACCGCAAGCAGAATTATTTTTTTGAATTATATTAATTTATAGTTTTAATTATTCAAATTTAATAATACTACTTAAAAATGCCTATAAACATCGAGTTTATAGGCATTTTGCTTGC
>JAGAJK010000044.1 GCA_017626145.1 Clostridia bacterium
ACCATTTTCCAAGTGCTTACGAGATTTCTCCCGTAAGCACTTTTACTTTAATTCTTCACTTCTTCGAGAGGTATCGGTTTGTAATCTCCGTTGTGCGCAAGGGTTACATTTCCATCGTCATCGAATATCTCTCCGTACTCACCGAATGGTGCATTCATTACTATTACCAAAGCAAGCTCATTATTCTCCATGTCGAGAACTATGATTTCTTTTATGAGTAGCCTTAGGTTTACATTGCTGATTGCACCCTCTGCTATGATTCCGTCAAGTATGTCGATGCTTTCCTTGATTTGCTTCTTACGCTTTTTAACTGTCTGTTCCATATTCAGTATGTCTTGAATTTTTGTTTTAAGGTTTTCGATTTCAACCTTTCTTTTTTCAAGTATTCTGTCGTATGTAGCACGGTTTTCCATATCTCTGATTCTTTCTATCAGGATATTTTCCTGCTCAAGCTCAAGGTTTTCAATCATAGTTCGGTAGTCCCTTATTTTCTTGTCGGTATTTCCTTTGTTCGATAACCACTTTTTGACCTCATCTTCTATGGTGAGCCAGTTGTCCTGTGCCTTTGATTTTAGTCTTGACAACTCTTTATACACAAGAGCATCCAAGTCCTTTTCCTGAACTCTGTGGGATGTGCAGTAGCCTTTGTATCTGTGATAACCATTGCAGACATATTCTACTCTGTCAGGCTTGTCACCCCATTTTCTTATCTTTGCGACAAAGGTGCATCCGCAGTCACCGCATTTTAGTAGCCCTGTGTACCTGTGATATGGATTTCCCGAACTTGCACGGACATTGGCTTCTTTCTTACTTTCAATAAGATTTTGGACCTTATCCCATACTTCCTTCGGTATAATCACAGGGGCATAGTTTTCGTGCCTGAACTGTTCTTCCTTTGGCACTTTTCTTCGTATCTTTTTCGCCTTGTCTGTTTCTTCGATGTGACATACAAGTGTGCCTGTGTAGAACTCATTCGTCAGCACTCGCTTTACTGCTGTCGGATCCCATAGATACCTGAATGTAATCGCTGGCTTGTTGTAGCCCTGATTTTTGTTGTTATAGAGCTTTTGGTAATACGACGGTGATTTCTTACCTTCTTTATTCAGCTTTTCTGCAATGGCTTTGAAGCCGAAGCCGTCAAGGTACATCGTGTAGATTTCTCTTACGATTTCAGCAGGCTCGTCCATAATTACGATTTCGTCTTTGAGCTTGTCCTTGTAATATCCCATTGGTGGCATATTGCAAACGCCCTTGTCTTTCTGTTTTTGACGATAACCGTATCTTACTTTCTTACTTACATCTCTGGCATACATATGGTTGATGAACTGATTCATATCCATACGGAATTCATCGTCCTCGTTGAAGCTGTCTGTGTTGTCGGTTACACTTATAACCCTGATGTTGTGACTTCTTAAGTATTCGATGAACATCGCAGTTTGAATTTTCTCTCTGCCGAGTCTGGATAGGTCTTTTACAAGTACCACATCCATTCTATGCTCTGCAGCGGCTTGATAAATTTCCTCAATTCCGTTTCTCTCAAAGGTCATTCCGCTTACATTGTCATCGAATGATTCTCCTGCGAACTGATGTCCGTTCTTTTCGATGTAATCCATCAAAATTTGTCTTTGGTTCTTTAATGAATTCATTTCCTTATCGTCATCTCTTGACAATCTGTAATAAATCCAAATTCTCCATGCTTGCATGCTATTCATAGTATTTCTCCTTTCTTAGCAACAAACAATACCACATAAATTTTAATATATCCAGCTAAAAATCTAACGAAATTTCGCCGTTGTTTTCTTGCATATCATCCTCGGGTTCATGAACTTCCGTTTCCGGTTGTTCAAGCCCCTGGCTTATGTAGTCTTTAACAACTGATTTGAGGAAATGATTGAATTCCTCGTTAGTTCCTGAATGGTAATAAATCACTTGAGTGATTTTAGGTTCATTGTTTTTTCTTGACATAAAATTTCCTCCTAACTTATTAGAATTTTAGTTTTGAAGCATCAGAACGGATTTTAGCAAATCCTCACAGGAATTTCACCTTCGCTCATTCTTATGACCGACCGTCCAATTCAGTGACGAGTTCAAGACGGGAGTATCATTATCGGCAATAATGGTCTTGGCACAACGGTTTGCTATTCCGCCTCGCTGCATGAAGTTTATCGCTCGCTTCCGTTTGGAAGGTTATGGCGCCTTTGCAGCCTTGCTCTCATTATTGCTTATGTATCCTGATTCTTGGTATTCAGTTGTGTTTTTATAAAAAGCCCTTCATCTTATGGAAGATAAAAGCTATTTCTATACCCCTGTTTTGAAATTTTTTCAAAAACCCCTTCACTAATTATCATTTAAAACGCATTTCTACCAGTGTGTTTTGAAAAATTTCCCCTCTACTCTTATATACAGCAGACTTTTTATGTATTTTAGCAAATATTTTTTCTCTACTATTCTATATAGGGAGGTTTTTTCGATTTTTATGAACAAAATTCAAAATTTTTATAATTTCCCCTTCACTCTTATATAAGGCTGACTTTTTTCAATTTTTACAACCAAAATTTTATATTTTTTAAACTCCTCTCATATAAAGACAAAAAACATCAGTTTCTAAATCCTCAAGATGAAAATTTTACAAAATGATAATATTTATCCCTTCACTAATTATCAGTAAAAAGGTATTTCTACCACCCTGTTTTGAAAATTTATCCCTCTACTATTCTATATAGGGAGGTTTTTTCGATTTTGAGTAACAAAATTTACAATTTGTTAATATTTCTTCTTTTACATAATACGGAATTATAAGATTTTTACAAACTTATTGCAAAAAATTTATAAAAACCTTCTCACTAATATATAAAGCGAACTTTTTCTGATTTTCAGCAAATATTTTTTAAATTATCCCCCTATTAATATATAAAGCTGACTTTTTTGCGATTTGGAAACCATAATTTTCATTTTATAAAAATCCTCTCATATATAAGCAGAAAAAATTGCATTTTCTAAACCCCCTAATTGAAGGTTTTACAAGATTGTAAAATAATTCTCTTCACATATTGCCGTTTTGAACACGATTTTTAACCCCTATAAATCAAAAAACATCCCTCTATTAATATATAAGGCTGACTTTTTTGGAATTTCACCAAAAAATTTTAAAAAAATGTTGATTTTCCTTTTTTGAGGGCATAAAAAAAGAGCAGGCGGGGTAATTACCCTACCTGCAATAGTTTTGTGCTACAACGGGCTGTTACAGCCGTTACATTCGCCTTTAAATTTGATTTTAATCCATTGTGCCGACCATTTTATTTATGTCTCCATCTGAACCTACGGTGATGGTTTTGGTTTTACTTGGTGCCATATAGCGTCACCTTCTTTCATAAGAGAATAATAGATGGGTATTAGCCGTCGCAAGATTATCCGAACTCGTTTTTTTCGTCCTGTTTTCCGCCACTATTTCGGCAAAAGCCTCGCAAATACGACAGTATTAGCTGCATTTTTGCCTCATATTGACAAAAAACAGTTAGAAAAAAATTCTGTGAACCTTAAACCGTTTAAATTTGGAATTTTTCGAGGCGGAAGGGTGAGGGAATACTTCCGTATTTTGAACCCGACAACAAAGAAAAAAACGAATTTAAGCGGTTTAAGGCGGGTTCGGATAATCTTGCGACGGCTTTACCCGTATATAATTTTAAGATTTTTTTCAAACTAAGTCACTATCACAAGTAATAGTATTCGAAAATTTCTTAAAAATTTTTTCAAAAAAAAGACCGTCTACCAAAATCGGTAAACGGTCATAAGAGTTTAGTTTTATTTTTCTGCAATAGTGAGTGTAACATTATGATATGGCATAATGAACTCATATTGAGCATACTCACTTTTAACAGTTACGGGTTCTAAAGGCTTGTTTCCCATATTTAAGCTTCTTTTGGTGTTATCATCGGGATGCTTGACTTTAACAATTACTTTTTCTCCGCCTGCGCATTGAGTTTCGGGAATTCCGTACCATTTGTCGGAGTCTGTGGCATCTGATGTTGAGCCACTTTTGTCTTTTTCCTTCAAATACAAAGAATAAACAAAAGGCTCATCCCCAACGAAAACAACCTCTTCCAAAGGAATTACGGTTACTGTATCATCTGTAAGATAAGAAATCTGTATATCATTCCAATTACTCGTATTTAATGGCAACGAGCCTGCATCGATTGTAAGCGTTATCGGATTGTCTGTATTTGCCTTTTCCTTAACATTGATTATTAAATCAAATTTCTGCAAGGGTGCATTAGGTCCGATTGCTCCGCCAAACGAGTCGATGGCAAATTCCGTTCCTGAATCATCTTTAATTTTTTCAGGAAATGTAATTTTTATCTGACCATCATCAATCACATCAAGCTCATATCTTAATAAATTAAGTCTTGCGGCATTTTCTTTCGTGCTGACTCCTGCGTTATATTCAACAATACCAAGCAAATTAGGTTCGGTCAGTTTAATGTTAATATCAACATCGTCATAATAATCACAACCGGAAAATACAGATAAAATCAAAAGAAATATAAGGGAAATAACATATTTTTTCATAATCCCTCCGAAATAATACTTAGTAATTATCTTCATCCAACGCTTTGTCGGGCGTAACGATGATAAGGTTTTTCTGTGCAACTGCAATTAAAAGCTCCATTCGTGTACGATAGCCTGTCTTATCCAAAATTTTGCCGATATGCCAACGGATATTGGCTTTACTGCAACCAAGCATTTCCGCTGCATCCTCATCGCTTGTACTTTGCATAATAGCACGAAGGACATTCAGCTCATATTGTGTAAGCTCATAGCTTGTGGAAAGCCCCAGCTTAACTTCCGGAGTTTTATCAGGGAATATATGCTCACCCTCCATAGTTCTATCCATAACAGAGAGCAAATCACCGTGACTTGCATCCTTATACCAAAAGCTGTCAGCCCTTGCTTTTTTTGCCTTTTCGATAAACGTGTGTTCTGCCATAGAAGTTACAATGATAATTTTAATCTTCGGGAACTTCTTTTTGATAATAGCAGTAGCTTCAATACCGCTTTCGTCACGCATTGTGCAAACATCCATCAATATAAGGTCAATTTTTTCACGCATACAAAACAACTCTGCATCTGCGGCATTTGGAATTATACCGGAAAGACTGTAATTCTCACTGGAATCTATGATGGCTTCCATATTTTCCTGTGCCATTTTCTGATCCTCTACAATCAATACTCGATTCACATTATGTCCTCCTTTCCTTTAGGTACGATAACGGTTAATCTGAATACCGGGAGTGACTGAACAATCATCTGTCCACCTGCACGCTCAACTCGTTTTCGGAGCGATGAAAGACCGCCGCCTTCTGCAATCTCTCCTTCAGGCAGCTTTCCGTTATTAGTTAAGGTAACACTTGCTTCGGTTTCAGTTTCAGAAAAGTCTGCATAAAGCTCTGTCGCTTCAGCATAGCGAACTGCATTGGTTACACATTCACGAACAGCACAAGTGAGAATATAGGCAACCTTTTCCGATTTCGGCAACTCTCCGGTTTTGAGAAAATCAAGCTTTACGAACTCACAGGTTTTGCGAATTTGCAAAAGCATATCTTCATCAGGTGTATCATTGTTGTATTTAATCATTGATACAGCTCTTTGCCACGATGTTGCAATGCTATCGGGAATGATATCCGTACTTCCTTCTTTAAGGTATTTTTGTGCAGCGATAAGGCATCTGCCCATTTCATCGTGAACCCGCATTTTAGTATTCAGGATTTCTTCCTCACGGGTAACAGCAACCACATTTGCAGACAGCTTTTGAAGGTCTGCCTGAACTTTTCGGAGCTGTTCATTATCTCTCATAACTTCTTCACGGTTTTTGTAAAGTTCGGTGACATCTACGGCAGTAAACTGTGTATATGTATTTCCACTTTCGTGAACAAAATTACGTTTGTTTAGGTGCCACGCCTTACCATCGGGAAGAATAAAGGTTTTGCGCATTTTTTTAACGCCGCTTACGGGTGTAAAGTCATCTTTCAGCCACTCTTCAAGCTCTGTAATAAACTGTAAATCCTTACCGCAAACAGCAAAGCTCAGGCGATGCATCATACGATTACAAAGCACAGGCAAGCCTGCCCCGTTAAAGAAGCATACGCCTGTTGGCAAATTATCAAAGGCATCTTTAATCGAATTTCGGTTGATTGTCTTTCGTACCTTTGTTTCCGAAACAAGTGCCCATATATTATAGCCAAACGACAATAACACAGCAAGAAGCAATATTATGTATGGAATATGCAGATGAATTCCTTGCGTACCTCCGGTAATACGACTGTCAAGCTGTAAGGTTATATATAAAATAGTATTAAGCACAAAAGCAGAAACAACACCTGTAAGTTTAAGTGGTTTACATCCCCGACGATAAAAAAATACCGTGCTGATTACATAGGAAAAAACGGTAAGCTGACTTAAGATTAATAATAATATCTGCCACATAGAATCTATCTTAAAAAAGCAAGTCATCATTTACCGTCACCTTCTTTCACCTGAAAGGAAAGCGTATAACAGTTTTCCTCCGACACACTTACGGTAAGATTATCTTTTTCAAGCTTTGTAAGGTCAAGACTGCATACAACATCAATGCAGGCAAAATATGAACCGTCACGATGGAAGAAGCGTGCAAGCAAGCTCTCTATACCGTCAAAAGTATTTTCAACTACATATTCATAGAAATCGAAAAGCTGCATCGCAATGTTTGACGGAATATCATCTTCAAACTGAACAGCACATGCACAACTGATATTTGCGAGTTGCAGATTTTTCATCATTTCGTTAAGACTGAGCTTCAGTTCTTCCGTTTTAATAATACCGTCCTGCTCGTTTACAAGAATCAGGTTATTGCGGCGTTTTAAGTATGCTCCTACCACAACAATGCGACGAAGAAGTTCTTTCTTTTCATCATGGTTATCTGTATCAATCAGCCTTTTCAGCCAACTATTAAGTAAGTCAATCTGATGTGCGGTCTGCCGATGCAATTCATCGTGCAGACGGTTCTTTTCTGCGAGAGTTCGTATCTGTTTGTCAAGCTGATAGTTCTTCATAGATACAGCATTTGAATCCTTCAGTTCTTCACGAAGCGCAGTAAGTTCTGCCAAAATATCTAAAAGCTCGGATATGTCTTCCTGCCAAAGAGTATGACCGCCACGAATCTTCGCTCCCGACACCCTTATGCCACCTTTAAGCATTATGGATGCGTTTTCCGTTTCTCTCATTTGCTCCGTCCGAAGAGGAAGAGCATCTTTGGAGCGGTAGTATGTATTATAATTATTATCTACAATCGCTACGCCAAGACCTGAATATTCCAGCAATTCGTTGTAGTGTGTGTTAGACGGAATAAGTCCGGTTTTAATACAGCTTTCCCATATAGCAACAACAGTAAAGCAAAGAGCCGCTGTCATTTCTATAAAGCTAAACAAAGCGGTGTCAATCGTATATAAAATAGTATAAAGTACGCCAATGCCAAGCATTGCAATCGGTCTCCATATAACCTTGTGTGTGCCGGGCACTCGGCAATTTTTAATGACATCTGTAAGCATCATAACGATGCAAACAAAAATCCATACGACCGCAGCATAATATAAGAAGCCACGTTGATATACATCCCACCCTGCCACATATCCTTGATGGAATCTAAACGCCCATTGATGCAAGTCATTTGTAAGTATGCCGAGAATCAGTATTACAGACGGAATATTTATTATATGCCATATTTTCGGCATATGATAGTCTTCAGGTTTTCCAACATATTTCATTGCAAGGAAACAAAACTGCGGAATCAGAATCATCGGAATATAATATGCGTACCAACACCACTGACCTACCGGGAAAACGTGCAAGAATACCGTGTGTCTGAGGGTGCGCATCAGCATCCAGAACATCATCAGTCCCATAAGTATAACGAGGTAACGTCTGATGCTTTTATGCACAATTCTGTCATAAACAGACATCCCCCATGAAACAAGTATGCCGATATAAATAATCAGTACGACTATGTGGGAAATCACATACATAGTAGGGGTAGTTCCCTTGGTAATGATTCGGACACAGTTCGCAAACAAAAGCAAGAATATAACCAGCAAAACATTGATGGTGTAAGATGACGGACTTGGTTTATTAAACATAAGCCCCTGCCGTTGCATAGACCGGTACAGCATAAGAATCAAGCACTCGGTCAGTATGTATGAAACAGAAAGCCATTCAAAACCTCTTGGCAGGAATTGCTCAACAAGCCATATTACAATGTTGCACAGTACCGCACTCAAAAGTAGAAAAGTGTGAAGATGCGATGTGACTTTCTTTTTTACAATGGCGAAAAGTGTCATTCCTACCATTGATAACATATAAAGACCAAGGTAAACATAGTAAAGCGTATGAAGCGATCCGTATTCACGAACAAGCTTTGTTGCTCCGCCTGAAAACTCAATGTCCACCGTTTTATAATAAATGGGAAGAATACCCGGACTTGTGGTGATGCCGAGCATAATGACACCAAGTAAAATAAGTAATGTTGTTATCTTTTTATTGCTCTTTATTTTGCAAAAACGCTGCACCATCATCAGCAAAAAGAACGGAAGAAAAACACTTCCGAGATAGGCTATTCTGTTTGAGTTCAGCACCGCATCAAGTTCCTTTGATACAGACAACATAAAGTAACCGAGATTACATACAGCCACAGAAACAAATAACCAAATCAGCCATTCATCACGCTTTTTATCTGCAAGAACACAAATTCCAACCATTGATAGAGAAATAATGGCGATAATTCCGTATGCTAAAGACAATTCGGGCACCTCCTTTTTCATCAGTTTGGTATGTCAATATGTATTTATATACAAAAATCCATATATATCATACCACAAAAGTAACAAAAAATCAATCGTAATACCCTACACAGTTATTAGCCGGTTTTATTGCTACCTCCACAACGAGGACAATTGCTTTTACAAGCTTATATCTTCAATTTTACTCTGCAAATTCCCGATGCAACCTCTCGTTCTAAAATAGTATCGGGTATTTTTGATAACCATTTTTTACTGAAATTTGTATTGCCGTAATAGCAATCAAAGCTCGCAACAGGCAGATGCAAGAAGAATTTTTGATTGGGAAAAACAATGGGAATACTCCATAGATCCTGAAACAGCAAAGAAAATCCGTGATGACAGAAAACCGGAAATTGAGAAAAGCTGTTCTATGTGCGGCAAGTTTTGTGCAGTCAGAAGCATGAACAAGGCACTAAACGGCGAACATATTGACATATTGTAGAAAAGAGGAAAATGAAATGAAAACAAAAACTCAAAAATTTCTTTGCAAAATCAATCATATCCTATTTATTTATAACGGCAGGCTTAATTTGTGTTTTTGAGCCTGATTCAAATTCTTCAAAATACATTTTCTGCACCTCTGTTTTTACATTATCAATTAAAACAATTATATAACGAAAAGTGTCAGGAATCAATAAATCAACTAATTTTAATGTGTTTTGATAAAATAAATCAATTCAAAATTTTCAAAAATGCCTTTAACGTACATTATAAAAAGGTTCTTTATTAAAGATAACTCAACTTTACGCAAAAGAAGCTTGTAGCAAAACGAAATCCGTTTTGCTACAAGCTCCCTTTTATTATACACTTTTTTCAAGATAGTTTTCTATGAACCTTTTGCATTCATGAAGCGGAAGCGGTTTAGAATAGTACCATCCTTGTATATAGTCGCATTTTGATTGTGATACAAGAGCATTTTGCTCTTCTGTTTCTACCCCCTCACATATTACGGGCATATTGAGATTATGAGCAAGAGCAATGATACCTGAAAACAAATCTTTACCGCGCTGAGTGTCAGTTTTAAGCAAAATATCACGGTCAATTTTAACAATATCAATAGGATAATCGCACAGATTTCCAAGTGGTGTATATCCACTTCCCAAATCGTCAAGATAAATTTTAAAGCCAAGCTCTTTGCAGAGGCGGACATTTCTTTTAGCAAGCTCCATATCTTTTTCTATTGCATCTTCCGTTATCTCTATTGCCAGCTTTGACCTATCAAAGTCATAGCCTTGTGAAATCTCTTTAAGCTTATCGACACAATTTTCCTCCGAAATGGTTATTCTTGTAAAATTACAAGAAATCGAAATATCTTTGTATTCTGTATCCTTCCATTTTTCGAGCTGACTGCAGGCAAGCTCAAACATATAAAAGTCATGCTTGCTGATAAGTCCTGCTGTTTCCATATGGACAATATAGCTTCCGGGCCCTACAATCCCATTTTGCGGAGTATCCCATCTTGAAAGAGCTTCCGCCGAAACAATTTTTTTGTCCTTATTGTCAACTATAAACTGCAAATACATTTTAAATTCATTATTTTCAAGACCTTCTATAATTCGCTGTGTTATTTCCCTATCCATTCGTTCACCCCTCTGTATTTAATTAATTTCATATAGCTGAAACGCTATCAGACTTTTTTTTACTTTTTACGGTGGAAGATATTATATACTTTGGTCTGCCTTTGATTTCTTCATAAATACGGGCGATATAATATCCTATAATACCAAGACTTATCATAATTATACTTCCTATGAAAATGGTAATAATTATCACCGTTGTCATACCTTCAAGAGCTCTGCCGATTATTTTATCGATAAGTGCCCAGATACCGAATATAACCGATATTACAAGCATTACAACACCTAAAGCTGTTACTACCTGCATCGGTGCGGTGGAGTATGAAGAAATATTTGAAATTGCATACTTTACCAGCCCTCTTGTTGACCACTTCGACTCGCCGTCCACACGTACTTTAACATCGTACTCAACTGTTGCTTTGTTATATCCTACCCAGTAAGAGATGGCTCTAAAGAACCCTCTTTCAGGCATTTTGTTAATTACATCAATTACTTTTCTGTCCAGAAGCTTGAAATCTGATGAATTCGCCATATCGAAGCCTGCCATACGGCTAATGACTGAGTAGAAAACCTTAGCTCCGATGCTGTGTATTTTCTTTTCTCTGCCACGTTCTTTTTTTATGCCTTCGACAATTTCATACCCTTGCTCCCACAGACGATACATTTCAACTATCTTCTCGGGAGGATGCTGCAGGTCACAATCGATAACAACCGCACAATCACCATTAGCTGCGGCAAGCCCTGCAGATATAGCAGATTCTTTACCGAAATTCCTTGAAAAATGCAGGCCTGTTACATTTTCCTTCTCCGCCGACAGCTCGGTTATCACCCGGTAAGTCTTATCGTGTGAGCCATCATCTACAAAAATAAACTCACTGTCTATATTATTTTCTGCAAAAAGAGAACTCATCGCATCATATGCACGTTTTATACACTTCTCTTCGTTGTAAGCAGGAATAATTACAGATAACATAAAATTCTCCTTACTGTTTTTCAAATAATTTTTCTAAATGTGTAACAGGCATCGGACGATAAAAGAAATATCCCTGAAACATATCGCAGCCTGCATTTACCACCTTGTTTCTGTGTTCTTCTGTTTCTATACCTTCACACAAAGTTTTAAAGCCTAAATCATGTGCGGTTTTTATAATATTCTTAAGAATTAAAAATCCCGATTCGGTTATCGAATTCTGTGTTATGGCTTTATCGATTTTAACAATACTTATATCAAATTCTGCCAGATCACCAAAGCTTGTGTAACCTTTGCCGAAATCATCCAGAAGAATCATTACACCCTTATCCTTAAGACGTTTTAAATTGCTTACCATTACCGCCTTTTCATCTTCATTCAAGCTCTTATCCTCAAGAATTTCAACTGCAATACACGAGTAATCAATTCCGTATTTTTCTATAATGCTCATAATATTGTCAGCTAAATCATTATCGCAAAGAGTATGTCGTGAAAAATTGATTGTGTACACATACTTTGTACGTTTTTCTTTAGCATTTGAAATCCATTTACAGTTCTTTTCAAAAATATAGTAATCAAACTTTTCATTAAGCCCTACATTATTTACTGCAGAAAGAAAATGGTACGGTGTAAGAACCCCTTCGGTAGCGGAATTAAGACGTGATAAAACCTCTGCGCCAATAATTCTGTTTGTCTTTGCATCCAGAATTGGCTGATACTCAAGAAAAAATCTGTTATTATCAATTTCGTTCTGTATGTTATTTTCAATTTTTAATTTTCTTTCAAATGCCTTGCCGTTTGAGCTGTCCCACTGGCACCTTAAAACTTTTTTATCTTCAGCCATACTGCAAGCCTGTTTTGCCCTGGACAACGCAGTGTTAAATGTCACATCTGATGAACCCGTAGTATGATATCCGAAATTTATCCGGACAACATTTACTGCACCGTATTTTACAAAGCTTTCGTTAATTTTCTCAAAGCATTTATCAATACATACAGCACTTTCTTCCGGTTCAAGATTATTTAATACGACAAAACTCTTATCTCCGTAAAGAGAAATCTCCCCATTTGCATCAAGACACAAATGTCTGAACAGAAGCTTCTTTATTTGCTCGTACATTCTGTTAGCCTTCGACTCTGAATACAGCCTTTTTATACCGTCAAGAGACAAGGACACATATATAACTGTTCGGTTCTGATGTTTGGAAACTGCTTTTTCAAAATCATTTTCTATTTTACCTATTCCGCAAAAGCTTTTCTGTGTTGTTTCTTTGGATGTCTTTACAGATTTTACGGTAAAGTACAAGCCGATAAGGCACATCAGAAAAAACAGCATTACAAGAATAGTTATAATCACATAGGGGTATTCAAAAAATTTCATCCTGTAGCCACCTGCTATCTGTTTTCAAATATTGGGAACTCCTTTGTTCCTGATGTCTGTTTTAGTTCTAAAGCATTTGCCACCTTCATACACTTCTCAATGTCTTTTCCGGCAGACCGCTTTCTTCGCATAATTTCTTTTACTAAAAACAAAGGATTAAAATTAAGCATTGCTTTTATAATATCCTGTTTTGATATACCGCATCTTTTATATTCTGCCAGAATTTCAAGAAGTGCATAATTTATAGTATTCCTGTCAAAATTTTTCGTGCTCACACTTCTCAGCCATTTTGCATATTCAAGGAATTTATCTATGTCTGCGTTTTCCTTAAAATATATACCGCTTATATAGAATTCCTGCATTTTTTCATCCATCTTAACAAGAAGGGATTCATAATATTTCTGCTGTATTTTAAGAACCTCGGTATGCTGTCTTTCAAGTGTTGTGCTTGTAATCTGCTTATCGTGAAGACGGTATATCAAAAGGCATTCATCAAGAATCTCAATTTTCTGATTCTTCATTGCCATTCTTGTCCACAATTCAAGGTCTTCTGTACAGGTAAGAGTTACATCGTAATTAAACTCCTTCATAACAACAGATTTTGCAATAACACCGGGATGAAGCAAAGGGTTTGCCACAAGAAGCATCGCCTTCAGCGCCTTACTGTCACAACGACCACCTGCACCGCCTGACATATATACGCCGTTCTTAACGGTCATAAACCTGCAGGAGGATAAGGCAACATCGGGATTTTGCTCCATAAATTTATATTGCTTTTCCAGTCTGTCGGGAAGGCAGATATCGTCTGCATCCATTCTCGCTATGTATTTACCCGAAGAAAGAGAAATTGCTTTGTTAAGAGAAGTCGGCAGTCTTAAATTCACTTCGTTTGTGTGAACCTTTATTCTGTCATCCCTAAGTGAAAAGTCTGCAAGTATTTTGGATGTGGAATCTGTTGAACAGTCGTTTATAATAATCAGTTCCCAGTTTTTAAATATCTGGTTTCTTACACTTTCTATCGCCTCAGCAAGATACGTTTCACCGTTATACACGCTCATAATTACCGATATATCAGGTTTCATAAGCTGTTTCACCCTTTCTTAAGTTTTTTGATATTTTTACATAAATTCAGAAAATAAAACGCCGGTCTGTAGCATTTCCTTTTCATAAGAAATATTGTTATTTTACTTTTAAAAGATATATTTTCAAACTCCGCACAAGGAATAAGCTTGCTATGCACCGAGTTTTTGATATTTTTCTTAAGTGCTTTTATGCTTTTAAAGTAATCCCCTTCTGCCGCCGATGCCAATATCGCAAAGCACATAAAGCAGGAATAACGGCACAATTGTTTGTTGAAATCTGCCACTTCCGACATATCGTTTTTACTTATTTCATTTATAACATTTTCTATAAGTAAAATTTGCTTTGTATTAAATTCCTTTGATAAGGAATCCTCTCTTACCGTGTACAAATATGCTTCTTTTTTGCTTATGTACACACTTTTGGCATTAAGATAACAAGGAATAACACAGCACAAATCTTCGCCTAAGGATATCTTTTCGCTTACACCAAGCTGAAGCGGTAAAAGAAATTCTCTTTTCACAGCTTTGCCCGACAAATAGTAAGAGATATGATTCATATCCTTATCCATCAAAAGTCTCGGATAAATATGCTTTCTGATATCATCACCGGCATAAAGTCCCTCATCAAGACCGTCATTTGTAATATCAACAGTTTGTCCGTTTCTTACCCATCTGTACGAAAATGATACAATTTCACAGTTCGTTGCCTGAATTATCTTACAGGCACATTCCAAAGTATCATTTTCGATAAGGTCGTCCGAATCAAGATTAAATACATAATCGCCGGTTGCTTCCTTTATTCCTGCTCTGCGGGCACTTGCAAGTCCGCCGTTTGGCTTATGAATAACCTTTATACGACTATCCTTTTCCCTGTAGCTGTCACATATTTCAGGACATCTGTCGGGAGAACCGTCATCGACTAAAATAAGCTCGAAATCGGGAAATGTCTGATTCAGAACACTTTCCACACAAACCGGTAAATATTTTTCGACCTTGTATACAGGTACTATTACAGAAAAAAACATATATTTTCACCTATTTACTTCTTAATCCTACAAGTACTTTTAAAAGAAAGTACATTTTATATTTCATACAATATGCAAACACTCTCTGACCGAAAGGCAATGAATATATCGGATACGATTTTAACACTCTTACGGTAAGCCTGTGGGTGCATATTTCTTTTAGTCTGTTCTTTAGCTTGGAATAACCGAGATTATTGTCTTTTGCGTACATTATTTCCTGAGAACAAAGTACTCTGCACATTGCCTGCCAGAATCTGTCAACATAAATACAGTATTCTTCGGGACTGATATCTTTTTTAAATCTTTTCTCAACCTCATTTACAAAAACAAGACTTTTTTCAAATCTGTCTTTTTTATATGATTTTGAAATCGATGCTTCATTTCTGCAGTAATTGTAAAATGCGTCCTTTATTCCTGTTGCTTTTTTAATACAGGATATATAGTCTATCATAAAAAGTGCATCCTCCGAAAGCATTTCTCTCTCGGATTTAAAGGTAATATTATTTTTCTTTATTACCTCGGTTTTAAAAAGATTCTTCCATATACTCATTCCGTATTTACTGTCATCACAATCATCGGGAGTCGCCCCTACGATACCCATACGAAGCTTTTTTAAGCTTTCCTCGGTGTCAAAATGAGTATCCTTATCAAAATACTCCTTACGCCGGCTTTCGCCCTTCTGGCTAAACATATTCCCGTCCACAAAAATTACTCCGGACATTACAAGCTCTGAATTATACTGAGTAGCTTTCCCGTAAAGAGTTTTAAACATATCAGGCTCAGCAAAATCATCTGAATCCGAAAAGCCGATATATTCTCCCGTTACTATTTCAAGTGCTGCGTTCCGTGCCTTCCCCGCTCCCTCATTTTGCTTATGAATAACCTTAATGCGAGAATCCTCTTTTGCCATTTTTTCACATATTTCAGGTGATGAATCGTCTGAAGCGTCGTCAACTAAAATTATCTCAATGTCTTCAAGAGTTTGATTTTTTAAAGAATTTACACATCTTTCAAGATATTCTTCTGCATTATATACGGGAACAATAATGCTTACTTTCGGTTGTGACACAAATTTCACCTCTTGATTAGTTTTTTATATTCTTCAATTAAAATATCTGCATAGGTTTCTACACTCAGAATATTGTCCTTTTCATTTCTGCAGTTTTCGCTAAGTGCATTATAGTAATCTTCGTTTTCGATAGTTTCTCTTAATTTGAGGGCAATTCCTTCAGGTGTAGGTTCATTTACAAGTATACCTGTAACACCGTCTTTTACCAGCTCTGCCATTCCGCCGCTGTTCATTGTAACAACAGGTACGCCCATGGCATGAGCTTCAAGTATTGAAAGCGGACAGTTTTCATAACACACAGAAGGAAGGAGAAGAACCTTTGCATTTCCCATAAGACTGCATAGCTCGTCCCCCGTAAGAAATCCTGCGAGCTTTATATTTGCAGCACCCTTAAGCAAATCCTCATCAGGACCGCTGCCTGCAACTATAAATTCATACTCACCAAGCAGCTTTGCCGCTCCTTTTATATTTTCAATTCCCTTTTCCTTGGAAAGTCTTCCGACATACACAATGTAAGCTTCTTCCCTTCGGGAGGTATTTGCAAACTTGTCTTTATTTATAAAATTATGTATTGTTTTTGTTTTACCGTTATAATATTTTTTTGCTTTTAAGAGCTTGTTTTCGAGAAAATTGCTTGGGCAAACAAACAAATCTACCTTTTTGTAGGTTTTAAGCAGAGAATAAAGCTTCGCCTCTATAACACCTAAAACACTCTTAACAAGCGATGAATGAATACACTTGTTTTTAATACAGTTAATATGTGAGCCCTTAACACACTTTTCACAAGGCGTATTTTTGTCAAAATTATACAAAAGGTGATTCGGGCAAATCATCTGGTAGTCGTGCACCGTCTGAACAAGCGGTATTCCTTTTTTCTTAATACCGTAAATTATGGAAGGCGTAAGCTGAAAATTAATATTGTTCATATGGACAATATCAGGCTTGAAATCGTCAATTACCTTCATAATTTTTTTCTTTGCTTCGAAGGAATAAATTATTCTGAATGGGTACAAAAACCTCGAAAATCCTTTTGAGTGGAAATCCATATTTTTTGTATACAGGCCTGCTGAATTTCCTACGGTATTGTTTTCATCCTCCATACCGAAAAACTCAACCTTGTGACCTGCCTTTTTCAGATGCTCTGCGAGGTAGAGCATATAGCTTTCGCTTCCGCCACGAGGGTATAAAAATTTATTAACCATCAAAATTTTCACAGCAAAGAATCTCTCCCCTCTTCCTTATTAGCCACAGAAACATAGCCGAACATTTTATGCTCACAACTACGTACATTTTCTTCAAACGAATTTCCCATCATCAGTATTGCAAGAACACCGGTAAGTAACGGATAATTCATAGTGTTATCTGTAGTTGATACAATTATCAGATAAACGGTAAGCATAAATGTGATGATGGCATTTTCCACGTTACCTTTTCTGCCGAAATACATTACACGCATCAATATCATTGAAGCGAGCCATATAATGTAGCCCCAGAAGCCCAAATCGATAAAGTGCTGCAGAAAATCGTTATGCACAGATGCAACACCGACCTTCATAAAAGTATTAAGCTGATATGTCAGAAATCCAATTCCGTTACCTAAAAACGACGGATTAAATTCGTAAAATTTATCTACTGCATTATAAATCTCCACACGTCCGCTTGTGTTTATTCCTGCATTTTCAAGTAATTCAAACGCATCCATTTTAATAAGTGCGATATATGCAATCAGTAACCCGATTACAACAAGGGATAAAATCACGGCAAGGTTACTTGCTGTTTTTTTGTTGTAACGTGCAATGAATTTTAACAGGTACCCCAACACAAGGGCTATAGCTACAGCAATCATTGCAATTCTCTTGAAGGCTGATAAAAAGCAGAAAAGACTTAAGAAAAGCAATATAAAATATACAATATTTTTCTTCGGTTTATAAACCATATAAATCAGATATGCACCAAGACAAAATGCAAGCTCGTGAATTTCTGCCTGAACAATAATATCTCCTGTTTCACCTGCAAAGGTAACAATAAGTGTTATAAATTCAGAAATGTAGCTTCCAAGTCCGTTTTGTGCGATAATTGTAACTATCATAAAAATGTTTGCAATTAAAATAGCCACAAGATTGTACCATATACCCTTACTTCCGAAGATGTACAGCAGGGCACCTGACGCCAGCGCAAAGGAAAGCATATTTGCATATATAAATGAGCTTGAAAAACCTCTTGAAATAACTCCCACATCCGCAGTTCCCATAAACCATATAAAAAGCGAAACCACAGTAGTAACCAGAAGCGGAATACTGTAAATACACGCATCCTTAAAAGCGATAATCCCTCTTGCAATATTTGGTTTATACAAGAACAGAAGAGTTGCAGAGCCGAACAGAACGAGAGCGAAAGCATGACGGTATGTAACGTGCAGACCTATGTCGATATATTCATTCAAAAAATAATACATCATTACGGCTACAACCATAAAATAAAATACTTTTGCTTTTTCAAGAATTTTATTTTCCACGTCTGCTTCCCCTCCCTTCCTTTATTTTAAATATTTAAAGCACACTTTTATGATTCAGATCGGAAATGTAGTTCTTTTTGTTTTTAATTGCTTCGGAAAGCAGTTTTCTTGCTGTTTTATTCTCCTTAAAGGTTTCAGCAATACCGATTCTGTACTCAATTACAACATCCTTATGTTCTTCTCTTTCATCAATTCTGAGTCTGAAAAGTCTCATGATATCCTCAACGGTAATATAATCGGATTCCTCTGTCAGCATAACAAAGCTGCCGTTGCCGTTGTAAATATACTCAGTTTTTGATTTACCGAAGTTTTCTTTAAGGTAATTTTTAAACATTCTGATAACGTCATCGCCCGTATCTCTTGAGCATTCATTATTTATGTGTGCCAGATTGGTTATATCAACCATACAGTACACAACACCGTCATCAAGAAGCTTTTTGTCCTTTGCCTTTAAGTATTTATCAAGGTAAGCTCTGTTGCTGAGTTCCGTAAGATGGTCTGTGTAGAAAATATAATTTATTATATCCCCTGCTCTGCCGAGAACTATTGCACCGCCGCAGCAAACGACTATAAGGAAGAAGAATGCAATTGCTGTATAAAGTGTTACGTTAACACTTTCTCTTACAGATGCTGATGACAGTACTGAAATATAGCTTGCACCAAGGTATTTGTTGTACTCATCATTGGTTTTCATTGTGATATCGTAAAGAGCAGTCAGTTCATTAAGAAGCTCATCGATTTCTCTCTCCACTTCCGCTCTTTCGGCTGCGTACTGCTCATTGGAAAGCTCGGCACAGGTAAGCTCAGAGGAAGTGCAGGCACCGCCGCAATTTCCTGTGCAATTTGTAAATGTATCCAAAATATACTGACAGTATGCTGAATCAATAATTGCGTGTTCTTCGCTTTCACTGCAGTCTCTCCAGCTGTAAATCAATTCGTCGTATGTTACAGTCTGGTCACCTACATAGTCCTGAACATTTCTCTCGTGAAGATTATCAAGGATATACTCATATGTAATGTTTGTGTTTCCCGATTCTCTCATTTTTGTTACATACGCATCAATTACAGTAACGATATCTTCGATAAGGCTACGGTCTTTTTCGTTTGAAATGTTATTATTATCGATTCTTGTTGTATAATCTGAAACAAGCACCGGTTTATTTTTTGTAATCTGATACTTATAAATCTTCGAGAAAAGTGCTGAAACATTAACCTGTCTTAAGTAATTGAACTCATCGGCAAGCTCTGCAAAGGACACTCCGGTTTCTGTTGACCTGTAATAATTATTCTGTTCAATTCTCTGATACAGAATTGAAAGAGTGTTATCTATGCTTGTATCAATCAGCTCCATCATTTCAATATAATCATAATCGTTCTTATCTATATTATCGATAGTATTATTTGCAGGAGCGACATTTACATATTTCTGGCTGAACTGTTCAAAATACACGTCTAATATTTCGTCAAGAACCGTTCTTGCAAAATCCGGACCTTCTCCGCTTGTTGATGCAAAGGAAACTATAAACGTACTTGGTTCATATATATATTCCTCGCCCTCTTCAAGCATTGCATCCTTTTGAGTCACCTTATCAGCATCCTCAATTGGAGTTATATCAATTCGTGATATAAGACTGTCAACAGAGTAAACGCCTGTAAGTCCCATTTTATCAACAACCTTTGACATTACTGCCGAGGACTTGATTTCGTTTACATCTAATTTTTCGCCGGTAGGAGCAAGTCCTTTTTCCGCCTGCTCATCATTATAATGAATAACCTCTGATGCTATATATGTATTCGACCTTGAAAGCTTAAAGTAAACGCCATAGGTTGCCACGATACAAAATACAATGATGATAGGCAAAAGCTTTTTTAAATATCTTAAAATCTGAAAGTTTTTCATTGTATACTCCTTTATGCCTTTTTAGGGAACTTCTTTGAAATATGATGAAGAACAAGAGAAACATAAACAAATGCTGCAAACAATATAAGTGTTTTAAGCTCTCCCATAATTGAAATTCCGTAAATGCTTACCGCTATACACTGATTCATTCTGTGACGTGAATACTCTCTTCCGGCAGTTATTGCTTCTTTTTCAAAGCCCTTGACACTTTCATAGATAGAATCTATTAAGGTGTCTACCGAAGAAATCTGCGTATCCTGACCGGTGGAGGCTATTTTATCTATTACAAGATTGTTATCCATAATCTCTTTTTCGTTGGATGCTACATAATTACTGAAATTTGTAGCCATAACAGATAATTCATCAACACCGACCTTTGTTCTGCCCATATAATATTTTCCTGCCTGATCCCATGTAGGAACAAGTACAACACGGGTCATTTCCTCGCTGTACATATCGATAGCCTCGTTGCACAGTCTGTATGAGGCTTCATTTTTCTGACGGTCAAAATCAACATTTTTATTCTGATAAGAAAGTCTGTCAACATATTCATCCCTGTCCCTTACAATTCCGTTTTGCAGGATAAGTGACCTTAAATTCTGATCTATCTGGGTTTCCTTAAACTGATATACCTTTCCTGCAATGGAATTAAATGTGCTTCCGTTTTCAGTAACAAAGCTTGGATTTTTTTCAGACATTCCGTAAAGGTAATTTAAGATAGCCTGAGTTTCCTTTTCGAAATATGAAACTATATCCATATATTCCATTTGTGTAAAATCAGGCTTTTCGGGGTCAAGACTGAAATTATCAGTATATTTTTCTATGTAATATTCCTTATACGATGAAGTTATAAGCTTAATAACGTTTTCAGAGTCAAGATGTGCGGTATCCTTTGATGCGTAATACTGAACCGCAAACTCGGTGGAAATATGGTACTGTGATTCATCACCTACACCACCCTGCACACAAGGATAAACTACAAGACAGTTTTTAAGCTGTTTTACGGTTACATCCTCAAGAGCACCCTTTTTTATAGCTCTTTCTACAACCTCATCGCAGATAATTTCCGCCATATTATATCTTGTACCGTTGGAATTAAGTGCCTGCGAGGCTTCGGAATAATTAAGTGAAACTATTGCGTGAACCGTCTTTTTAAGCTCAAAATGATTAAAAATCCCGTACACTATCGTGGTAACAAAGCATATAAGTATTATCCACGCGTTAAGATACTCTGCAGTTTTAAAAATTTGTGTACGTTCTGCACGGTTAACATTTTTCTGGCGGAAAAATATTATTGCTGCCGATGATACAAATATTATTCCCACAGTTAAAATGATTAATTTTTGAAGTATATCAGTAAACATAGTCCATCTCCTTACTGAAATTAAAACTTATTAATGTCGATAACAACCAATTCAGGCTGATTATTTATACGGAAAACATTGGAGTTTTCGAGTCCTGAGCTTACAATTAAGGGTCTGCCCGAAGCATCATATCTTCCGTAAACAAAATCTCCGCTTCTTTCAGGGAACAAGCCGCCTTCAACCGTAAACAGCGGACCGAGAACCGGAACTCTCGTAACACCGCCGTGAGTATGTCCGCAAACCATTAAATCTCCCCAGAAATCAGGATTGAATTCTTCAAAAATAAAGGGTTCGTGAACTGCCATAATTTTAAAGTTATCTTTATTCTCGTTTACGTAACTACCAAATGCATTTTCCGAGTATGACCAGAAGCAGGAAGGATTTGATGTTAAAACACCGTATACATCAACGGTCATAGTTTTTACCTTTATTGTATCCTTCTCATTCTTAAGAACCTTTATGCCCGCACCTTCAAGCTTTTCCTCATACGGATCCTTAAGCTTTAAAAGTGCTGTTTCGTCACGGTTGTCTTTATTAAATCCGAACTTGTTGTCCAGCTCTTTTTCGTTAAGCGGGAAATCGTAAATGTCCTCTGCTTCATTATTTCCGTACACATAGTATGTCGGAGCTATGCCGGAAAGACCCTTCGCCAGATTGACTGCATAATCGGTTTCTTCCTTTACCGAATCTACCATATCTCCTGTGCAGATTATTATATCAGGCTCTAAAGCTTCAACACGCTTCAAAAGCTTTGTATTATTTTTACCGTATGATGAACCGTGTAAATCGGACAACTGAATAACACGTATACTGCTGTCAACCTTGATACTGCTTACAGAATAAAAGGTTTCCCTGAAATTTCTGTTACCTATGTAGTTACACATAACAACAATAACTGCAGTCGCTATACAAACAAACACCATTCCGATTACAAAGAATTTTAAAGCTTTGATATTCTTCCTTGTTTCAGCACTGAGAACGATAGCACCTCTTTTTTGGGATATTTTAAATTTTGTTCCCACTCCCATCACCGAATAAATGCAGGAGGCAAGTATTTTCTTACACTCCTTTTTAAAGCTTTTAATGCTTTCGGTGCCGTGATAAATAACCTCAATCTTTTCTCCGTCGATAATTTCGATGTCAAAGGTATCAGCCCACATATCAAGGGATTCATCCCTTATTACTTCATCAAAAAGCTCTTTTATTTTGTCCGGATATTTTTCTATTTCTCTAAAGTTCCTTTTCTTGTCCATATCAAACAAACCTTTACTTTTATTTTTCATAAAGCCTGCAGGTTGCTTTTGCAACATCCTGCCAGCTGTATTTGTTTAAAATAAATTCATCTGCCCCATCACGAAGCTTTGCTACAAGTTTCGAATCATCGCATAACAGCTTAAGCTTATCTGCCAGATCCTCTACATTGCCTTTTTTAAAGTAAAGAACCTTATCCTCGGCAACCGATGTATTTTCAGGAATATCTGAACAAAGAAGCGCATTCTTGTATGCAAGGGATTCCAAAAGACACAGCGACATTCCCTCTAAATCAGACGGCAGTACATTTATGTATGCGTTTGAATATATTTCGTTTAAGGTATCGCCCGACACAAAGCCTGTAAAGATAATATCAGGATTTCCTGCCGCTTTCTCCTTAAGCATACGTACATAGTCGTCAGTATCGCTTGTGTCACCTGCAATAACAAGCTTTTTGTCTGTTTTTATACTGTTGTAAGCATCAATTAAGTAATGAATTCCTTTTTCGGCAGTAAGTCTTGAAACTACAGATATATATCCGTCTTTTACAAGTCCGTATTTTTCTGTAATTATTTCGGCATCCTTTCTTTGCGGACGGCTTATTCCGTTGTGAATAATCGTCGTTTCACGACCGTATGTTTCCTTGAAATAATCGTAAGCCGCCTGACTTAAAACGATAACTTCATCGGCATACCTTGCAAGAATCTTTTCACCGAATTTTATGTATTTTGAAGCAAAACCCTTGCCCCATTTTTCTCTCTGCCAGTCAAGCCCGTGAACTGTTGCAACACATTTTTTGCCGAAAAGCTTTGGAATCCAGAGTGCCGCACAAGGACCTTCTGCATGGAAATGAATAACATCATATCTGCAAAAAGATGCTGATATTGCCGCAGTAAAGGATGCTATCATTGCGGCAAAGCCACGTACATCAAGTGTCCACGCATTTTTGATTTTAACACCCTTATACATTTTGTTTACAACTGTTCCCACATACTCATTTTCAACCTTATCCGATGAACGGTTATAGCAGGTAACCTCATGTCCCATTTCAACCAGCATCGGACAAAGCGTTGTAAGAACATTTTCTATTCCGCCACGTCTTGAGGGAACAACCTTGTGCCCAATCATTGCAACCTTCATTTTCTTCACTCCAAAATCAATTAACGACCGGTAGCTGTAAGCATAACTATCGGGGTTTTAAGCATAATCTTTAAATCGTTACGATAAGTTCTTGTCTCTATGTACTCGATATCCATATCAACCCATTTTTCAAAAGGAATATCGTTTCTGTTTTTAGAAATCTGCCAGGTACAGGTAAGTCCCGGTGTAACAAGAAGTCTTAATCTCTGATAATCTGTGTAGTACTGAACCTCTCTCGGAAGGGGCGGTCTTGGACCTACCAAAGTCATATCGCCTTTGAAAACATTAAAAAACTGCATAAGCTCGTCAAGAGAAAGCTTTCTTAAAATTTTACCCACTCTTGTTATACGGGGGTCGTCCTTTATTTTAAACACAGGTCCGTCCATTTCGTTCTGTTTTGCAAGCTGCTCAATCATCTGATCCGCATTGGCACGCATAGTTCTGAACTTGTACATATAAAATTCTTTTCCGTGACGACCTACTCTTATCTGTTTATAAAATGGTCCTGCACTATGGTCATCAATAACGATAACAATAGAAATAACAATCATTAACGGCAGGAAAAACAGCAAAATCAATGTGGCAAAGAATATATCGAAAAGTCTTTTATGCCGCCAGAAGGTGGAATATGATTTTTCAATAATTGATTCAAGCTTTTCTCTCGTTCTTGCATCAACCTTGTCCTGGTCAATATAAGGCATTACAACACACTTCTTTCTGATAATTTTATTACAGAATCAAATTCCGTTTTTCTGTTGTCTGATAAATAAAATTTTTCAAACACTATATTATTATTTTTAAAATCAATTTCATTTTTCTCAATATAACCGGGATGGAATAATATTTCTATATCCATACCGTTTTTCTGTGCTCGTTTTATATACCCGGGTAAAAGCTTTTTTACTCTGTTTTCGTCCATTTTACCAGAAAACAGTATTCCGAAAAAATTTGCTGTGGGTATTTTATTTTTCTTAACATACTTTTGGTTGCACAGCCAAAGCAGCTTAAGTAGCCATTGCTTGATGATATTTACCATATTGTAGGTAAAATACAGCGACGGCTTTTTAATAAAGGGCACCAAAGGCTCGGAGGGTATTCTGATATATTCCAAAGCTATTTTTTCATCATCCAGCACCTTAACCAATGCTTTGAATACTGCAGGAATCATATGCGTATGCTGATGACTGTCTACACAAAACGGCACACTCTCCGGCAAAATATTTTTCCAGAATAAAACCTGTGCTTTAATTTCTTTATAAAGCTGAGCTTCAAGCTCTTTTCTATGGAATAAACAAAGCTTGAATAATCCACCGAAGGTATATTTGAAATTACCGTTTTTATGAGCAATCAGGCTTACTTCATCTGCTTTTGCCATACACTTGCCTTCCACAAGATTAAGGTGCAGAGAAAGCCGTACACTATTATTATCCGATAATTTACTTAAATCAACCTTGCCGAGGTTTGGAAATACGCTTACCTTGTTTAGCACACCCTCTTCTATACATTGCTGTATATGTATATTTGCGCTGTCACAAAGTCCGTAATCGTCGGCACAAAAATATATCACTTAAAATTCACCTTCTGTACCAAGCTTAATAACTATTATATTATCTGTAACCATAATACAATCTTCATATGGCCACACATTCATAGCCTTTATATCTTCTCTTTGAGAGATTGCTTTCTTTTCATCACCGCTTACGAATTTATAATTCTTATCACAGTAATCGTTAAGGGCACTGCATAATACACTTTGTCCTACCGTCTCATCATCTGCACGAATTATGTAACCGTCTGTTATTCCTGTAATATCAGGTGGCAGATTGACGCTGTAGGACTCGCTGTTTTCCAGGTGACCGATTACAAGAATTCTGTCACAGGCTTCAGCCTCCTTAGTCTGCTCTATACGGTCTGCTATACGTACCAGAGTGCCGTAGGATTTTTCGTAAGCAATTTGTGCCTTATGGTAACTTACGTTTGCTATAACAATCTGATTTAAAATAACTGCAGCACTTACAAGTAATACCGTCCAGCATTTGACTGCAGAATATCTCTCATTCTTTTCATTTCCTCTTTCGTAAATAAGAATGAAAAATATATAAAATATACTATAACCCATAAGCATTAAGTTATGGTAATCAACAAAAGGATTTATAAATGCAAGTGCTCCCGCTCCGAATACCAGCAGAACACTCAACACAATAATCATCATAATACTTAAAGGCTTTTTATAAAGCTTGTTCTTAATTACACATTTGATATAATACAAAACGGTAAAAATCATAACAAGGAAATTAAGTACAGCATATACGCTTACGCCATCCGATAAATCGAAGAAGTATTTTAAAAATGTTTCCTTAACAATGTAAAGGGATGCAAATAAATTAATATTTGATAAAGAAGCTGTATTTCCCATTCCCTGATAATCAAGTAATTCAACTGAAAAAATACTGAGAAGTATTTTGAGCACAATACCGTACAGCAATACGCCAATAACACCTGCTATAAGCATATACAAGGCTTTTTTCAGAAGCACACCGAAAGGTACGCTTTTGTTAACAGCTTCATCAATCAGCTTAAGCAAAACAAGCATTATCGTAACTGTTATATATGCCTGATAAATACCGACAGATAAAGCAATCAGCAAAGCAGAAATACGGTGTGACGGTTTTTCCCTTGTCATATAAAATGCGGCTAATACCGAAAGAAAAAATGCTACAGCATAACCGTCAGCAACATAGTTGTACATCATAACCGAAGTAACTGCCGGGAATGACGCTACAAGTGCACCCACAAGACCTGCGGTTATTTTTTTATTTACATTAAGTATTCTGCATATATACACTGCACCAAGTGCATGGAATACAATTGAAATAATCCCGTTTAAAAATGGTAAATCGTAAAATGAGCTAAAGGAGCAGACAACGGGTAAAAACCATCTTCCGAGAGCAATCATATTCTGAGAATCATATCTAAATACCAACGAATCCCAGTTAGGAAGCCAGTTTGTTATTTTATACAAGTGAGCAAGCAGACCTGCTGTCAATGCCATTAAAAAACAAGCTTTCCACTGAGGTAAAATATATGTATTAAGTTTTTTTAATACTTTTTCTGGCAAAACTACCACTCCAGCCATTTAAATTTATGTAAAAATTTTCCATACAATTTATCGTACAGCTTTACACCAACAAGCCTTTTGACAAACAACGTCCTCTTAGCTGTTTTCGATGTCCACGAAGCACAAAAATGATGGATTGAATAAGTGTTCTCAGTTATTACTTTTTTCCCTGTATAATATTTTACAGGACAAAGATAATCCTCAGGCAGCATATGAATTCCCATAAATACCTGGTTTTTATTATTCAGCTCCAGACCGAGACTTACCATAATTTTAGTATTTCTGTCGGGACAGGGAGTCATATCGTAGCTCCCGTCGGGAAGAACAAACGATATATCGTCATAATCCTCAATCAAGGCTTTCACCAGAGGATTTCCCTTTTCGCAGGCAAAACCGAGACCGGTTGAAATGACACCGTTATCATCGAAGCCCATAAAACCGCCTTCTCCAATAAGGTCGTCAAGTGGTTTTATAAGCTCAACATCTGTATCAAGGTAAATACCGCCCTCATCATACAACACCTTCAGTCTTACATAGTCGCTGACAAAAGCCCACTTTCCTGCTTCATAAGCTTGCTTTGCGTATCTGTTCTCCGTTATATCAAAATTATCTTCATTGTGACAAATTATTTTATATTGAGGACAGTACTTTTCCCAGCTTTTTATGCATTTTTCTGCAAGTGGAGGCATTTTCCCTTTACCAAACCAGCAATAGTGAATCACTTTTGGAATACTCATTGATTTTTCTTCCCCCTGCAAAGTTCAAAAATAGTTTTAAATGCAGCTCTGTTAAATACAAAATTTACAAGCAGGTACAACGCCGCAATCCATATTGAGTGGATTATTCCGTTCAGTAACAGCTTTAAAAATGAGAAATTGCTGAATGTATCCACAAAAAACACCGCCATAATTACAGCGAAAACTGCAAAATTGGTAACCAGTATTTTGTATGTATGCCACATACTTCTCTTTAGAATCTTTTTATTGGAGTAGTAAATTGTTACTATTCCACGGTATATAAGAGCCGCTATTGTTCCTAAAATGGCACCGCATATTCCTATATATATAATGGCAACAACGGAAAAAGTAATATTTATAATCATTTCCCATACCGCAAAGGAACGGGTTTTTTTAAAGTCACCCGAATACTCAATAACCCCATTGGCAGGAAGCTTGAAGCCGGCAATTAAGTTCATTATCACGAAAAGCAGTACAAGAAATGTATTTGTATACTCCGCATCGTTTATTCCGCTTGTATATATCTGTATAAGCGGAAGTAAAAATACTGCCATTAAAGTATAAACAATACAGTTTGCCATTACATAAAAGGTTTCATATGCATTAAACAGCTTATCAAACCTTTCCCTGTCGGTGTGAAACATCTGTCCCAATGCAAAGGTAAAGGATGAAACTATACTTGTTATAAAATTCTGAACCTGAGAAAAGAACATATTGTATATTGCATAAATACTTGCCGCCTTAAAATCACAAAGAACGGAAATAAGCAATACGTCCGTATTATTAAATACCATCCCCGAAAGCTGATGTACAAGAACCGAATTTTTCTGGGATATAGCTTCAAAGTCAGGCTTTGCTTTCAAATTAAGCCACTTATATCTGCGTTTTGCATAAAAATATAAAAATGCAAGCTGAATAAGTGCAATTATACAGTACACAAGCTGAATAAGAATAAGACTGTCAGTTAAAAGCAGTACAAGTATTTTCCCTATATTTGATGCAAGCTGAAGCAGAGTTTCGGAATTATTTATTACATACTTTCTGCCGTCAACCTCCATAAGAATTCTGTATTTTGCCTGAATAAAATAACTGAAAAGTGAAGGCAAAGCATTTAATATAACTATAAAAAACAAAATATTGCTGTCGATGGAAGTAGGTATCAGATAAGCATATACTAATGCAATAACAAGCACAATAGCAGAATATATTACACCCGTTTTAATATAATAAGAATTGGTTGCTGACAGAACTTCGCTTGCACTCTTATAATCCTTTTCACCTATTCTCTTATACAGAGCCTGCGTTGTAGCAAGACCTACACCCGCTTCCAAAAGACACATATATGTAAAAATCTGCTTTATGGTTGAAAGTACGCCATTGACCTCAGAACCGAAATTTTCAAGATAAAGTCTCGGCAAAAGGAAGCTAAGAGATATAAGAACAACCTGATAGATAAGTGAAGATATCAGATTATGCTTTATTCTTGAATCTTTATTAGTCAATACGTCACCTCAATCCTTTAAAAAGTTGTTTTTAAAAGCTGTCATACACGGTTGCAGACATAATCTGCAGTAGCATTTTCCTTTGAAATTATTCTTCCCGGATTACCTATAACCACACTATGGTCAGGAACATCAAAATTAACGTAGGTAAGCGGTGCAATCAATACATCGCTGCCTATTTTTACGTTTCCGACTATAACGGCATTTGTTCCAATCCAGCAATTATCCCCAAGCTGAGGCGTGCCCTTTCTTTTTCCCCGGTTTTCCATACCTATGGTAACACCTGTACCGATATTTATGTTTTTACCAAGCTTTGCATCGGGATGAATTATAATACGACCCAGATGCCCGATGTAAAAGCCCTCACCTATACTTGTTCTTGCAGGAATCTGAATTTGTGTTCTGTGTGACAGATACATAAGCTTTAACATATAAAAAAGCTTTAACGGCAGAAAAGAACACATATTTGCTTTTCTGAATACAGATATATATTTGATTTCAAGAGGACGGAAAATCCTTTTTAAAAAGGGCTCTCCTTTTTCGCCGTAATACCGGTACAAATCTTTTTTAAAAACTCTGTTCATAGCTTTTTCTCTCTCATTTTTCTTCAAGAAATATTTTTCTTGTTATAAAATTGTAAACAGGAACAATTACCATAGCAATAAATTTTACTACCAGATAGTATACGGATGTAAAATTAACGCCAATCCATAAAATAAGCTGATTCAGACACAATCCGCCGATGCTTAGTAATACAAACACAATAAATTCCTTTATCTTGTTTTGGTTTTTACTTTTGAATACAAATGCCATACTTAAAATATAGTTTGCGGTAACAGAAACACAAAAGGATATCATTGATGCAAGCAACACATCCATATGTAACAGCTCTTTTAATATAACAAGAACGCCTACGTCAAGAACAGCGGCAATGACACCTACTATTCCAAACCTGATCAGCTGAACAATCACTTACAATTCCTCCGTTACTCTCTTGCAAATACCCAAAGGGTTTCTTTTACATTTTCATTATCATCAGTTAAATTGTATACACTAAGGATTACAGTTTCGCCATTTACTTTTTTGTATGTAATTGACGGTGTTTTCCCTTCCGATATCTGACGTTTTATTGCATCATAATTTAGAAAGCTTGTAACTGCTCTGTGAAAATCGGGATGTATAATGTCATTGATATATCTTACAAGTAACTTGGAGAAGTTTTCCTCATCCTCCTTATAGCCGAGATAAGCGGGCATAAGGATTCTGTGAGCATTATCCGAATCAAGTGATACTCTGTATATACCGTTGTAATGCTCCTTAAGAACAGAAATCAATGTATCGATTTCTCTGATACCTGTTTTTAACTGACTGTAGCTCTTTTCTGTATCCTCAGATATATTGATTTGCTCTTTATTCTGATAATACTGAGCCTTTGATTCATACATTCTTATTTCTGCCTCACGAACCATTTCCTCGCAGTTTGTATTCGTAGTTCTGTATGACATACCGATAGCTACGTGATATCCCATAGGATTCAACTGCTCAACAAAGGCATCTATCTTCTGCTTAACAATCGCCTGTTCGGTTTTTTCCGCAAATACCAGGAATTCATCTCCGCCCATACGGTAAATGTGCTGACCGAAGAACACTTCCTTTAACGAATTTGCAATATAGATAAGCATTTCATCGCCGGCGGCGTGTCCGTACTTATTATTTCTGATATGAAGCTCGTTAACATCAACATAAATACAAGAGAATTCTTCAGGCTTTTCTTCGTCAAAAACAAGAATATCCTTTTTATACGCTACACGGTTCAATGCTCCTGTTAATGAATCCGTTGTTGCGGCAAGCTCAGTTCTGTTAAGATGCTTTCTGTTGTATATAGCAATTGTAAAGCAAACAGAAATATCTTCAATAAGCTTTCGTACCACAATGCTCTTTTTAGGATTAATAGCTCCAAGTATACTTACGTGGTTGTTCTTGTCTGTAATAATTACAAATGATACTTCTCTTATACCGTGATTAAACAAGAAATGATAGAATTCGGGATTCGTTTTCAAAAGATGGGTATCAGGAGTAATTTGCATAAAGTTAATCATAAGCTCGCTGACAGTATGAATATCCGCAGCATATCTGAAAAGCTCACTCTGAAAATACTTTCTGTCTTCACCCAACAAAAGCTCTTCTTTCAAGGATGGCTTGATATATACAAAATCCTCACCGTCCGTATCTGCAAAAAACGCAGAGCGTGAGCCCGAAAACTCCTTAATGTGTTTTAATGCTTCTACAACATTGGTATATTGCTGATTAACCTCAAGAAGAAGTTTTCTTATATGAGAAGACTCCGAATGTAATCTTGCTCTGGTTTTCTCACTTCTCAATATCAACTCAAGGTATGCTAATATAATCAAAATGGTTAAACCAAACATAATAATCAGATTTTTAGATATTTTATGGGTTTCCGCAAATACCTGAGTTTCATAACGTGCGAGCATAATACCCCAGTTGAAATCCTCAATCGTTGAATAATGAACATACAAATCCTCGCCGGTACGTATCGATTCAAATGACGAATATCCCTTGTCGCCGCTTGCCATTTGCTCGTATGAATAGTCGCCGTTGTATTTTCTGCTCTTCAGGGCCGACAGCTCACCGGGTGGGTCATTTATTGTATCAATAATAAACTTTCCTGTTTCTTTATCATAAACGAAAAGCTGAGCATCCAGCTCTCTTGCCATATTGATATACTTTTCACCAATAACATCGAGAGGAATTACGCCGTATAAAATACCAACGGTTTCATTGTTTACCTTAATTGGAACTGCACTTCTTACAAGCTCATCAACACCACCTGTCAGATCAGGAACTCTGCCACTTATGTATTCACCGCACGCAGCTTCTTCCTCAAAAGAAATTTTCCCATTCAGGTCAACAGAGCCCATTTTAGTCATAAAAGTGTTGTCAGCATTTAATATACCTATGTTCGCTATCAATCCGATAGGCTTGAAGGATTCAAACATAATATCATAGCTTTCACCATCGGCATAAAGCTTAGCGGCAAAGTTTGCCATAGTAATAAGATTTTCCCTGTCAGATTTTAACTGCAGAGTCAAATCATCCTTTATTTGTTTTGTCTGTATGTGAAGCATTTCATACGCATCATTTTCGGCCTTAATATAAAAAGACATAACCGTAGTAAGGAAAACTGCACATATCAAAATTGCCGTAATAACCGTATATAAAATATTACTTTGTTTCTTTCTTTTACGCTCATACGTTATTGCCACTTATTTACATCTTCTTTCATAAAAAAATAATATTGAAATTTGATTTTTCAGTATATCTGATCTGCTCATTAGTATCATTTTTGACACTATATTTTATTGTATCACATAATAGGAAAAAAATCAAGGAATCAGAGGCCTTTTGAGGGAATTTTACTTCATTATACTTAAATTATCAAATTTCACGCATAAAAGCAACCGGCAATTCATCTTTGCCGGTTGCTATGAACGTAATAATTATTTACATTTTATCCACACAGACACCTTTGATTTCCAGTCTTTTCCTGCTGAAGCATAGTCTGTAAGTGTTATGTTACCGCCGTCTTTCAGCCCCACCTCGGCTTCTACGATATTTGCAAACGAAGTCTTACTAATTTCAGAAATATTTACATCTGCAAAACCATCCGAAATTTCTATATCCGCATTGGTATTCAGATTACACACCCTTTCATCTTGCGCAAGAACTATAGGCCCACGCATTAAAGCAACACGTCCCTTAGCATCTTCATCCTGCAAAGAATCTTCAAATTCCATCGGAAACAACCTTCCCATCCACTTTGTTCTTATCTGTATTTTATCATAAATAAGAGGTCTTATAACTCTTGTTCTCATATCAAGATTAAGTTCGATTTCGTCGCCATTCGTTATTTTTTCAAGCTTTATATATCCGTCATTAACCTTTATCTGTTTTCCGTTAAGAGATAACGTTGTATTTTTGCTCCATTCAGGGTTTCTGATAAACAATCCAAAGGATTCTTCATTCTTCGTTTCAACTGTTATTTTTACTTTCCCGTATTTAGGATATTCGGTTGATATTTTAAAATTTACTTCATTTCCGTTATCAAGATATGCTCTCGTTTCACCGTCTGTAAACAGATTCAGCACAAACCCATCTTTTGTTTTAAGAAGTGCCATCTGATTTATAAGACCACATCCTGCAGAACCAATGCAGGCACAGCAACCATAATATGTATTATCGCTCATAACTAAAAGTCCGCCAATTCCGTTACCTCTTTTTTCGCTTACAAGGGGACTGTAGCTGTCAAAAGGAAGAGGAACCTTTTGGCAATTTTTTAACACTTCTGCGTTATACGCAAACTCACCTATTGCCTTTTCGGTATTTACCGCACCAAAGTACGCATTATATAACGAGCGCTCAAAAGCATCTGCGTATTTTGCGTTTCCCGTAAGTAAAGTAACCTGAAACAGAAACTTCATAAGCGTTACGGTAACGCAGGTTTCCTGAGCTGTTTCTCCGTTAGTTGAATTTGCCTGACGTGCCGTTGAATAATCAAAAAACTCGTGGAAGCAGCAGCTTGAACCGGTTACGGTAAATTCCGTTTTTAAAAGCTTGTCTGCAAATTTAATTACAGCTTCCTTATGTTTTTCAATCCCCGTTACTCTGTAATATTCTAAAAGTCCCTCAAAGCAGGAAATCATTTCATATGCTTTTGTTACAGGCAGTTGATATGGGTATATATTTTCATCGTGAATAAGTTCAAAAATATTTCCGTACCTTGAACCGCCGCAATCTACTATATGGGTTGCAAAATTAAGATATTTTTTATCTTGCGTAAGATTGTAAAATCTTACAACCGGTTCAAGGATTGAAGAAGAGTTAAGTGCTCCAAAGAACTCGGAGGTTTCGGTAATCGGAGTTTTCCCATCCTCTTTACTTCCGATTTTACTTATAATATAGTCAAGCTGACCTTTTATACAATTTTTGATTTTTTCTGTTAAAGCATCGTCTTTGCATATTTCAATAAAATATTCCATTGAAAGAATCACGTATTTTCTGCACCACATATCCCAGCCAAAAAACTCTTTATCCGCTGAATAGGTGCTGATTCTGCCTAAATCATCCTGATAATTCATAATATAATAAATCGTTTTTTCTAAACTGTTATAAAGCTTTTCATTTTTAGTATACTGATACACAAAACACGCACCGCGAAGCATTTTTCCCCAATACTCCCCTCGCCAGTTTCCGTCCGAATCGCTATCAGTTTTAAACTGGTCTGCAAATCGTGCCCACATTTCCTCATCAAGAAGTTGAAACTCCTCAACGAATCTTATTATTTCGTCAATATAGCCGTTAAACCTGTTAACGGTCTTTCTGTCTGAAAAAAATATATCTGTTTTAAGTCTTGGATAATTAACATCAAGCTTTTGATACATATCGCTCACCTCTTTAATTTTTATAACCCGAGTATATCATATTAAAAAAATTACTGCTACTAAAAAAGGTATTAAAATTCATTTACGCACCTAAAAAAAGTATCATTATATAAAATAAAGGACTGTAAAAAATCATCGATTTTTTACAGTCCCTTTCGAGTGCAGCGATATTTGCTGTTACAAGTTGCTCAGTCGGTTTCGCACCACATACTAAAAAACAGTACAAACACAAATAATGCACCGAAGGTGCATATCGTAAAAAGGTGGTAGCGACTGCGAAACGTGGTGAGGGCGCTTGCAACCGAACAGTTGAGCCAAGCGTGCCTTTTTACGATAGAGGAGCAGCAATAAAGCATACGAAAAACACCCACTCTTCTGAGTGGGTGTTTCGAGTGCAGCGATATTTGCTGCGACGATGGAGCTATTGACGAGAATCGAACTCGTGACAAACACACTACCAATGTGGTTTACTCTTGCGGTGCCCGACAAAAAGCTTCCTTGGTGCGTCGCTTTTTTGTCGACCGCGGCGCCTTTTCGCCCCTCGCTCCTTCTGCCACCGGCAGCGCTCGGGCGAAAACTACCGACGAGCCGCTCAGTCGGTTTCGCACCACATTCAAAAAAGAACGACCATTCTTTCGAATAGTCGTTCTTTTTTGGAGCTATTGACGAGAATCGAACTCGTGACCTCCACACTACCAATGTGGTGCTCTACCGACTGAGCTACAATAGCAAATAAAAAGCTGCTGAAACACGTTCGTGGTGACTCGCTTTCACACGTTCATATCTTAGCAGGCTTTCATTCTCCGGAGTATGATGGAACTCCGCTCTTGCATAAATGCAAGTGGCGACCCGGAAGAGACTCGAACTCTCGACCTCCTGCGTGACAGGCAGGCGTTCTAACCAACTGAACTACCGGGCCGTATTCGTCAACATTAGGATTATATCATAAAACGACCTATCTTGCAAGCTTTTTTTCAAAAAAACTTAATTTTTTTTAGATTTTCATATAAGATGGCTTGGAAGCCGTGATTGTTACAGGCTTTTTGGTTACAGGATGGTTGAATTTAATTTCCGCACAATGAAGCATAAATGCTTCATCTCCTGTCTGAGTTCCGTAAAGAAAATCATTTTTAAGAGGGTAACCAATATACGAAAAATGCACTCTTATCTGATGAGTTCTGCCCGTTAAAAGATTTACCCTTACAAGGGCGTTTTTGCCGTTTTCCTCTAACACCTCATACTGCGTTATTGCCGTTTTACCATCCTCTGCCACAATTCTTTTTATTATGCTTTCCTTTTCACGGCGGATAGGTGCATTGATTTCACCCGCTCTTGGCTCCGGAACACCGTCGGTTATACAAAGATAAGTTTTCTTAAAAATTCCCTTTTGCATCTGCAGGCTTAAATTATGGCTTGCCTGAGGAGTTTTGGCAACTATTACTACTCCCGTTGTATCACGGTCAAGACGGTTTACCGCCCTGAACACAAAGTTCTTATCCTTATAGTAATACATAACTGCATTGCCGAGAGTATTGTCAAAATTATTAAGTGACGGATGTACAGGCATATCCTGAGGTTTGTTCACCGCTAAAATATCCTCATCCTCATAAAGTATTTCAAGAGGCATTTTAACAGGAATTACGTTAGGAGATTTATTTTCAGGCATAGTAACCTTAAGCTCATCACCCATTTTAGCGACACCTCTCACGGTTACGTGTTCACCGTTTAAGAGGATGCCGTTTGGATCCTGCTTTAATTTGGTTATAAGCCTTTTCGATAGCTTGAAATGATTAACCAAAAGCCAGCCTACCGTTTTATTTACCTGTTCAACATCTATAATTAATTTAAATTCTCTCATAAATATATTTTACCAAAAATCTATTGTAAATACAAGTAAAATTTGTTATAATTACTGTGACCATCATATTAGGAGGTATTTACCATGGAAAATTTAAAAAAAGAAATTTTTGACGGCGTAAAAATAGTAACTTATACAAAGAATGACTGCGTTGACGTAACAAAATACGCACATCTTGCAGAAAATGATATATGGGACAAAGCTATAAACACAGCACTGCAGGAAAATAAAAGAGTTTATATTCCGGATATGGGTAAGGAAATCTTTCTTGATTCAAGCATTGTTATGGACGATGACTATGTTTTAATTGTTGAAAAGAATCAGGTAATCACTGTGACAGAAACAAACACGCTCTGCATGGTTATAAATTCCCGTGCTAAAACAGGAGCTTTCCACACTGTTGACAGAACAGACTGCAATAAAAACATTTACATAGAAGGCGGTATATGGAGCCCTAACAGACACAGCAAGGTTCATCATCTTACCAACTCAAATGAAAATCCGTTCAAGGGTGTTTTTGCAGTAATGTTTCTTACCAACATTGAAAACCTCACTGTTAGAAACTGCGTTTACGAAGGCTCCGAAAGCTACGCAACACAAGTTTCAAACGTGAAAGGATTTTTAATTGAAAACATTAAATACATTGACTATAAAAAGGACGGAGTTCACTTAAACGGACCTTCAGAGTACGGCATTATAAGAAATCTTGAGGGTGAAAATATGCTTGACGATTTAGTTGCCTTTAATGCCTGGGACTGGGACCTCTCTGCCACAACCTTTGGTACTCTTGACCATATTTTCGTAGAAAACGTTAAAAGTAATAACAACGAAATCCGTCTTCTTCCGGGAAGAAAGACTTACGAGAACGCACCTTCAAATGACTGTGATATTACAAACTGTATTTTCAAGGACATCACAGGTGTTTATACGTTTAAAATGTACTGTCAGAAAAACTGGAGAGAGGCATTTATGCCCGATTATGTCGACCATTCCGAAACGGTTGGAAACATTGACAATGTTTATTTTGAAAACATTTGCTTTGACAAGGTTCGTGCAGACGGTTTTTCATCAATTCCGGTAAATGGGTTATTTGACTGCTGTTCTTATTCAAGCAATATTCACTTTAATAATATTTCGATTAATATGGATAAGGCTGAATTTGATAAAACAGGACTTAAGTTATTCTCCGTTGGACCTCTTACATACACATGGAAAAATCATTATCCCGATGAACCTGAAAAGTGGGGCGAATTATTTGAGCCTGACAGAATTTGTGAAGCCCAAAACATTACATTCAAAAATATCACCTTTAGGGGTGAAAAAATGACAAGCCTTGACGATGTTATGGGAGAAATTCATCTTTCTGTAAATCCCGATTACCCCAACACAACACCAAGAGGCGGAACAGGCTACGGAACTATTATAAAGGAAAGCTGCAGCATAGAATGAAAAGAATAATACTTGCATCGGGCTCACCGAGAAGAAAAGAATTAATGACACTTACACGACTACCTTTTGAGGTAATTGTTACAGACGCAGATGAATCGGTAGCTGATAATTTAACGCCTTCTGAAACCGTGGAAATTCTTTCAAGAAGAAAAGCAGAAGCCATTAAGGAAAATGGGATAGTTATAGGCTCTGACACAGTTGTTGCTATAAATGGCGAAATTCTCGGAAAACCCGAAGATAAAGAGGACGCAAAAAGAATACTTAGAATGCTGTCAGGAAATGTTCATCAGGTTTACACGGGTGTAACGATTATCGACGGCAAAAATATTGATACCTTTAGCGTTAAAACAGATGTTGAATTTTATGATTTAACAGAAAAGGAAATAGATGAATATATTTCTCTTCCCGAATGCTACGATAAAGCAGGTGCTTACGGCATTCAGGGGATGGGCGGTTTATTCGTTAAGTCAATTACAGGTGACTACAACAATGTTGTGGGGCTGCCTATTGCAGAAGTTTACAGGAAAATTAAAGTGCTGAAAGGAGAATTTGTATGAGATTTTTAGATGAAAAAGCTCAAAAAACCGTATGGATGCTGGAGAGTCTTATTGTAAAGGATTCTGTTTATCCTGACGGTTTTAAAATGAAAAGATGTGAAGCAAAAACAAATAATATTATTCCCGAAATTGACGACACATGGGAAGATTTAAAGGAATTCGTTGAATTTAATGAATGGGATATTCATTTCTGGATTCGCGGCACAATAAAAACGCCAAAGGCGTATGACGGACTTTATTATGCTGTTGATTTCAAGCAGGAATACAGCGGTGTAATTCATACCATTATATATTTAAACGGTGAAATGACACAAGGTCTTGACGCAAATCATACAAGAACAGTTTTAGAGCCTGACACAACTTATGATGTAGCGTTTTACTGCTACGTAAGTCCTGTTTACTCACCAAGAAAACATGTTATTTCAACAACAATGCCGAAGCTTGTTACAATCTGCCAAAAAACAGAAACTTTGTATTTTGACTTTTCAACGCCCTTTCAGGCGTCGGAAGCAATTGACAAAACAAGTGACGATTATCGGATTATAATTAATCATCTTGAGCTTGCGGCAAATTTAATTGATTTCAGAGAACCGTATTCAAAAGAATACTACAAATCGGTTGATGAAGCTATTAAATATCTTGCCGATGAGTTTTACGGCAAGGAATGCGGCCAAAGTGATATTACCGTTAACTGCCTGGGTCATTCCCATATTGACATTGCGTGGCGCTGGCCTGTAAGACAGACAGTTGAAAAGGTACAAAGAAGCTTTTCAACCGTGCTTTACCTTATGGAGCATTACCCCGAATATATTTTTATGATGACATCACCTCAGATGTACGAATTTATGAAGGACCAGGCACCCGAACAGTATGAAAAAATCAAGCAGAAGGTTAAGGAGGGGAAATGGGAAGTTGACGGTGCAATGTGGCTTGAAGCGGACGGCAATCTGCCGTCGGGTGAAAGCTTTATCCGTCAGGTAATTTACGGAAAGAAGTTTTTCAAAGATGAATTTGGTGTAAACAGCCGTACCCTTTGGATTCCCGACGTGTTCGGATATTCTGCCGCTCTTCCTCAGATTCTTAAAAAATCGGGGGTTGACAGATTTGTTACGGGCAAGATAAGCTGGAACGACACCGACCGAATGCCAAACGATACTTTCTATTGGAAGGGTATTGACGGAAGTGAAGTATTTACTCAGTTTTTAACAAGTCAGGACTTTGTAAATCCCGATAAATCGAGAATATTTGTTATGCTTAACGGTATGCTTGACGCCCGTGAAGTAAAGAGTACATGGGATATTTACAGAAATAAAGAATATAATGACCAGACAATTCACACCTTCGGTTACGGTGACGGCGGTGGCGGCCCTACATATCAGATGCTGGAGCGTCAAAGACGTTTTGCAAAAGGCATTCCCGGTATCCCAAAAACAAAAATGAATACTCTTGATAATTACCTTAATAAGTCTAAGGAAAATTTTGATAAGGCTTGTGAAAAATACGGACGCACTCCAAGATGGTCAGGTGAATTATATCTTCAATATCACAGAGGCACATATACATCAGTAGCAAAAACAAAGAAAGCTAACCGTGAATGTGAATTTATTCTTGCCAAAACCGAGGCTTTGTCTGTTTTCGATATGTTATTTAATAATTCGGCTTACCCTAAAGACGATTTTGACGTTATGTGGAAACAAATGCTTCTTAACCAGTTCCACGATATTATCCCGGGAAGCTGTATAAAAGAGGTTTCTGATACCGCAGAAGTTGGCTACAATATGGTTAAAGCGACCTGTAAGGATATTTCCGACAAGGCTTACAGCAAAATTATTTCAAACATTTCGTCAGATGACGGAATGGTTGTATTTAACCATAATTCCTTTATTTCAAGCGATATTGTTGAAACCAAAAACGGTTTTGCTTATGCAAAAGATGTACCTGCTCACGGATATAAAGTATTCAGTAAGCTTGATTACACAAATAAAGCAACAGTTTCACAAAATGGTATTTCAAACAGATATTTTGATATTATATTCAACGAAAACGGTGATATTTTTTCGATTTATGATAAAGAAAACGACAGATATGTAACTAATGGCGTTGCAAACGAGTTTGTAGCTTACGAGGACAGACCGAAATTTTACGATGCGTGGGAGCTTACTCACTACTATAAGCAGAAACCTTACAAATTAGAGGGACTTGTTTCAATCCTTCCTTATGAAAATGGTGCCAAAAAGGGTGTTACCGTAACAAGAAAGTTTATGAATTCTTCTGTAAAACAAAATATTATTGTTTACGATAACATAAGAAGAATAGATTTTGAAACGGAAATTGACTGGAAGGAAGACCACCTTATTTTAAAAACACTCTTTCCTATTAACGTATTTACAAACAAGGTAACAGCGGAAATACAGATGGGTCACGTTGAAAGAACAACCCACAAAAACAGAAGCTGGGATGAAGCGCAGTTTGAAATGTGTATGCACAAGTGGATTGACATTTCGGACAACAGCTATGGCGTAAGCTTTATAAATGACTGTAAGTACGGCTACTCATGTGATGAAAATGTAGTAGGACTTACAATTTTAAAGTGTGCAACAGACCCCGACCCCGAAGCAGATAAATGCATTCATAATTTTACGTATTCAATCTACACTCACGAAAACACCCCCTGCAACGGAAAAACTGTCCAGATGGCTTACTGTCTGAATCAAAAAATGACAGCAATTGATAAAATTTCGTCAAGCGGTACATTACCTGCAGAATTTTCACTTGTTTCCGTTAATAAGGAAAACATAATTATTGAAACCGTTAAAAAAGCGGAAAACGACAATGCTGTAATTGTCCGTATGTATGATTCATATAATATGGTAACAAATGCAAAAATCAAATTCGGCTTTGATGTTAAGAAAGCATATACCTGTGACCTTAACGAAAACGTTCTTGAAGAGCTTGAAGTTACCGACAACTCGGTTACAACAAAGATTAAGAACTTTGAAATTGTTACATTAAAGCTTGAAATATAACTACAGACTGTCTTAATAAACATTTCTTATGTATAACTATCTGAAAAACTGCAGTAAAGTTAAGTAAAGGAGAATTTTTATGAGTTTTATTGAGTTCTTAAAAACTTTCATACTTGGTGTTATAGAGGGAATTACCGAATGGCTTCCTGTTTCAAGCACGGGGCATATGATAATTGCCGAGGATTTTCTTAAGCTTAATGTATCAGAAAGCTTTTGGGAGATGTTTCTTGTTGTAATACAACTGGGTGCGATACTTGCAGTTATTTGTATGTATTTTAATAAATTAAACCCTTTCTCTCCTAAAAAAAGCAAAACTCAGAGAAGAGCAACCTGGGATATATGGGGAAAAGTAATAGTTGGTGTTCTGCCCGCCGCAGCTTTAGGCTTCTTACTTGACGACTGGATGGATGATCATCTTTACAATTCCTTTACTGTAGCAACAACACTTATTTTGTACGGTGTTTTGTTTATAGTAATTGAAAATATTAACAAAAACAAACAGTTTTCAACGAAAAGCTTTAAGCATTTATCCTATAAAAAAGCATTGGCTATAGGTTGTTTTCAGACCCTCTCTCTTGTGCCGGGAACATCACGTTCAGGTTCAACTATTTTAGGTGCAATGCTGATGGGCACATCAAGAGAAATTGCCGCCGAATACTCTTTCTTTTTAGCAATTCCCGTTATGTTTGGAGCAAGTCTTTTAAAGATAGCAAAATTCATACTGAAATCAGAGATTGCAATTGCACCAAACGAAATTTCGGTTTTAATTGTAGGTATAATTACTTCCTTTGTTGTTTCTCTTTTTGCCATTAAATTTCTTGTGGGTTTTGTTAAAAAATACGATTTCAAGGTGTTCGGATGGTACCGTATAGCCCTTGGTATAATTGTTATTTTACTTGGCATTTTCAAAATAATATAATATAAAAATCAAGGTTGCAGTTCATATAAACTGCAACCTTGATTTTATCTGTAAAGGTACAAGCCCTCAAGAACATGAACAGCTTCTTCATTAACAAATTCAAGTCTGATTGTTGGTTCACCTTCCTTATCTTCTGTTAGATATGCTTTCATAATTATTTCACCGTAATCATTGTTTATTGTTTCAAGTCCCGTTAAAACATTCTGTTCATCTGCCTGCATTGTCTTTACAACACTTATATCCACACCGCCGTTGAAGTCCTTTATTTCTACAGCATAATTCTTATCCCCTTGATAAGAAATTTCAAAATCACCTATTGAAACGTCCCTGTACACGGGCGATGTGTAAATTTTCCATTCTCCCATATATTCTGCATTTAAGGCCTTTGATTTCTGTATTGTGTCTGAACAACCACACAGTAAAAACGCACAAATCAGTAATAAGCATAATATTTTTCTCATAACATATCTCCTATTTTATTCCCACAGCTACACGGTCATTACCGCTGTAGTCTTTTATTATTTCAACATCTTTGAAGCCCTGAGCTTCTAAAATCTCAGTTAAATCTGCACCCTGGTCAAAGCCTGTTTCAAACATTACTGCACCACCATTATTTAAGCTGTCAAAAGCGATTTTTGAAATTTTTCTGTAAAACACAAGACCGTCTTCGCCTCCGTCAAGAGCGATAAAGGGCTCGGCACATTTAACGGTTACATCAAGCTTTTCTATTTCTTTTGTTCTTATGTAGGGTGGATTTGAAAGAATTAAATCCGCTCCCGAAAAATCAATTTTAGTGTTTAAAATATCATCCGCAACAAAAGCTACATCTGCCATATTTCTTTCTGCATTTATTTTGGCGATACTAAGTGCTTTTTCACTTATATCCACAGCCGCAACCTTAACCTTTGCCATTTTTGATACCGAAACCGCAATACAACCTGAACCTGTACATATATCGTAAACAACCGGATTTTTTTTATCTTTTAAAAAATCAAGTGCTCTTTCCACAAGAATTTCTGTATCCTGACGGGGAATAAGAACATTTTCGTTTACATAAAATTCAAGTCCCATAAATTCAGCACTTTCAGTGATATACTGAACAGGAATACCCGAAATTCTTTTTTGAACAAGTTCAAAAAAAGATTCGCTTACCTCATCCTTCTGACGAAGAATATACTCTGTTGAATTACAACCAAGAAAATATTGCATCAAAAAACGGGCGTCGGATTTATAATCAACGACGCCATTATTTTTAAACATTTCTTCGGTTTTTCTTAATGCCTCGAAAACCTTCATTACCATTTATCCTCTTCACTATTCTCGGGAATAACTGCTTTCATAGATGCAATAGCCACTTCAAGCTGACTGTCATCAGGTTCATTGGTGGTTATTTTCTGAAGCCACATACCCGGAGCACTTATTATTCTTGTAAATTTATTGTCGTGTCTTCCGGCAAACTTGATGATTTCGTATGAAATACCTGCCACTACAGGCATAAGTGCAAGACGTGTAACTGTTCTTATTAAAACATTATCCCACTTCAAAAACGAAAAACATATAATACTTACTATCATAACGATAAATAAAAAGCTTGTTCCGCATCTTGGGTGAAGTCTTGTTTTAGTTCTTGCATTTTCAACAGTCAGCTCCTCACCTGCTTCATAACAGGCAATCGTTTTGTGCTCGGCACCGTGATATTCAAAAACTCTTTTTATATCCTTAAGTCTTGCCGCAAGTGAAAGGTAAATTAAGAATATAGCGATTCTTATTACACCCTCCATAAGGCTTTTAACTATAGCTGCAAGTGTGCTTGTCTCCTTGAAGATACTGGTGATTAAGCTTACTATCCACGTAGGAAGCAATATAAACATACCAATCGAAAGGCACATTGAAAGTATAACGGAAAAATAAATAACTATATCCTTAAGCTTATCTCCGAAAACCTTCTCAAGCCACTTATCAAATTTTGTAGGCTCTTCCTCTTCAAGGTCAATCTGATCTGCCGAAAACATTAATGCTTTAACTCCCGTCACCATTGAACGGAAAAATCCCACACAGCCTCTTATAATGGGAACCTTTGCAATTTTACTTTTAGACGCCTTTGATACGGGGCGTACATCCGTTAATATTTCACCGTCCGACTTACGGACTGAAATTGCCATATTGTCAGGTCCTAACATCATAACACCTTCCATAACCGCCTGACCGCCTATGGAGGTTTTACGTTTACAGCTCATAATTTTTCTCCTGTATTATTAATGTGTTTTAAGTATAGCAGATAAATGTGAAAAATTCAAGTTATATAAAAAAAAGGGCAAAAAAAACCTGCTTCAACAAGCAGGCAAAAAAAAGATAGGGATGAATATATAAAAAGATATTAGCGATTTGTAATAAGCTTTCCTTATTACATTTATTATTATAGTTTGTATTTGTGAATAAATTGTGTTTATTTTGTAAACTTTTCAAAAAACGTAAAAAAAGTTAACCGTTTTTTCAAGAAATTGTCAAAATATTAGCCCCTTAGAAAATATTTAAAAGTAGTTTCTACTGCATTATCCCTCATCAGGCATTTGCCATAAATGTCCAGAAACCCTTTATTTAAAAGGCTTTTTGTTCCAAATTCCTTTAAAATCCACAAAAAATTTTTTTCTTCATCGCTGCATTCGCACAATACAAGATAATAATTTTTGTTATAAGTAAAAATGCTTGAAAAACCGCTGAACGAAGCAAAAAAATTATCAAAGACAAAAAATATTTCTTCAATATCCTCGAATTTGTAAACAAATTCGTCTGTTTGTTCATCTTTTTTTGTAACACTAACCAGTAAATCACCTTCAACTAATGGGAAAATCTGAAAAATCAGTCTTTCTTTTTCAAGTGAAAGATGGATTTCGTTATTCAATATGGAGATTATGTCATTTATATATGTATTGCATACTTGTTCGTCAATCAGCATTTTATCAATGTTTATTTTTTCATCAAGGAGTTCTTTATGGGTAAAATACAGGTTAAGTCTCCGATTATTAATTTTTACAAGCTTCATTTTTTCTTCCTCCCTCATCCCGTAATTAAATTATACATCAAAACAAAACACAAATAAATGCAAAATTATTGTATTATTTTCCATTTTGATATATAATAACAAATAAATGGAAGAAATGAGGTAGCATATGAAAATACTTATAACAGGTGCATCGTCAGGAATAGGTATGGCAATGGCTAAGCTTTTATATAAGGATAATGAAATCATTGCTGTTGCAAGAAGTAAAGAAAAGCTTGACATATTAGAAAAGACAACCGGATGTGTAACCGAAGTCTGCGATGTTTCGGATTTTTCGCAGTGCAGAAAGCTTTTTGAAAAATATACAGATATTGATGTTTTAATAAACAATGCCGGATTCGGTGATTTAGGTTATCTTAATGATACAGACCTTGATAAAGGCATAAATATGATTAATACAAATGTAACGGGTCTTCACGCACTTACAAAAATGTATCTTGATGTGATGGTCAAACGAAATTCGGGTTATATTTTAAACGTAAGCTCAATTGCATCATTCTTTCCCGGCCCGTTAATGGCGACCTATTATGCAACAAAAGCATATGTAACACATCTTTCAAAAGCAATTTCCTATGAGCTTAAAAAGCAGAAAAGCAATGTCTACATTGGTGTACTTTGCCCGGGGCCCGTTGATACAAATTTCAATAAAGTTGCAAACTGCAAATTCAATTTGAAATCGCAGACAGCCGAAAAGGTTGCCATAGTTGCAATTAAAAATATGTTTAAAAGAAAAACAGTTATATGCACATCTTTCGGCGTAAAATTGGCACGTATCGGCTCGAAAATTCTGCCGGACAGTATTTTAATGAAATTCGCGTATATGTCACAAAGAAAAAAGTATTATAAATAATTATTTAATGATTTTTTGTATTCCACAGGCGTCAAGCCTGTGGTTTTTTTGAAGAAATTCGAAAAATAATGGCAATCGTTAAAGCCAAGACAATACGCAATTTCGGTCATACTCATAGCAGTTGACTGTATAAGCTCCTTTGCATATATCGTCTTTTTGGAAAGAAGGTACTGGTAAGGTGTTATTTTGTATTCTGCTTTAAAGCTACGGATTATATGTGATTTACTGCAGTAAAACTCCGCTATGATTTCATCAAAAGTAACACTGTAATCTGTAATCATATCTATTTTTCTCTTAAGGCGGGTTGCAAGTGTTTTGACTGCAGCAGTATTAACTGTATTCACGTGTTCTGACATTTTCTGCACTATTTTCATAAAAATTGCAGAACACTGCAATTGTGCATTTTTAAAGGAATCGGAATTGCGTGCTGTTTCAACAAATTCCTCAAAAATATTATTAAGATTCAGATTTTCAATATGATAAATACCTTTAAGAGAATAAACCTCCATAAGTGAATTTACAAGCTTACCGCTTATATTAAACCATATTTTCTCCCACGGTTCGGCATTATCAGAATAGTAAAAATGATTCGTGTTGGCAGGAAGAATATATATATCCCCACTACAAGCAACAAAAGATTCGCTGTTAACCCAAACAATTCCCTTCCCTTTTCTTATATATTCAATACACCATACAGGTGAATCCGGACGATTAATTTTGTACGTTCCGTCACAATACGATATTCCGCATATCTGAATATTAAACACATCCTCCCCTGTCACAATCGGGAAATGAACGATATCCTCATACATATCAATATTTCACACCTTAACCTCAATAATTTCTATTTATTTTTATATTTTACAATGATATATTATAAATGTCAATGAATTTTGACAGAAAGGTGATTGATGTTATATGAAAAAATTAAGATATCCTGCGGTGCCTTTAATTACCGTTGATCCATATTTCTCGGTATGGTCATTCTCGGACCTGCTTTATGACGACACAACAAAGCACTGGACAGGCAGAACACACGGTATCCTCGGATTAATTACAATCGACGAAGAGGTTTACCGCTTTATGGGGAAAACCGGTGACAAAGATAATTTTTCCGTTATCACTCAAACAGATGTTACAGTTTATCCTCTAAGCACGGTTTACACCTTTGAAAATGAAATTATAAGACTTACACTTAAATTTATGACACCTCTTTTATGTGATGATTTGCATCTTTTATCAAGACCTGTTTCTTATATTGATTATAAAATTGAAGTACTTGACGGAAAGAATCACACTTTTGAACTTTTCTTCGGATTAAACTGCGAAATGACCGTTAATTCCGAAAATGAAAAGGTAAGTGCAAAAACCTATGAAAACGGAGTTTTCTGCGGAAGAGGCGATGTTGATGTATTAAAGCCAACAGGCTACAAGGGTGACGTAAAGCTTGGCGGAGATAACCTTTGCATAAATTACGGATATCTTCACCTTTATTCAAACTGCGACTTTATACCGCATATCATTAAAATTGATACAAGCTCAAAGCTTAAAGTCACCAAAGAAATCAATGTAACCGAAAATGTTTATATAGCTCTTGAAAAAGACTTTAAAACCGACAAACACGAGAAGGGATTTGTTTGTGTTGCTTACGACGATATTCATTCAATCGAATATTTCGGAGAACATATTGATGCTTTCTGTAAAAAAGACGGTGACACCTTTGAAGTGATTTGCAAAAAGGCTCTTGACGAATATGAAGAAATCTGCTCACGGGTTGAAAAATTTGAAACCGATTTACTGAAAACTGCAAAAAAAATAAGCCATGAATATGCGGATATTATATCCCTTGCCTACCGTCAGGCAATCGGAGCGCATAAGCTGACATACCATAATGGTGAAATTCAGTTTCTTTCAAAGGAATGCTTCAGCAACGGCTGTATCGGCACTTTAGATGTTACATATCCATCTATCCCTCTGTTCCTTATGTTAAATCCGACTTTAGTTGAGGGTATGCTTAATCCGTTATTCAGATTTGCACGAAGCTCAAAGTGGGAATTTGATTTTGCTCCTCACGATGTGGGACAGTACCCCTTTGCAAACGGACAGGTTTACGGTATTGACGATAACGGCAATCAGCTTTTAGTTCATCAGATGCCTGTCGAAGAGTCTGCAAATGCGATAATTTGCGTTTATGCAATATGTCATTTTAAAAACGATTTTTCGTATTTTGAAAAAAATAAGGATTTGCTTGAAATATGGGTTAAATACTTGCTAAAATATGGTCTTGACCCCGAAAACCAACTTTGCACCGATGATTTTGCAGGACATCTTGCTCACAACTGCAACCTTTCAGCAAAGGCTATTATGGGTATTTGTGCTTACGGAAAGCTTCTTGAAAATTCAAATGCTGCAGACTTTAAATTTTACATTGATAAGGCAAAAGAATACGCAAAGGAATGGGAAAGAAAATCACTTAGCAATGACCATTACCGTCTTGCTTTCGATAAAGAGGATTCCTGGAGTATTAAGTACAATATTGTATGGGATAAATTGTTTAAATGGGGCATTTTTGACGATGATGTATTTGAAAAGGAGGTAAGCTTCTATCTGACACAAATAAAAGAATACGGGCTTCCGCTTGATAACAGAAGCGATTACACAAAATCGGACTGGCAGATGTGGTCTGTATGCCTTACAGATAATAAAGAGTACCAAAATAAAATTATTTCGGCAATGTGGAAAATGCTTGATGAAACGAAAAGCCGTGTCCCCTTTACCGATTGGTATTTTTGCTCCGATGCTCTTCAAAGAGGTTTTCAGAACAGAACCGTTCAGGGTGGTCTTTTTATGCCACTATTATAAGAAATACAGTGCTGTAAATTTTGCCTTTTGAATTTAAAATGCTGTCTCACATTTAGTGAGACAGCCCCTTTTTATATTCTGTAACAGTTTTACCTGTGTGTTTTTTAAATAAACGACAGAAATACTTTTCATCGTCAATGCCGAGTTGTGATGACAATTCTGAAGTATTGATGGTTTTGCTTAAAAGTATATCAGTAGCTAAATTTATTTTTGTTTTGTTTATATAATTAATGATTGAACAATTGTTAGCTTTTTTGAAGATACGGCAAATGTAACTTTCACTAAGATTTAAGAAGTTCGCAATATCTTTCAAAGCAATTTTTTTATATATGTTTTCTGAAATATAATTTTTTATTTTTTGGCAATATAAATAATCGGAATGAGAAATACCCAGTTCTGCCCCGACGTATTTTAGTGAATAATCATTCAGATATGAAAAAAGTTCAAATAAAATTGATGTAACTTTCAGATTGTTTTTTGCGGTAAAATTATAAATAATATCTTTAATTAAATTTTTACATTCCGCTGATTCTTCAAGAGGTAATGATTCAGATACAATTACAATGTTTTCTTTTTCTGAAAAATTTATAATATCACAATCTTCTATAATTTCGATATCAGATAATCCACTTATCCCTACTGTTATATGAGTGTGGGTTGTGTTGCAGGGCATACCATTTAACGTTTCGTTATATATGTTGCAATTTACTGTTTTTTCTTGGTAAATTCTTTTATCACGATTGGCTTTTTCAAACACAAGAGTTCCTTGTTCTACATAAGTAAATTCAGCACAATTACTATTGTGCAATTTGTGGAGCACAATATTGTAATTATTTGTGCTGTATTGGTGTGCAAAAAGAATTTCGGGTATTGAATTTAGTGTAATTTTATAAAATTTCATATATATCACCTTTTATATAATATCAAAATAGTCCACTAATGTCAAGCATGTGTGTTTACAAATTCTGAAGTATTATGTATATTGTTAATACAATCTTAATTAAGGAGGCGCTTTTATGGAAAAACTGGAATTATTAAGAAATGAGCTAACAAATAAATTCAATGGCAAGTATATATCGTTATACAATATTAATATGTATGCAGGATTAAAAGAATGTTATAATGATACACCTCTTACGGCTAAAGCAAAAGCAACTGCGAATTTGTTTAGAATTCATAAAAAGATAGTTTATGAAAATGATATAATTCTCGGTTCTGTTGGAGGTAAATATGCTAAAGATATTAACGAATATGAACTAAAACAAGCAAGTAACGTCGTTAACAATTTTGGTGTAAACACCTTTAACACCAACAAAGACCACTTTGCCCCCGATTATGAATATGTACTTATAAAAGGAGTAGGCGGTATGATTGCCGATATAGATTCATCTCTTGAAAAGCATAAGGATGATAGTGATAAGGTTGAATTTCTTACTGCATGTAAAATCACTCTTTCAGGTTTTTCGGATATGATTAAAGATTATGCCAATGAAGCAAGACGAATGGGAAAAATGTTGGAAGCTAAGGTGTGTGATAACATTTCTTTTGATGCACCGAAAACGTTTAGGGAAGCCTTACAGCTTGTATGGTTATGTCATATAAGCTTCAGTTATGAAGATAGAGGTGCTATGGCTCTTGGCAGAATGGACCAATATCTTTACCCTTTTTATAAAAAAGATGTTGATAAAAATATTACAAAAGAACAAGTTTGCGAACTTTTGTCCTGTACGCTCTTAAAACTTGTGGAAGGTAAATATTTATCAGAAATAGATACTGTAAACATTTGTATAGGCGGAACAAAAAAAGATGGAACTGATGCAGTAAATGAGCTTTCTTATCTTATTTTAGAAGCGGTAAAAAATTGCAAGGTATGCGGACCAAATCTTTCTGCAAGAGTTGGTGAAACCACACCTGATGAGTTTTATGATAAATCTCTTGAAGTTATAGGTACAGGTATTGGTTATCCTGCCCTTATGAACAATGAAGTAAATATAAAAGCTCTTTCAAGATATGGATACGATTTGGAAGATTGCAATGATTTTTGTATGGTTGGATGTGTAGAAAACTTTTTGCCGGGCAAACAACCGGCATGGTCAGATGGTCGTTTCAATTCGCCCAAATATCTTGGATATGCATTAAATAATGGTGTTTGTATGTTAAATGGCATACAAGAGGGTATAATAACCGGCGATGTTGATACATTTGATACAATGGATAAATTTCTTGAAGCTTTTAAAAAACAACTTGCTGCAGGGGCAGATAAATATGTTGCGTTCTTTAATAATGAGAATGCAAGATATAATTATAGGATGTATTCACAACCATATTTATCTTGTTTTGTACCAAGCTGTATAGAAAGAGGTCTTGATATTAGATGCGGCGGTACAAAATACCCATCTGTACACGGTGTATGTGCGATGGGCATAGCAACTGTAGCAGATAGTCTGGCTGCTATTGAAAAAATAGTTTATGACGAAAAAATATTAACTCTTTTTGAATTAAGAGATATAATTAAGAATAATTTTGAAGGCAGGGAAGATATACGAAAAAAACTTCTTAATGCGCCTAAATATGGAAATAATTTAGAGTTTGTGGATAAGTATGCAAAGTGGTTTGTTGAAGTTCACGACGAAATATTTTTCAACAAACGAACACCTGATGGCGGAAGATTTTATATTGGTATAGCTTCTAATACGGCTAATATAAATATGGGGCTTGAGGTTCCTGCAACCCCTGATGGCAGAAAAAGTCAAACTCCTTTAAGTGATGCGGCTTCCGCTATGAGAGGAATGGATAAAGACGGGTTAACATCACTTCTGACATCTTTATCAAAACCTGATTATTCAAAATCTGCATTAGGTACTGTTGTTAATGTTAAACTCAGCAATACAATATTTGAAGACATATCAAAAAGAAATATATTGCGGGAAGTTATAAAAATTTATTTTAAAAACGGAGGTCAGGAAATTCAAACTAATTGTGTATCAAGAGAGATGTTGATTGATGCCAAAAAACATCCTGAGAATTATGCTGATTTAGTGGTAAGGGTATCCGGTTTCAGCGCCTTTTATACAACGCTTAGTGAAATGGTGCAAGATGATATACTTGAGAGGCTGGAACATAAATGACACTAATTTAATATTCACCCTTTCTCTGATTGTGAATTGGAAAATACAGCACTACAGATGAAAATGTGAATATAAAAAGTTAAATAACTAATTTGTAATATAAGGAGAAGAAGTGCTATGATTAAAAAATTAAAAGCAGCGATATTTACAGGTGCAAACAAACCTTTTGAAATTAAAGAGTTTGACATAACACCCCCCAAAAAAGGTATGGCAAGATTAGATCTTGAAGCAAGTGGCGTGTGCGGTACAGACGTACATTTTCACACAGGTAAACTTTTGTTGGAGCCACCAAAAGTTATAGGTCACGAATATGTTGGCCGCGTGGTCGATATATCAGAAGAAGATAGCAAAAAATTTGGAATAAATGCAGGAGATGTTGCGATAGTTGATATAGCGTGTCCTTGCGGAGAATGTAAACTTTGTAAAAGCGGTGACGATGCGAATTGTGTTAATATGGCGGTAACAAATGGAGGTAATCCTTATGAAGTTCCGTATTTTCATGGCGGTTTTGCTGAAACTACTTATGCACCAATTGAAAATCTTATAAAACTACCTGAAAATGTTGACCCGTTGGCAGCGTGTGTTTTTGCTTGTCCCGGGCCTACAGCTATTCATGCATTTAATCTTGCTAAAAAAGCAGGTGTTGATTTGTCTGATGTTTCATTGGCGGTTGTTCAGGGAACAGGTCCTGTAGGCTGTATGGCGATAGCTTATTTAAAAGCATTGAATGTTAAAAAAATATTTGCACTTGTTGCGGATATAACTAACGATAATTTAAATCTTGTTAAAAAACTTGGAGCGGATGATATAATTGATGTTAAAAATAAGTCTGATGCTGAAATAGGAGAATTAATTAAAAATGCATCTGATGGTCTTGGTGCTGATCTCGTTTTTGAAGCATCAGGAAATCCCAAAGCAATTCCCACCGGGTTTGAAATTCTTAGAAACAGAGGCGTTTATCTTGTTCCGGGACAATATTCGAACAGTGGCGAAATTAGTATAATGCCGCAACTGATAACATTTAAAGCACTTCATATTATCGGGTCATCCCAGTACAATATATGTGACGTTAAAGAATATGTTGATTTTATATCAAAGGATTTTAAACTTCAGGAAATAATAAAAAGCCTTGCAAGTTGTTATACAGTGAGCGATATAAATGTTGCTTTTGATGACGCAAAAGCACGAAAAAATATAAAAACTGTTCTTGTGAAGGAGGGGTAAAAGATGAGAACAGAAATAGTCAGATATAAAGAATACTACATTTTTAAACTTTTTAATGACGATGAAAAAGAAATATCTCATGCTGCTGTGAAAATTCTTACATCAAGGCTTAATGGTGCAGAAGTAAAATCTATTACAGTAGGAGGAGTTTTTACTGACCCCGAATATCGTCGTCTTGGTGCAGTACGAATTATATTTAATGAAATTAATAAATTTGCAGAGAAAGAAAAATGCCTTGTAACGTTTCTTCATCCCTTTGCTACAGAATATTATAGAAAATTTGGTTATGAACGAATTTCAAATCATTGTGTTTTGGAATTTCCTATGTCTGCGCTTGAATTTGCTCCAAGATATAATAATCTTAAACCATATAAGGATACAAAATCAGCAGGTGATTTAGTTGAAATATATAACGAATATGCTAAAAACAGAAATATAATGCTTGAAAGAACGCCTGAAAGTTATCCAATTCCTGAAGATGATAAAAAGATATACATTCTTTATGATGAAAATGATAAACCTACGGCATATATTTACTATTCAGAAGAATATAATTTTGTTATCAATCATAACATTGGTGTAAATTTAAATGTTTACGAAATGTGTTTTGCTTCTTTGGAAGACTTAATAAAACTTTTTGGTTTTATCAGAATGTTTGATGGGAATATCGGGAGTGTTAAAATACATGATTGTGCAATGTCACCTGAAGTTGAACTCACGTTAAAACATTATGAGCATATGTCAATTTCTCATTATCCTGATATAAGCGCAAGAATAAATAATACGCAAAAGGTCCTTTCTGTTGTGACATATCCTGAAGAAAAAGGTAAGTTTATCGTAAAGGTAACAGAACCTGAAAAAAGCGAACATAGTCCGGAAAACACGGCTGGAATTTTCAAAGTGGAATACCAAAATAAAAAAAGTGTTGTTACAAAGCTTGATGATAATTCAAATTTTGATTTTTCAACAGATATTCAGGGGCTTACTAAGCTAATTTATGGTTTTAATACTTATGGCTACGAAATTTCCAAATATATGAGAAACACAAAATTCAACAACGAATGTCCTGATTTCTTTAGAGCATTTCCTAATCGTCCATGCGGTGCTTATGAGCATTTTTAATAAAAGTGATGCCGCCGAATTAAGAAACGTGGTCGTTTTCAAAAAAATATCGCATAATCAAGTAAAAATCTGCACACGAAAAGTGTGCGGTTTTTTATATATTGGTAATAAAATCTTAAATTTGAGAAGTAAAATCTTAAAATTGAGAATTGTTTTGAATGTGCTTCAATGGTATAATTTTTTGAGAATGTATGTTTGAAATGATGAGAATGAGGTGAAAAAGTTTTTTGCACTATTTCTTATATTTTGTGTGCTTTTAAACTCAGTTGTATTAGCAAGCGCTGATGAACATATATGGTCAAATGCATCTGAGTGGGCTGTTGATGAACTGAAAAATGCAGAAATAGCAGGTTTAATTCCCGAAAGTTTTAATGACAAAGATTTGACAAATATGTATGGTATTTACTCAATTCCGTATCGGTTACAAAAAATCTCCCGAATTTGCCGCTTATGCAAATTCGGAAGATTTAACAGTTTAAAGTGAATGTTCGGTTCGTGCGATTACCTCTTGTTGCATATTTGGTTCAAGTGAAACAAAATAATCACTGTATCCGCCTATACGAACAACAAGGTCACGGTATTGTTCGGGATTATCAACCGCTTTTAAAAGAGTGTCTTTATCAACAACATTTATCTGTATTTCAAAACCGCCTCTGGAAAGGTATGTTTTAACCAGATTTTTCATAGTTTCAACAGAGTTCGGCCCTAAAGATTTCTTGGAAAACTTCATATTTACGGCAACACCGCCTATTAATTCGTGGTGTTCCCATTTTGTTGAAGATATAATTGATGCAGTAGGTCCCTTCATTTCTCTTCCCTGACAAGGGCCGGAGCCGTCTCCCAAAGGAAAGCCTGCACGTCTGCCATCAGGCGTTGCTCCTGTTTGTCTGCCGAAGCTTTCGTGTCTTATCCAGCAGAATACACTTGGTATAAGATTTGCGTTAGAATGAACGCCTTCATGCTTTTTACATTCCGAAACTATATGCTTTATTATTAAATCAAAATACTTATCAACATCATCGTTATCGTTGCCGTATTTGGGAATAGTGTTTAAAATGCGTTGCCTTAAAACTTCGTTGTTTTTAAAATCGTCATCAATAATTTCTTTTAATTCTTTTATGGTGAATTCCTTTTTATCAAAAACAAGTTCTTTTATGGCATATAAAGAATCCACAAGATTTGCCATGCCCACAAAACTTGGCATTATCCAGTTATATCTCGCTCCCCCACGCTCAATATCGAGTCCTCTTTCAAGACAATCGTTAACAAAGCAAGAAAGCAACGGATTTAATGAATTGTTACATCTGTCATTTCTTTGATTTATTTCAACCTCTAAATTGTTTTTAATTTTTTCATCAAGAACAGAATAAATTTTTTCTATAAGTTCATCAAAAGAATTATATTCTCGGTCCATAACATCCAAAAGCAGTTGCGCCATATTGGTATAAGGACTTGCAACCCATACATTTGATGATGCTACAGGCGTTATTTCAACACAGTTGCTGTGAATATAACTGCAGGCTTCTTTTTCGGGAACACCGTAGCTTTTAAGACCTTTTATTATAACATCGTCATTAAAAATTGCAGGATGCGAACGTCCGTGTGTTAAAATTTCACAAGCCATTTCTATGTATTCATCATCCATACCTTCAGTGTAACAAAAACCAACCGAAGGATACACCAGTCGAATATCGTCAATCACCTGCATACACATCTTTGTTAAATCGTTTTGAACAATTTCGTTATTTTCGTCACGGCCGCCTACCATATAACCATTGGAAACACCTCCGGCAACATTTCTGTTAATCTGAATTCCCACACAATCTAAAAGAAGGTGTGCAAACTCTTTGGTTATAACTTTATTTTCTATATCGTTTTTATAATACTTATACAAATAACGGTCGGGATGACCTAACTGAAACTGCAATATTGAGTATCTATATGGATTATACCCCAAACAATATGTAATAAAGCTTACCGATTGAACTGCTTCATAAAAGCTTTCTGCAGGATATTTGGGCACTTTTCTGCAAATTTTCGAAATTGTTTCAAGTTCTTTTTTTCTTTCTTCATTCTTTTCGGATTCAGCAAGTCTTTTTGCTTCATCGGCATAATTTTCAGAATGAACAATAACTGCGTCTAAACATTTTTTACAGGATTGATAAAAAGGTATTTTGTCATCAGTTGCAGTTTCTATGTATTTATCTATTTTTTCTATTATTCCTGCAATACCCAAATTTAAAATAATATCATAGTCTATTGACATATGCGAATCCTGACCGCCACCGGCTTTTTGAGCAGTTTTTTTCCATACATCAAGATAAGTTTCATTATATTCCTTTTTTTCCTCTTCATTTAAAAACAAACCGTATTTACCCACAACAAGCTCATCATCACTTATATTGGGACGCATTTTTGCAAAGGCTTCATAAAATGAATTTGCGTATTTTTCCACATTTGATGTGTCACAATCTGTGCCGAAATTTTTAAAGAAGTAGTAAATAAAATCTTCTCTGTATATAGGATTTTTTAATAAACTACCTTGTTTCTCAAGTGCAATTTTTCGTAATCTTTCAATTCTTTCCATAAAAATACCCCCTTTTTGGTGTTAATACTATAACATACTATTACTTAAAAATCAATGAAAATTCAAACTTTTTCTGTATTCTGTAGGCGACATTCCCATATATTTTTTAAAAAGCCTGTTTATGCCGATAATTTAAAAAACAAGGAGAGAAAAATCGTTGATTTTTCTCTCCTTATTTATTAAAAAGGTTATTTAGTCTGTTTTTCAGATTTTCTTTTCTTTTTAATGTTTCTTCTTCGTTATAAACAATTTCAATTACCGCTCCTTCACCTGCACCTTCAGGAAGAATTTCGGCAGGTAACTCAATCATTTTCCCGTCTTCTTTTTCGCAAACAGCAACATTTTCTTCTATTCTATCAATAATCAGCTTCAAAAAAACTCCTCCTATACCAAGTTAATAATGCAAAGAGCTATAAATGCCAACACCAAACCTACTGCACTTTTAACAGTTATTTTTTCCTTAAAGGCAACCGATGCCATCACAGCCGAAATCAATAGTGCCGCTCCCTGATTTAGGGGATATAATTTTGCTGCATCTATAAGTCCTGCCGCTTTCACCTTGAAAAACGAATTTACAAAAAGACCAACTGCCATAATAATTACATAAATTGCTATTCCTTTCGTTTTTTCAAGGCTCTTTTGTTTTTCTTTTTGCGTAAGGAACATAATTAAAATTACAAGAAAGCTTACTATGTACGAATAAAAATTAAAAACCGAATTTATACCGTCAGGCTTTAAACGCACAAACAATTTCTGCGACAAGTCCGCCATACCGTTACATATACCTGCGGCTACCAAAACAAAATTTCCAAATACAGTAGTCTTTCCCACAACGCTTTTATTGTATGAGCTCATAATAAAAACAGCTATAACAAGCACGACAAATCCTATCCACTGCAAAAACTTCACCTGTTCGTCAAAAAGAACACTGCAAACTACAAGAGGTATTATTGTACCAAGTGTAAGAGAAACCTCTATCATAGTATAAGCACCGCTTCGAACGGCAAAAATCCAGGTTATAACAAAAAATGCAGAAAATACGCCCGACATTGCCGAAATTAAAAGTGTTTGTGCATCTACTTTAAAAGCATCAATACCGCCGTCGGCAAAAATTGCAAGAGCACCGCCTATAATTATACAAAGAAGCATACGAAGCATATTAAGAGCCATTACTTCGCTTACCGAATTAATAAGAGTACTTGTTTTCTTTCCACAATATGCTTTTGCTGTTCCGCCAATAAGAGCAATAACTAAAAATAAATATCCCATAAAAATTCACCTACGCGTAAATATTGCTGTCATCAAATTCGCCTGTTATCTCATTTATATTTATGTTTTTATATGTAAGAAACCACTTGTAAACTTCAGGGTTTGAGTATGTATCTGTCCAGGCATCGTGCTCATTTTCCGGATAAACTGTAAGACGTGCGTTTCCGCCGTTTTTGTTTGTTCTTCTTACCATTTCTTCCGATTCGCTGCATAAAACGATTGGGTCTTTAGCACCGTGAAACGCCCATACGGGAACATTTCGCAGACGGTATGTATTCCATGCCATTCCACCACCGCAAACGGGAACAATAGCTGCAAAATACTCGGGCATACTCATAGCCAGACTCCATGTTGCGTATCCGCCCATACTTGCACCTGTTAAATAAACTCTTTCCTTATCGCAAAAATCCTGTGATGTAATCATTTTGACCCATTCTTCAAGAGTTTCAAATAAATCAAGCCAGGAATTTTCCGTGCAATGAGGAGCTGCCAGAATAAAAGGAAACTCTTTGTCACTCTCTGCATACTTATAAGCACCGCCGTTGGTAATTTCCGATATGTCACATTCTCTTGTTCCTGCACCGTGAAGATATATCAAAACAGGATACTTTTCGCCCGACTGATAGTTTTCAGGGAATCTTATCAAATAATTTAATTTTCCAAAGTTTTTCTTTTCCACAATAGTCACCTATAGTAAAGGGACTGTAATGCACAGTCCCAGATTTTTAGTTTGTATAGTTATCAAAGTAACCCTGAACAAGAACTATTGGTGTTCCCTTATCGCCCGAGCCACTTGTAAGGTCACAAAGCGAACCGATTAAGTCAGTAATTCTTCTTGGAGTTGTTCCCTGAGACGCCATACTACCGGCAAGGTCAGCATCCTTTTTACGGATTTTTTCTTCAATTGCTTTCTTTAAAGCTTCGCCCGAAAGGTCTGCAAAATCGTTATCTGCGAGGTACTTTAGCTTAAGCTCATTAGGGGTACCTTCAAGACCGGATGTATTCGCAACAGAAACGCTTGGATCTGCAAGCTCCCAGATTTTTCCAACGGGGTCTTTGAATGCACCGTCGCCGTATACCATAGCTTCTATATGCTTACCTGTTTTTTCAAGCATCCTGGATTGAATTTCGAGTACAAGATCCATACATTCATTAGGGAATAATTTAATAGTATCTTCAGTTGATTTATTTGAACCTAAAAGACCGAACTTTGAATTATAACCACTGCCGTCAACAGACTCTGTTAAAATATCATCAAGACCTAAAACAACTTCAGCGCCTGCTTCCTTTAAAATTCTCTTTGTTCTCATTCTTGTATGAATATCACAGGTTAAAACATTTTTAGTATAATCAAGAATTACTCTTGGGTTGTTTGCAAAAATAATCTCCGCTTCCGCTCCGCATTCACGGATTAAATCGCCGTAATACTCAACATAGTCAACACATGTAAACGGATGCTTGTTTACTCCGAATAATTCTCTGTATTTCTTTTCATCCAAAACATCGGAATAAGGATTAACGCCTGCTGCATCAAGCTTGTCCAATGATACAAGCTCATTACCCACTTCATCGGAAGGATAGCTAAGCATTAAAACAATTTTCTTTGCAGCCTTCGCAATACCTCTTAAGCAGATTGCAAAACGGTTACGTGAAAGAATAGGAAAAATAACGCCTATGGTTTCGCTTCCGAGCTTTGCCTGAACGTCCTTTGAAATTGCATCAATTGACGCATAATTACCCTGTGCACGTGCAACTACCGATTCGGTAACGCAAATTACATCACGGTCATTAAACGAAAAATTATCAGTTTCCGATGCTTCAAGAACGCTTGTTACTACAATCTCCGCAAGATTATCACCTTCACGGATGATTGGGCAACGGATGCCTCTTGATGTTGTTCCTACATTTCTTGCCATATATATTCCTCTTTTCTCCGACTAAGAAAGCCGATTTTAACAAATAAATATACAAAATCTTTACCACACTATATTTTATAACAAAAATTGAATAATTACAATATGTTTTTAAAAAATTTTTAAATTTTTTGCAGGTTTTTGGTATTGTTCCTGCAATTTTAAAATAAAAAAAGGATTTTTTACAGTTTTGGGGTATTATATAATAAAAGGATGTGATAACGTGAAAGCTACTTTCCCGTTATGCCTCCGGCGGATTTAAATAGCCCGTGCGAAATTTTCTTTGTTTACGCAAAGAAACGCACGTGGGCAAAAAAATCTCTTATCATTCCTTGCCATACAGATAAGAGAAATTTCTTCACTATTTATGCCGATGTATGGCGGCGGAACGGAGATTTTTATGTCAACAATTAATAACGAAGCTATATTCAGTCTATCTTACGGTCTTTTTGTTCTTACAGCTAAAACCTCAAAGGATAACGGTTGCATTATAAATACCGTTCAGCAGGTTACACAGAATCCTTTAAGAATATCAATTACCGTAAATAAAAGCAATTATACCCACGATATGATTATGGAAACAAAAAAATTCAACGTTTCTGTACTTACTGAAAGTACGCCCTTCTCCATCTTTGAAAGATTCGGTTTTTCAAGCGGAAGAGATACCGATAAATTTGAAGGCTTTGATGATGTGGCAAAAACAGAAAATGAAATTTTGTACCTTACAAAATACACAAATGCCGTTATTTCAGGTGATGTAATCGAAACCGTAGATTTGGGTACTCACACTCTGTTTATTGCAGATGTAACGGAAGCAATTAAATTAAATGATGAAAAAAGTGTTACCTACCAATATTATTTTGACAATATAAAGCCAAAGCCTCAGGCTGAAAAGAAAAAAGGTTATGTTTGCAAAATCTGCGGATATGTTTATGAGGGTGAAACGTTGCCTGACGATTTTGTATGCCCACTTTGTAAGCACGGTGCAGAGGATTTTGAACCACTTTCGTAACAATACTGAATTTTAAAAATGACTGTAACAACCCTGTTGCAGTTATTTTTTTATACACAAATCACTATCCTTATACATATTTATCCTTTTTTGAAAAAGTCAAATGGTAATTTCTGAATTTTTTTAAATCTTTTTAAATTTTTCCATACATTAATATTGGCAAACGTGGTATGCTAAAAATATTCAATATGAACTTCAAAGGTGTGCATTCTATGTTAATTTAACATTTTTTTGTTATCTTCGAACATTTTCCGCTTTCAAAATAATTTTTTTTTGAATTTTTTTAACTTTTTTTAGAAAATATGTTGCAAATTTTAGAAAATTATTGTAAAATATAATCTCAATATAATTTAGATGGGATTCTGATTTTATTTTTACAGGGGGTATATATATGTCAGATATTAAAAAAATTGCTATTATGACAGGCGGCGGAGACTGCCCCGGACTTAATCCTGTTATAAGAGCGGTTGTTAAAACAGCTATTTTAAAGTACGGTCTTGAGGTTGTTGGTATAAGACACGGTTATCACGGTCTTTATCACGGAGACTTTGTAAACCTCGGACTCGACGATGTTCAGGAAATTATTTCTAAAGGCGGAACAATCCTTTACAGCTCAAACAAGGATAATTTATTCAAGTATCCTGTAAGAGATGAAAAGGGCGATATTGTTAAAGATGCCGAAGGAAACATTGTTTACGAGGACGTTTCTGATGTTGGTGTTGAAAACCTTAAAAAAGCAGGCATCGATGCACTCTTTATTTTAGGCGGTGACGGTACTTTAACATCAGGAAGAGACTTTGCACGTAAGGGTGTTAACGTTATCGGTATTCCTAAAACAATTGATAACGACCTTGCATTTACAGATTATACCTTTGGTTTTGATACAGCTATCGGTGTTGCAACCGACGGTCTTGACAGAGTAAGAACAACAGGTATGTCACATCACAGAATTATGGTTGTTGAAATTATGGGCAGAGGCGCAGGCTGGATGACACTTCATGCAGGTATTGCAGGTGCTGCCGATGTTATTCTTATTCCTGAAATTCCTTACGATATCAATAAGGTTGCAGAAAAGATTAAAGAAGACAAAGCAAACGGCAAGGAATTCTCAATCGTTGCTGTTTCTGAAGGTGCTAAGTCTCTTACAGGTGAACAGGTTATATTAAAGGTTCGTGAAGACAGTCCTGACCCAATCAGACTTGGCGGTGTTGGTTCTGTTGTTGCAGATAAGCTTGAAGAGCTTGTTGGTTCAGAAGCAAGAGCTACAACACTCGGTCACATTCAGCGTGGTGGCTCACCTACAGTTCACGACAGAGTTCTTTCTTCAAGATACGGTTATGCGGCAGTTGAGCTTGCTATGAAGGGCGGCTTCGGCAGAATGGTTGCTCTTCAGGGTGATAAAATCACATCTGTTTCTTTGGAAGATGTTATAGGTCAGCAGACTAAAAATGTTACTCCCGATAACGAGCTTGTTACTCTTGCAAAGGCTATGGGCGTTTGCTTCGGTGACTAATTAAAAAAATTAACGGCGTGTCTCTTTTATATTGAGATACGCCGTTTTTTATCTGAAATTGTATACTTTTATTACAGACAATCTGTTTTTATAAATTCCTCATCTTCGCTTATCTGAATAAGGTGATTTCCGATTAATTCAACAGACAACGTCATAGCAAGGCTTGTGCCGAGCTTTTTGTCGTAAATATAATCGTTATGCTCAATTGTAAGGGCAAATATACCGAATTTTTTTGTAATGCCTGCGTTATAGGTGCTTGTCAATGCCCCTGTAGGATAATACTTTTCTTCGCCCATAAATAAATTGGGAATTTCTGTAGGGTGCTTTTTATAAAGCTCGCTGTTTATGTGTTTTAATTTATTGGCTATACTTTCAGGCATACCGTCGGAATACGGAAGAAGGTATGCGCCAAGTACCACATCGGTTGTTGAATGGCAGTCTATGGCAAAGCAAATATCTTTTGAATACTTTTCTATAAAATTAATTACATTTACCGTTTCTTTTGCTTTCAGTTCAAAAAAGTCTCGGTTTGCATTAACATGGGCAGCATTATGAGAAAAATTATATCTGTCCTTACTCATCATTTCTTCATATCCGCCTCTTTTACTTATCCCCCATATTGAAACCACGGGAACAACCAAAAAACGAACGTTGTCACGAACCTTTGAAAGTCTTTCGTCTTCACGGTTTGCAATCATGGTAAGAACCCTTGCAAGACCGAAATACGCATCCGTTTCAATTACGTGAACTCCCGACTGAATGTAGATTGTTTTTGTGTAATTTTCAGGTGCAAATTCATACGCCCACATTTCATATTCTCCGCTTGTGTCAAAGCCTATAGAATGTCTTTTTATATAATCGGGATATTTCCTTCTTAACGGTTCATATATTTTTTCAACGAATGTTGGATAATCCCACTCAATATTACCAAAGCTACCATCATTACCCAAAATATCAGGCTGAGTTTTTGGTTCCCAAAGCTTGAATTTTTCCATTAAAATACCTCCTTTGTAATTAATTATAAGTATTTTTTATATCAATGTAAACCTATTTTTCGTAACAAAAAGGTAGACTTTTCAAAAGCTTTTATAAATTCTGCAGGTTTTTTCTGTATACAGAGGCAGAAACTTTAAATCATTACCTGAAAACAGAGGAATATTTCTTTAAATAATAAAAGTTTCTTTTTATTATTATGAAATAACCGACAAGCAGATGCTTGTCGGTTATTTCATTTGTTCCACAAAACTACTGTATTTTGTTTTAAGGTTTTGGGCATATCTATAAGTCTTTGGTTTTCACTGCCACGGAATTGCAACGATATATTTCTTTTTTCCTCTTCATATCTGCCGTCAACAAGGACATCAATAAGTGACAGAATTTCTTCCGTTTCTTTGCAATTTCCACGGCTTTCACCTCTTAATTCCTCTAACGTAAAACCCGAGAACATCCATATGGTTTTATCAGGATATGTTTCTCTTACACGTTTTAAAAAAGGCAACAATGCTTTCTGATTCTCAGGTTCAAAGGGTTCACCGCCGAGAACGGTAAGGCCGTGAATATATTCAGGTGCCAAGCTTTCTATTATATCATTTTCAACCGTTTCGTCAAAAACATTGCCGTAGTCGAAGTCCCACGTAGCCTGATTAAAACAATTTTTGCAATAATTACGGCACCCCGAAACGAACAAAGACACCCTCGTTCCGATACCGTTTGCTATATCATACTTTTTTATTTCACCGTAATACATATTTTTCTCCATTTGTAAGAAGCAAATTGAATTAAACCAAGGATTGCACTAAAATGTTGCAGAATGGACGAACCGAATCCCGAAGGCGTATATAGATACGCCGAGTTAGGTGAGGTTCGTACATAACACGCAACAAAACAAAGTTTTGTTGCGTGTGGTCTGGTCATTTTATGCAATTCTTCTTTTTATAAGTGTAAAACGCGTTCCTGTATTTCCTGAGTTCTACCCTGATTCCAGTACTGAGTTCCGATATAACCGCAGGTTCTTCTTGCAACATTCATCTTGGTCTGGTCTGTGTTACCGCAGGAAGGACATTTCCAGATTAATTTTCCGCTTTCGTCCTTTTCGATAACAATTTCTCCATCAAAGCCGCATTCCTGACAGTAGTCGGATTTGGTGTTAAGCTCTGCGTACATAATGTTATCGTATATAAACTTCATAACATCAAGTACAGCTTCGATATTATTCTGCATATTAGGTACTTCTACATAGCTTATTGCACCGCCCGGTGAAAGTGCCTGGAACTGAGCTTCAAATGCAAGCTTTGTAAATGCATCAATTTCTTCGGTTACGTGAACGTGATAGCTGTTTGTTATATAATTCTTATCTGTAATACCTTCGATAATACCGAATCTCTTCTGCAGACATTTTGAGAATTTATATGTTGTTGACTCAAGAGGTGTACCGTAAAGACTGAAATCAATATTTTCTTTTTCCTTCCAGCTCTTGGTTGCTTTGTTAAGATAATGCATAACCTCTAACGCAAACGGTGTTGCAGACGGGTCGGTATGTGATTTACCTGTCATATACTTAACGCACTCGTAAAGACCTGCATAGCCAAGTGAAATTGTTGAATATCCGCCGAAGAGAAGCTTATCGATAGTTTCACCCTTTTCAAGACGTGCAAGTGCACCGTACTGCCACAAAATAGGTGCGGCATCAGAAAGTGTTCCTTTAAGTCTGTTATGACGGCACATCAATGCTCTGTAGCAAAGGTCAAGTCTTTCGTCAAATATTTTCCAGAAATTCTGCATATCTCCGCCTGAAGAAAGAGCAATATCAACTAAGTTAATTGTTACAACGCCCTGGTTGAATCTGCCGTAATATTTCGGCTTGTTTGTTTCAGGGTCAACATAAGGTGTTAAGAATGAACGGCAACCCATACAGGTATAGCAATGACCTTCGCCGTTTTTATCAACCTTTAACTTAAGCATCATTTTTTCCGAAATATAATCGGGAACCATTCTTTTTGCGGTACATTTTGCCGCAAGCTCTGTCAGGTAATAATATTTTGAATCCTTATGAATATTATCCTCTTCAAGAACATAAATAAGCTTTGGGAATGCAGGAGTGATTCTTACGCCTGCTTCATTTTTAACGCCCTGAATTCTCTGATTGAGCATTTCTTCGATTATCATTGATAAATCGTGACGGAGCTGATCGTTTTCAGCTTCACCCAAATACATATAAACAGTAACGAAAGGTGCCTGACCGTTGGTTGTCATTAATGTTACAACCTGATACTGAATCATCTGACAGCCTTTTTCAATCTCGCTGCGAAGTCTTTTCTCAACGATTTCGTTTATAACATCCTCTGAAGGATTGCTTCCCATAAGCTTGATTTCTTCAAGCACGCTTGTACGGATTTTTTTACGGCTTACATCAACAAACGGTGCTAAATGCGTAAGTGAAATACTCTGACCGCCGTACTGACTTGATGCAACCTGAGCTATAATCTGAGTTGCAATGTTGCAGGCTGTTGAAAAGCTGTGAGGTGTTTCAATCATTGTGCCCGAAATAACTGTTCCGTTCTGAAGCATATCCTCTAAATTTACAAGGTCGCAGTTATGCATATGCTGTGCAAAATAGTCGGCATCGTGAAAATGGATAATACCGCTTTCGTGAGCTTCCACTATATCTTGTGGCAGAAGCACACGCTTCGTTATATCCTTACTTACCTCACCTGCCATATAGTCACGCTGAACGCTGTTAACAGTTGGGTTCTTATTGGAATTTTCCTGCTTTACCTCTTCATTGTTACACTCTATTAATGAAAGAATCTGCTCGTCTGTTGTGTTTGACTTACGAACCAATGCTCTGTTATATCTGTATGTAATATACTTTCTTGCAACATTATATGCGTTTCTCTTCATTATTTCATTTTCTACAAGGTCCTGAATTTCTTCAACACCAAGTGCACGGTGCATATATCCGCACTTTTCTTCTATTATTGCTGCAATTTCACGTATATCATCAGCTGACAATCTTTCATTCTCGGCAACACTGTTGTTTGCCTTGGTAATAGCCAGTATAATTTTGCTTATGTCAAAAACTGCTTCTGAACCGCTTCTTTTTATAATTTTCATTTTTCTTCTCCTCTCTTTTTTCCTTTTATTATATATGTAAAAAATAATTTTAGTTTATCATAGGGAACAGAAATAAAAGATTCTGTTCCCTATAGGTGCTTTATCATTATAATATGAATCGATATGTTTGTCAACAACTTTTCCACAAAATTTTGTGTTTTTTTGAAAAAACTTTTACTGCAACCACAAGATATAGTTGTGCCAAATTTTTCCAATTTGTCTCTAACACTATTCACAATCACGAAAAACAGCTTTTTTTGTCGAAAGTCAAAGAAGGTCAAAATTATTTTAAAAAAAACACTTGACAAAACTAAAATTACGTTGTATTATATATACAGAATTTAGCACTCACCAACATCGAGTGCTAACAAAAGGAAGGTCAGTATGCTTGATAACAGAAAAAAACAGATTCTGCAGGCAATAGTAGATAATTATATAGATACTGCTGAACCTGTAGGCTCAAGAACAATTGAAAAAAAATATCAGTTAGGGTTAAGCTCTGCTACAATTCGTAACGAAATGGCTGACCTTGAGGAGCTTGGTTATCTTATGCAGCCTCACACGTCTGCAGGCAGAGTTCCTTCCCTCACAGGGTATCAGCTTTATGTTGACGAGCTTATGACACAGTACAGCCTTACTTTAGAGGAAATCGGTGTTTTAAAATCCGTTATGGAGGAAAAATTTGATTATCTTGAAAAGATAATTTCAAAAGCTTCGGGCATCATGTCCGACCTTACGAATTACACCTCCGTGGTTATGGGGCCTAAGATTAAAAAGGATTCAATAAAAAACATTCGTCTTATCCCTGTTGATTCACAAATAATACTTGCTGTCATCGTAACAAATGAAGGTATTATAAAGGATAAGAAAATCAGACTTCGTCACATTTCCGATTTTGAGGGAATTGAAAGACTCGAAAAAGCAATAAACTCGCATCTGGCAGGTATTGAATCTACCGAAATAACAATGGACAGAGTTGTTCGTCTTGTTAATGAGGCAAAAGTGTCTGATGATATTACCATCGCTGTTTTAGAGTTTATTAAGGAATGTATTACATCCCAGTCAAAGGATGATTTATATGTTAACGGCTCGGCAAACATCTTAGCTTTTCCGGAGTATTCGGATGTTTCAAAAGCAAAAGACTTTTTAAATTTTGTAGGCGATAAGGAAAATATGATGCTTGCCATTTCCCAGAGCGCATCTGAAGCCGGTGATATTTCAATAAAAATAGGCGGTCAGGACGGAAATGCAGATTACAGCATTATAACTTCAAAATACAAAATCGGAGACAGTATGGAAGGCGTTATCGGACTGATAGGACCGGTAAGAATGGATTACAAAAAAGCCGTATCGGTAATGAAAAGCGTTACTGATATGATAAATAATAAAATGCTTGAAATAACCAAGAAGGAGGATGGTCATGAGTAAGAAAAAAGCAACTGAAGAGCAGCCCGAAAAGGAAGCAACAGAAGAAATGACAGAAGAGACTGCTAAAGAAACCTCTGACGAAGCTGCCTGTGTCAAGGAAGAAAAAGATGACTGGCAGGACAAATACTTAAGACTTTTCGCAGAATTTGATAATTATAAAAAAAGAACACAAAAGGAAACACTCGCCTCCTACGGCAACGGTGTTGCAGATACTGCCGAAAAGCTGCTTGCAATTATCGACAACTTTGAAAGAGCAATTGATGCAATTGAAGAGGGCGATAATTCACCTTTAGCAGAGGGTGTAAAAATGATTTACAAACAATTCAAAGAAACCTTTACCGGTATGGGTATTTCAGAAATACCTGCACTTGGTGAACAGTTTGACCCGAATGTTCACAATGCAGTTATGCATATTGATGATGAAAATTACGGAGAAAACGAAATTGTTGAAGTGTTTATGAAGGGCTACAAATACAAGGACAGCAAGGTATTGCGTCACAGTATGGTTAAGGTAGCAAACTAATGGAATTTAAGAAAGGTTAGGTAAATGTTATGGGTAAAATTATTGGTATTGACTTAGGTACAACAAACTCATGTGTAGCTGTTATGGAAGGCGGCGAAGCTACAGTTATAACAAACTCGGAAGGTGCAAGAACAACTCCGTCTGTTGTTGCTTTCACAAAGGATTCAGAAAGACTTGTAGGTCAGGTTGCTAAGCGTCAGGCTATCACAAATCCAGACAGAACAATTATCTCAATTAAAAGAGATATGGGTACAAACAGAAAGGTAACCGTTGACGATAAGCAGTATTCACCTCAGGAAATTTCTGCTATGGTTCTTCAAAAATTAAAGGCTGATGCTGAAAGCTATTTAGGTGAAACTGTTACAGAAGCAGTTATTACAGTTCCTGCATATTTTTCAGACTCACAGCGTCAGGCAACAAAGGACGCAGGTAAAATTGCAGGTCTTGATGTTAAGAGAATTATAAATGAACCAACAGCAGCTGCTCTTGCTTACGGTCTTGACAAGGACAACGGCGAAAAGATTATGGTATATGACCTTGGCGGCGGTACCTTTGATGTGTCAATCTTAGAAATCGGCGACGGTGTATTCGAAGTTCTTGCAACTAACGGTGATACACGTCTCGGCGGTGATGACTTTGATGAAAAGATCATAAACTACCTTGCAAACGAATTCAAGAAGGATAACGGAATTGACCTTCTTAATGACAAGATGGCAGTTCAGAGACTTAAGGAAGCTGCAGAAAAAGCTAAAATCGAGCTTTCATCAGCAATGACAACAAATGTAAATCTTCCGTTTATTTCTGCTGATGCTACAGGTCCTAAGCATCTGGATGTTACAATTTCAAGAGCTAAATTTGACGAGCTTACAGCTGACCTTGTTAACAGAACAATTGAACCTACAAAGAACGCATTAAAGGATGCAGGTCTTTCTGCAAGTGATGTTCAGAAGGTTATCTTAGTAGGTGGTTCTTCAAGAATCCCTGCTGTACAGGAAGCTGTTAAGAATCTTATGGGTAAAGAACCTCACAAGGGCATCAACCCTGACGAATGCGTTGCAGTAGGTGCTGCAATTCAGGGCGGTGTATTAGGTGGCGACGTTAAGGGTCTTCTTCTCTTAGACGTTACTCCCCTTTCACTTGGTATTGAAACCTTAGGCGGTGTTTGCACAAAGCTTATTGAAAGAAATACAACCATTCCTACCAAGAAGAGCCAGATTTTCTCAACAGCGGCAGATAATCAGCCTGCAGTTGAAATTCACGTTCTTCAGGGTGAAAGAGAAATGGCTGCAGACAACAAAACTCTCGGTAACTTCCAGCTTACAGGTATTGCTCCCGCTCCAAGAGGTGTACCACAGATTGAAGTTACATTTGATATCGATGCTAACGGTATTGTTAATGTTTCAGCTAAAGACCTTGGCACAGGTGTTGAACAGAAGATTACTATTACGGCTTCAACAAATCTTTCTGATGAAGACATTGACAAGGCTGTAAAGGAAGCTGAAAAGTTCGCTGAGGAAGACAAGAAGAAAAAAGAAGGCATTGAAGTAAGAAATCAGGCAGATTCACTTGTTTATCAGTCAGAAAAGACATTAGGTGAAGTTGGCGACAAATTAACAGATGAAGAAAAAGCTAAAATTCAGGCTGAAATCGATAAGCTTAAAGAAGCTTTAAAGGGTACTGATACAGATGCTATCAAGGCTCAGACAGAAGCTGTTACAAAAGCTCTTTATGAGGTATCTTCAAAGATTTACCAGCAGCCGGGTGCAGAAGGAATGGATCCTAACGCACAGGCAGGCGGAGCACAGACCGAGGCTAATGGCGAAGTAGTTGACGACGAATAATTAATACATTTCTTATCGGGCATACGGGTTTTACTCCTATGCCCGAAAGATGTAATAAGAAAGGCAAAATTTTATGGCAGATAAAAGAGATTGTTACGAAATTCTCGGCGTAAGCAAGGGTGCAAGCGACGATGAGATAAAAAAAGCCTTCAGACAGCAGGCTAAAAAATACCATCCCGACCTTAACCCTGATAATAAGGAAGCGGAGGAAAAGTTCAAAGAGGTCAACGAAGCTTATGAAATTCTTTCCGACCCCGAAAAGAAATCGCGTTACGACCAGTTCGGTTATGCAGGTGTAGACCCCTCGTACGGTCAGGGTCAGGGCGGCTTTGGCGGTGCCGGCGGTTTTGGTGGTTTTGGTGGCGGCTTCGGAGATATTTTCGACACATTCTTCGGCGGTAGCTTTGGCGGCGGTTCAAACACCAATGCTCCAAGACAGGGCAGTGATATTGAAATTACTGCAGATATCACCTTTGAAGAAGCGGCTTTCGGTGTGAAAAAAGAGCTTAGCTTTAAACGTATTGAGGTTTGCTCAGAATGTAATGGCAGCGGTGCTGCAAAAGGAACCCAGCCTGAAACCTGTCCCGAATGTCACGGCACAGGTCAGATAAAAAGAATGCGCCAGACTATGCTTGGTAATATGATGACTCAAAGCCCGTGTACACGATGCGGAGGAAAGGGTAAAATTGTTAAAACTCCCTGCTCAGCCTGCAACGGTCAGGGCAGAGCTCAGAAAAACAAGAAAATCCGTCTCGATATTCCTGAGGGTATTGACAACGGTCAGTATCTGCAGAAGCGCGGATTCGGTAATGCAGGTGCAAACGGCGGTCCTTACGGTGATTTGCTTATCGGCATAAGAATCAAGCCTCACGAGTTGTTTAAAAGAAAAGGTGCAGACGTTTACTGTGAAATGCCTATCGATTTTGTTGAAGCGGCTTTGGGTGCTGAAATTGATGTACCTACAATTCACGGTAAAATCAAGCATAAAATTCCCGAAGGCACTCAGTCAGGAACAAGCTTTATAATTAAAGGTAAGGGCATCAAAAAAATGCTCGGAAAGGGTGACCACATTTTTAAGGTAAATGTAGATGTACCAAGAAACCTTTCTTCAAAGCAGAAGGATTTGCTCCGTCAGTTCCAGGCTCTTGACGAAGGAAACAACTTAAACAAAAACAACTTTTTTGAAAAAATGAAAAATATATTCAAATAAAAAACAATAACGGCTGTTGTCTGTAAAATTACAGCCGTTTTTTGCGTGATAAGGAGAAGAATATGAACTGGACAGAAGTTGCAATAGAAACTAACAGCGACGGAATAGAAACCTTAACGGGAAATCTTTTAAATATAGGTATCACAGGTATCAGAATTGAAAATTCCGACGATTTTAACGAGTTTTTAGAGGGTACTGAAATTTACTGGGACTACGTTGACGAAAGTCTTATGTATCTTAAGGACGCCCCTACTAAGGTTATTTTATATCTTCCTGAAAATTCACAGGGAATGGATATGATGTCTTCCCTTAAAAATGTTCTTGAAGAGCTTAAGAAAGAAGAAAAATACGGTAGTCTTGAAATGACCGTTAACAACGTAAAGGAAGAGGACTGGGAAAATAACTGGAAGCAGTTTTTTAAGCCAATAAAAATCGGTGACAGATTTCTTATAAAGCCGTCCTGGGAAAAGACTGATAATCCGGATAACAGGAAAATCCTTGAAATTGACCCGGGTATGAGCTTTGGAACAGGTACCCACGAAACCACACGTCTCTGTCTTGAGACAATGGAAAAGTTCGACCTTAACAACAAAGAGGTTTTAGACCTTGGATGCGGAAGCGGTATTTTGTCTATAGGGGCTCTTTTATTAGGTGCAAAGCACGTTAATATGGTTGATATTGACGCTAACAGCACAAGAATAGCAAAGGAAAACACCTCTCTAAACGGATTTAATGAAAATTGCTACAACGTATACTGTGGTAATATCATCCAGGACAAAGCTCTTTGCGATACTTTAGGCTACAAAAAGTATGATGTAATTTTTGCAAACATTGTTGCAGATGTGTTAAAAGCAATGAGCGGTCAGTTTGGTGAATTTTTAAAGGATGACGGAACCTTGATTGTTTCGGGAATAATTATAGAAAGGAAGCAGGAGGTTGAAGATGCTATCATCGAAAAGGGCTTCGAGGTTATAAAAAATTACAACGAAGGCTCCTGGGCAAGCATCAGCTTCAGAAAAAAATTATGAAAATAAGAACTATATCGGGAATTTTTAAAATAATACTTGCAATTTTGATTGTTACCGCTTCTTTTGCTTCAATCGGACCTCATAGGCCTCTTTCAATATGGGTAGGCTTTGTTGTTGCAGTCCCTGTTGTGTTATGGGGCGTGCTTGATTTTGTTAAAAAGCCTGAAAATACAGAGGTTGAACAGGAGAATGAAAATGACGGTAAATGATTTTTATAAACGTGTTTACAGCTTGTTTGACGATGTTACTCCCCTCTCAAAGGATTGCGGAGTTCTTTGTGACCACGCCTGCTGTAAGGACGGTGACGAGGAAACAGGAATGCTTTTGTTTCCTCACGAGGAAGAATTTTTAAAGAATGCAGACTTTGGCAGAATAGAAAATACTGCCTGTGAATACGGTGAAACCCAAAGTTCCAAAATATTCTTTTGCAACAGATGCAACCGCTCACTTCGACCGCTTGCCTGCAGAATTTTTCCTCTGATGCCTTATAAAAAAGAAGGTAGCCCTTTAAAAATTGTTATGAATCCTATGGCTAAAAGAATGTGTCCACTTGCACGAAGCTTAAAGGTAAAACAGCTTGAACCGCAATTTATAAAGAATGTACGAAAAGCTATGAACAATATTTTAAAGCTTGAAGACGGTGAGGATTACATAATAATGCTTTCTGAAATTGCAGATGAATATAACGATATGCAGAAAAGCTTTTTAAAATAAACAAGAGAGCAGCAGCAAAGCGGATTTCGTTTTGCTGCTGCTCTTTTAATTACCATATTTCGTAATAATATATTTTCGTGTTTTCAATATCGGTACACATAATGTGCAGATATTTACCCTTTTCAAAAACCTTTAAATCTGCCTCTTCAGGAAATGACTTAATTGTTTTTACAAATCCGTTTTCGGGGCTTAGTATCCTGAGTTCGCATTTTTTATCCTCATGAACCATATAAATAACACTTCCGTCATAAATATACTCATCGTAAGAATTGTTGATTGTTGCTGTTACTTCGAGAGTGGTAATATCTTTAATTTCAAGATATTTATTGTTGTGTTCATCAAGCTTATTGAAAATACAGTAATTGTCAAATACAGCGTAATTAAATCCGCCTAAATATTGCTGTGTATCCGAAATAAGCATAACCTCCTCACCGTCAGACTCACAACGGTAAAGTTTAACATACCAATCATTTTCATTTCCTTTATTTACAGAAACTTCAGCCACAATATAATTTTCAAATGAACCTATTAAACGAATATTACACTCTTCTTCAGTTACTCCGGCATCCTTTAAAAGAGGTGTATACCACTTATATTCCGTAACGTCCGCTTCCTTTTTGTCCGAAATATTTATAGTATAATCATCTTCTTCCCACTCCACATTTTTATCCATTGCTTCTGCTACAAAACGAATTGGAACATAGGTTCTGTCATTATAAATAAACCCTTCTTCACCATCTAAAGGCGTTTTCTCCACTCCGTTAAATATGTATTTAAGTGGCAATTTTTCAATTGCAATTTCCATATTCTGTGCCAAAACACCTACACAGAAGATTAAAATACCGCCTATCAATAAACCTGACACAAATTTTTTCATAACAAAATCCTCCTTTATACGAATCTGCTCAAGCCGCAGGAACTGTTTCATACCTATTTACAGTATAATTTAATATTTTAATTGTGTCAAGGAAAAATAAACACAGACATTTTAAGGTTTATATTGACTTTTTGAGAAACTGTGATATAATATGAATTTGTGTGGAGGTGTGTGGATTTGTTTGCAAATGAGAGGCAAAATAAAATTTGCGAAATTTTAGATAAAAAAGGAGCTGTTACAACCTCGGCTTTAATGGAAAGATTCAACGTTTCCATAGAGACGGTAAGACGTGATTTATTACAGCTTGAACAGCAAAAGCTTCTTAAACGTGTTCACGGCGGAGCCGTTGCAAACACACGTATGAAGCCATTTTTTACTTTAGAGGAAAGAAATAGCGAATTAAACGACGAAAAAAAAGAGCTATCTTTAGCTGCTATTAACTTTATCGAGGAAAATGACTGCATTTTTGTTGACACAGGTTCTACGGCAATATACTTTTCAGAAGCTTTGAAAGAAATGTTTTCTTCGCTTACGGTGGTAACACATTCTGCAGATGTATTTGACATTTTGAAAAATCACAAGAATTTTTCAGTAATACTTACAGGCGGTCATTACAATAAGGAAGAAAAAAGCTTTTACGGAACTCTTGCTCTTGATATGCTAAGTAACATTTGCGTAAATAAAGCGTTTATCTGTCCATCGGCAGTTTCACTTAGTTACGGCATCTGCGATTATGAGCACGAATTATGTACAATTCAGAAATTTGTTATACAGAATACGGATTTAGTTTATATTCTTGCAGACAGCAGTAAATTTGAAAAAAAAGCATTAATCAAAACATCGGATATGAAAAAGGAATATATTTATATTACCGACAGCAACTTATCGGAAGAAATTAAACGTTTATACAAAGAAAATGATATAAATGTTATAAGTAAGGAGAAATAAAATGGAACATCTTAAAGAAAAAAGCAAAATAACAAAAATGATTATTCTGTTTATGATTACCTATATGGTAAGCTATATGACAAGAATAAACTACGGCGCTATTGTAGCTGAAATGGAGGAAGCTACAAAGCTTTCAAAGGATTTACTTTCAATGGCTCTTACGGGAAGCTTTATAACCTACGGTGCAGGACAGATTATAAGCGGTATTGCAGGCGACAAGTTCTCTCCTAAAAATCTGGTTTCATACGGTCTTGGACTTTCAGTTTGTATGAACATCCTTATTCCCTTCTGTTCGTCACCGTATTTGATGCTTGCAGTCTGGTGCGTAAACGGTTTTGCACAGGCATTTATGTGGCCTCCTATTGTAAAGCTTATGACTGCTTTATTTTCTCAGGAGGATTATAAGGAAGCTTCTGTTAAAATTTCCTGGGGCAGCTCCTTCGGAAGAATTGTTATTTTCCTTATCGCACCTGTTATAATCTGGTTTGCAAGCTGGGAATATGTATTCTTCTTTTCTGCACTATTCGGTATTGTTATGATTTTCTTATGGAACATATTCTGTATAGATGTCCCTAAAGAAGCAGTAGTTAAAAAAGAAACAAAAAAAGCATCAATCAAAGGCTTTTTCTCGCCTCTTATTATTGGAATTATGACCGCTATTATTCTTCAGGGTATGCTTCGTGACGGTGTTGGAACCTGGATGCCTTCATATATCAAGGATACATACAAATTAGGTGCAGAGGCATCTATTCTGACGGGCGTTGTTTTGCCGCTTTTCAGTATTGCCTGCTTTAATATTGCATCTTCTCTTTACAGAAAGAAATTCACCAATCCTCTTACATGTGCAGGCGTTATCTTTGCATTTGGTGCTGTTTCTGCTTTGATGCTTTATATCACAACAGGAAGAAATACTGTTTTATCAGTTATTTTTACAGCACTTCTTGAAGGCAGTATGCACGGTGTTAATTTGATTCTTATTTGTATGATACCACCCTTTTTCCAGAAAACAGGAAATGTTTCTACCGTTTCCGGACTGCTTAACTGCTGTACATATATAGGAAGTGCCATCTCTACATACGGTATTGCACTTCTTACCGAATTATATGACTGGAAGCTTACACTTCTTGTGTGGCTTATAATTGCAATTTTAGGCACCATAATGTGTTTAATCTGCGTAAAGCCGTGGAAAAAAGCTCACGAAAATTAAAAATTTAAAAGCTTTTATACACCGATTATTCGGTGTATTCAGTGTGTCGATAAACCTGTCGACACACTGACAGACAAGGAAAAAGAAAGTTATATTTTTGCGAACGGGTTGCAGACAGTACGATGGTACGGCAATAACCCGTTCGCAAAGAAGCAAGCAAAATGCCTATAAACTCGATGTTTATAGGCATTTTTTAGTAGTATTACTAAATTTGAATGATAAAAACTACAAATTAGTATAATTTAAAAACAACTCTGCTTGCGGTAGAACAACTTTTTCGACAGTCTGTATACACCGATTATTCGGTGTATTTTTTTTATATTTATGGATAAAAATAATACAAAAGGAGCGATATAATATTGAATAATCACGAATATAAAAAATACGCACAGCAAAAGGTTTCTCCATCACCTATGGGAAAGAATCTGTTTTTTGCATTTCTTATAGGCGGACTTATATGCACCTTAGGTCAGGCACTTCTTGATTTGTTTTCCTTTTGGGGCTTTGAGAAGAAAATATGTTTTACTCTCACAAGCATCACTCTTGTTTTTCTAAGTGCACTTGCTACGGGTATCGGAAAATATGACGACCTTGCAAAATATGCAGGAGCAGGAACCTTAGTACCTATTACGGGGTTTGCAAATGCTGTTGTATCCCCTGCCATTGAATTTAAAGACGAGGGCTTTGTTATGGGAGTAGGTGCAAATATGTTCAAAATTGCAGGACCTGTCATTGCTTACGGTGTAAGTGCAAGCATCGTCGGTGGAATTATTACTTACGTTATTTCAATACTGTGAGGTGTATGTATGAGCAAAAAGAAAGGAAGTACCGTATTTCTCGAAAACAAACCGAGAATACTTGAAACGGCATCAATAGCAGGTCAAAAGGAATCAGAAGGTCCTTTAGGCTGCTATTTTGACTGTGTTATAACAGATGGGAGATTCAATGAAAAATCATGGGAAAAAGCAGAAAGCAAAATGCAGCGTCAGGCGGTGGGAATACTTCTTGAAAAAACAAAAAAAGCAAATAGTGATATTGATTTTATATTTGGCGGAGATTTACTTAATCAATGCGTAGGAACAAGCTTCGGGCTTCTTGATTACAGTATCCCGTTTTTCGGTCTGTACGGTGCTTGTTCAACCTTTTGTGAGGGCTTGTGTTTATCTGCAATGGCAGTTGACGGCGGTTTTGCCCATAATGTTATAGCCGTAACCTCAAGTCATTTCTGCAGCAGCGAAAGACAGTTTCGTTTCCCACTTGAATACGGCGGTCAGCGCACTCCATCTGCTCAATGGACGGTAACAGCATCGGGTGCGGCTATGGTTTGTGCCGATGAAGGTAATTTTGCAATTACCGCAATAACTCCGGGCAAAATTGTAGATAAGGGCATTAAGGACGCAAATAATATGGGTGCAGCTATGGCTCCTGCTGCGGTAGATACTCTGATAAAGCATTTTACCGACAGACAGATAGATGAAAATTATTACGATCTGGTAATAACAGGAGATCTGGGAGTTGTGGGCAGTAGTATTGTTTCGGAGCAGCTGGAAAATGCCGGTTTGGTTTTAGGTAACCGTTATACCGACTGTGGGAAGGAAATTTTTGATATAGAAAAACAAGACGTACACGCAGGTGGCTCAGGCTGTGGTTGCTGTGCAAGTGTTTTTTCAGGATATATTTTCAAGAAAATGCAGGAAGGTAACCTAAACAAGGTTTTAGTATGCGCAACAGGTGCATTGATGAGTACAACAAGCACCTTTCAGGGTGACAGCATTCCCGGTGTTGCTCATGCAGTTGCAGTAGAAAGGATTTAACATTATGATGTATTTAAAAGCATTTATTGTCGGCGGCACTTTATGTGCAATAGGTCAGATATTAATAGATAAAACAAAGCTCACACCTGCCAGAATACTCGTTTCTTACGTTGTTGCAGGCGTGATTTTAGGCTTTTTCGGAGTATATGACAAGCTTATTGATTTTGCCGGAGCAGGAGCATCGGTGCCGTTAACGGGTTTTGGGAATACTCTGGCAAACGGAGTTAAGGAAGCTATTGCCAAAGATGGATTAACCGGTATTTTCACAGGTGGTCTTACTGCCTCTGCCGGAGGTATCGGTGCCGCAATTTTCTTCGGTCTTATTGCTTCTGTTTTCGGAAGATCCTCAGAAAAATAAAACAGGAGTTGATTTAGTGTCAAATGCCGTATTTGTAGGTAATCACGAAAATATTTACGCCTATAGTCTCGTCGGTTTTAAAACGGTTGAAGTGAAAAATAAAAATGAAGCTGAAAATGCAATACATCAGCTTCTTGGTGAAGATATTTCGTTTATTTTTGTTGATGGCAAGCTTTTTGACAGCTCTGCAATTACTTTAAACAGTAAAAACATCCACGTGATTCCCATACCATTTGCACACAAAAACGCAAGTAACAGTATTGAATCAGATAAATCTGATTCAAACTGTTATTAATATAAAAAAGGTGCTGTCTCCGCAAAGGAAACAGCACCTTGTAAATTACTTGGAAATTTTCTTTATTACAAACATAGTTGCAATAGTGATAATTGCCATTAACGGAAGAACTATCATCCAGTTTGTAACAAAGCCTGCGATTATGTAACCGACAAAGCTGATTGCCGCAACGGTAAAGGCATAAGGCAGCTGTGTGTTAACGTGGTTTACGTGGTTACACTGTGCTCCTGCCGATGCCATAATGGTAGTATCCGAAATAGGTGAACAATGGTCACCGCATACAGCACCTGCCATACAAGCTGACATACCGATAATTGACATTGTTTGATCATTTGCAAATACTGCAAGAACAATAGGAATAAGAATACCGAATGTTCCCCATGATGTACCTGTTGCAAATGAAAGACCAATAGCAACAAGGAATATAATTGCAGGAAGGAAGTTTACAAATGCACTTGCTGAAGAGTTAACAAAGTCTGCAATAAATACCTTTGCACCAATGCTGTCTGTCATACCCTTAAGTGTCCATGCACAGGTAAGAATAAGGATAGCAGGAACCATTGCCTTAAAGCCTTCTGGAATACATCCCATAAGCTCTGTAAACTTAACAACGCCGTGTCTGAACACAATAAAATAAACAGTTACAAGAACAATTGCCGCAAATGAACCAAGTGCAAGACCAACTGACGCATCACAGTTAGAGAATGCATTTACAAAGCTTTCACCTGAGAAGAATCCGCCTGAGTAAATCATACCGATAATACAGCAGACAATAAGAATAACTACAGGTAAAACAAGGTCGATAACCTTACCCTTATGATTAGCCTGTTCGTCCTGAACGGATTTTGCTGTTTCGTCAAGAGTTGTGAATAAATCACCCTTTTCTTCAGCATTCTTTTCATGGATTTTCATAGGACCGAAATCAAATTTAAGAATTGCTACAGTTACCATCATAACAATTGTAAGAATTGCATAGAAGTTAAATGGGATTGCTTTGATAAATAAGCTCAGACCCTGACCTTCAGGAGCAAAGCCTGCAACTGCTGCTGCCCATGAAGAAATAGGAGCTATGATACAAACAGGTGCTGCTGTTGCATCGATTAAGTATGCCAGCTTAGCTCGTGAAATCTTCTTTGCATCAGCAACAGGTCTCATAACAGAGCCAACTGTAAGACAGTTAAAGTAGTCATCAACGAAGATAAGGACACCAAGAAGTATTGTAGCAAGCTGTGCGCCTACTCTTGACTTAATATGTGTGCTTGCCCATCTTCCGAAGGCCGCAGAACCGCCTGCCTTGTTCATCATGGCAACCAATGTACCTAAAAGAACAAGGAATATAAGAATGCCTACATTGTATGAATCTGCAAGACTTGCAACGAATCCATCTGTTACAACGTGAGTAATTGTTGTTTCAAAATTGAAGTTTGCATAAAGCAAACCGCCTGCAACAATACCTACAAAAAGTGAAGAATAAACTTCTTTTGTGATAAGTGCAAGAACAATAGCAATAAGTGCAGGAACTATAGACCAGATTGTTGCGTAGAAAGGAGTTACCTCTTTTCTTACTTCCTTAACAGCCTCTTTTATGTTAGTGTCTACATCCGGGTCATCCTGGATAGCGTCTGCGTATGAATCAATATATTCATATGCATAATCAAGATTTGCAGCATCTTCCTTTTCGCCTACGTACTGTGCGTAACCGGGAAGTGCTTCTGCCATTTTCGCATCTGTTTCCGCAGGTGCCGCAAATACCAATGTGCTCATTGAACACATAAGACAAACAAGCACCAGAATCAACGTAAATACAGAAGCGATTCTTTTGTTTCTTTTCATTTTTACAACCCTTTCTTTCTTAGAAAATAAATAGACCGCAAACGCAGAGTGCATTTACGGCCGTTGTTTACCTTAACGTATGATAGCTCTCCACATTTGTGACAGTATGCAAAGTATTTCCCTGCATCCCAACATATAAGGTCCGGAAAAACCTTATACGTTTCGGCAAACTTCCCTTTCAGACAGACATATTTCCGTTTTTTCTGCCATACTTATGAAATCTGCACCTCTACCTAAGTTAAAGTATATCTTGTTTTTGTTGTTTCGTCAAGTATTTTGTTTTAATTTGTAAAAATTTGCGTCCAATAATAACCGCCACCGTTGTCGGATGCCGTACCTAATCCCATTTTACCGAAATTTGAATTAAGGATATTTGCACGGTGTCCCGATGAATTCATCCAGCCTGAAACTACCTGCTGAGGTGTTTTCTGTCCCATAGCTATGTTTTCTCCTGCTGTTTTGTACGAAATTCCCGCATTTTTAAGACGGTCAAAGGGTGAAAGCCCGTTTAAATTTGTATGGCTGAAATAGTTGTTACGTGCCATATCAACAGAATGGCTTTCTGCTACCTTCGAAAGAGATGAGTCAAGTGTAAGCAAAGAAAGACCTGCTGCCGCTCTTTCTTTATTTACCAGCTCCAGTACCTCTAATGCCATATTATAAGAATTTCCAAAGCCGGGGGCTTCGGTTTCCGGAACATTGTTTTCATTCTCCGGTAAATCGGTATCGGGCTGAGGAATATTGGTATCAGGCAATGAAACATCAGTATCGGTATCTGTTTCAGGCAACTCTTCCTCCACACATGGCGGCAGCGACAGATTGTACTGTTTTAAAAATTCACATAATTTTCTGTACCGTAAATCAGGACTGAAGCTTTTGGCATAAACGCACTTTGCGGTCACTGCATCTGAAAGGCTGTCGGTTTTTTTAATTTCCGCAGCTGACGCAACAGTTGTTAAAATAAGTGACGAAACAAGTAATGATGTTACTGCTTTTTTCATTTTTCTCAATCCTTTCCGTGGTAAAAATACCACCCGTTTATAATATCACAGGTTTTTTCCATAATCAATGTAAATTCTTTGCAAAGATGTCATTGAATGTCATATGGATATACTGATATAATGTATCTGCCGCAACAAATATATAAAGAAAGGAGAAAAAAGTGCAAATTAAATACAACATTACGCCGCGCACCAATAAAATTAAGTTTATTGTAATTCACGACACAGCAAATAAAAGTGACGGTGCAAATGCACGTGCTCACTACAATTATTTCAACAGCGGAAACCGCAATTCCTCAGCAGACTGCTTTATAGACAGCAAGGAAATACTTTGGGTAAATGACTTTACAAAATATTACACCTGGCATTGCGGTGACGGTAAGGGTAAAAACGGAATAATCAATAACAATTCCATAGGTATCGAGCTTTGCATAAACGCTGACGGCGATTATGAAAAAGCCCTGAATAATTTAATTGATGAAACAGCCCGTATTGCAAAAATGCTATCCATCAGCCACGACCACATTCTGCGTCACTTTGACGTGTCAGGGAAAAACTGTCCCTCCTCTATGCAGAAAAACAATTGGGAAGTATGGAAATTCTTCAAAAATGAGGTGAAACATAAAATGAAAGTTAACACTTTTAAAGATATTGAAAATCATTATGCCAGAAAACACATTGAAAAGCTTTTAAACTACGGAATTGTAAATGGTGACGGAAACGGCAATTTCAACCCCGACTTACCTTTAACACGTGCCGATGCGGCAATAATGATTGCAAACGCACTTACAGTTGCAGGAAAATGATTAATAATTTTTCAAATTGGATAAAGCTGTTTTTCGGAACATTAATCACTTTAAGCTCACAAATATTCGGCGGCTTTGACCTGATGTTCAAAGCCCTTATATTCTGTATGGTAGCAGATTACATAACAGGAATTCTTTGTGCTCTTTACCAGAAAAAGCTGAATTCCAAAACAGGCTTTAAGGGAATAATAAAGAAAACAGTTATTTTAATTATTGTTTCTCTTGCTGTTGTAGCAGGAAAAGCTGCAAATTTCAGTGGTCTGCGTGATATGGTAATAGGCTTTTACATTGCAAACGAAAGTCTTTCCATACTGGAAAATGCCGCAAAAATGAATATTCCCGTTGTAAAGAAGCTTGAAACAGTTCTGGAGCAGTTAAAAAATAGTGATAACTAAATAAGTATTGCAAAAGCTGCATAATTATGCTAAAATAAAATTGGGAGAATTTGAATATTATGTGCAACAGAAAGGATAAAACATATGGAAAAATTTGATGTTTTCTCAATTTTAACTCTTTTAGGCGGACTTGCATTATTCCTTTACGGAATGGAATTAATGGGTGACGGCTTAAAACGTCTTGCAGGCGGAAAGCTTGAATCCATTCTTTCAAAGCTCACGGCAAATAAATTCAAGGGCTTTTTACTTGGTTTCGTCGTAACAGCTATAATTCAGTCAAGCTCGGCAACAACAGTTATGCTTGTAGGCTTTGTTAACTCAGGCATTATGAAATTAGGACAGGTAATAAGCATTGTTCTTGGTGCAAATATCGGTACAACTGTTACCGCATGGCTCCTAAGTTCATCGGAAATCAGCGGTACATTATGGTGGACAAAGCTTTTTAAGCCCGATACATTTACACCTATTCTTACCGCAATCGGCGTTGTTATCATAATGATGTCAAAATCCGATAAGAAAAAGAATATTGCATCTATTTTACTTGGTTTTGGTATTTTAATGTTCGGTATGGATGCAATGAGCGGAGCAGTTAACGGTCTTAAGGATATGCCCCAGTTCCAGAATCTTCTCGTATTCTTCGGCAACAACCCTGTTATGGGTATTCTTGTGGGAACATTACTTACTGCTGTCATTCAGTCATCTTCCGCTTCAGTTGGTATTTTGCAGGCAATGTCTCTTACCGGTGCTATCCCTTTTACAACTGCAATTCCTATCATTTTAGGTCAGAATATCGGCACAACAATAACACCTGTTGTTTCTGCAATTACAGGTAATACAGACTCAAAAAGAGTTGCTGCAATCTGTGTATATACAAAAATAATCGGTGTTATAATTGTTGCAACTGTATTTTATATACTTAATGCAATTATGGACTTTGCGTTTATGAGTCAGGCAGTAACTCCTGTAACCATTGCTTTTGTTCACACATTGTTCAATATAATTTCAACAGTAGTCCTCTTTCCGTTCCTCGGACTTATTGAAAAGCTTGCAATTAAAACAATTAAAGGCAAAAAGAAGGAAGAAACAAACGAATTTGCTACCCTTGATAAACGTTTCCTTGATATGCCGGAATTCGCTGTTGAACAGTGTCACGATATAGTAAATAAAATGGCACTTATAACAAAAGACTGCATTATCGACTCTATAAGTCTTATTGATAACGGCTATAACGAAGCACTTATCAAAAAAATCAGAAACACAGAAGATACTGTTGACCAATACGAAGATAAAACAAGCACATACCTCGTCAAACTCGGTTCAACTCAGTTAAGCGCACAGAAGAGTAAAGAAGTCAGCGAGCTTTTACATGTTGTAGGTGACGTTGAAAGAATTTCCGACCACTCTGTTAATATCTGTGATGTTGCTGAAGAAATACACAATAAAGGTATTGAATTTTCTGAACAGGCACAAAAGGATATTATGGTTATTTCAAGAGCTGTACGCGATATTATCAACTTAACCTTCAGCGCTCTTGAGCTTGAGGATTTGTCACTTGCCAAAAAGGTTGAACCACTTGAACAGGTTATTGACAGACTTAAGAGAAAAATCAAAGCAGGTCATATTGAAAGACTTAAGGAGGGTAACTGTACTGTTGAACTTGGTTTCGTTCTTTCCGACCTTTTAACAAACTATGAAAGAGTAGCAGACCATTGTTCAAACATTGCGGTTTGTCTTCTTGAGATTGCAAACGGCAGCTTTGATACTCACGAATACTTAAATCACGTTAAAAACGACGGTGAAAATGACTTTGCACTCTTCTACGAAGCATACAAAGCAAAATATCCGTTAAACTGATAAGAAAAAATGAACCGGCACATTATTTGCTGTCCGGTTCATTTTCGTGTTTTCAAAGGAGTTTAAAATGAAAATTCAACATGAATCACATAACAGAATTATGGTTTTTTGGCCCGAATTCAAATCATCCGAAAAATCCACTTATTTTCATTGGCACGAAAACATTGAATTCATATATGTTTTAAGTGACAGCTTTAAAATACTTATTGACAGTACGACCTATGAAGCTAAAAAAGGTGATTTAATTTTTATCGGTGAGCATTGTGTGCACTTGTTTTTAAGTAGTGGCACTATGTATCTTGGTCAGTTTTCTGTTTCTTTACTTCTTGGTGGTCATCAGTCCTTAAAACCTGTAAAGCCTCACATAACAGCAGAGGAAATTGCAAACGACCCTGTTTTGGCGAATCGTTTAAACCACCTTTTTGAACTTATGAAAACTACAAATATTGTTGAAAAAAATGATAAAAACATTTTTGCTCAAAATATTTTTTCAGCTTTTTACTTTGCAGTGGCAGAAAAATTCCCTCAGGAAGAACAGAAAAGCAGCTCAAAAAAGGAAAGAAAAGACTTCTACGGAATAGTTAACTTTATAAACGAACATTTCTCAGAAAATATAACTGTTACGAATATCGCCAAAAGCTTATATATGGACAGAGGTAAGTTATCAAAGCTGTTTACTAAGTATTCGGCAATGTCTGTCAGCGACTACATTAATAATCTTCGCATCACCAAAGCTAAGGAATTGCTTGAAAACGGATATTCTGTTACACAAGCCGCTCTTGAAAGCGGATTTCAATCGGTAAGAACATTTAACAACATATACAAAAACATAACAGGCACAACACCATCGCAACGCAAACAAAAAAACCACTTCGATTAACAATGATGAAGTGGTTTTCTTTATATTTAAAATTCAACAGCTTTGCCTGTTTCTGCAGATTTATATATTGCATTTAATATTTCAACAAGAATTATTGCATCGTCAGCTCTGCATATACATTCGGTTTTGTTTATGCAGCAATCAACAAAATGGTTTATTTCCTCTTCAAAAACATCGACATCATCGATTAGCGGTGTAGATTTGTTAAAATAACAATCTTCGGTCAGTTCAAGAATTTCAAGCTTTTTGTCATTTGAAAAAGGCTCCATTCTTGCTCCTGCCTTTTCTCCGCCGATGTCTATATGAAATGTCATATCCGGATAAAGAAATACTGAACTTGACTTGATATCAATACATGCTCCATTATCAAGTATTATGTGAGCACTTGCAAAGCTTTCAACCGTTTTGTCATAGCTGTTATTGTCAAGAGAATTGTATCCGGTTGTGCCGCCTTTGATTTTATCGGGTAAATCTCCATTCACATCGCTTGTAAATCCCTGAACGCTTTTCGGCTTTGGGTATCCCATAAGATAAAGCAGTAAATCAAGCTCGTGAATAGCTACATCAAATAAAATACCTCCCGACTTCGTCTTGTCTATAAACCATCCGTTGCGTTGTGAACAGCGAGATAATCTTGAGCTTTCCGCATATACAAAGTCGCCCATTTTACCATTGTCAATATATCTTTTAAGATACTGCACCTGAGACCTGAATCTGCACACAAAGCCATACATTAAAAGCTTACCCGTTTCTTTTGCGGTTGCAACACATTTTCTCACATCATCGGCAGTAAGCGCCGGCGGTTTTTCGCAAAGCACATTTTTCCCTTTTTTTAAGGCATCAATAACGATTTCTGTATGAGTAAATGTGGGCGTTACAATGCTTACGGCATCTATTTCTTTATCCGCAAGTAATTCTTTATAGTCCGAATAAACTTTTTCTATTCCGTATTCTTGAGCCCTCTGGTTTGCAAGAGAAAAATTAACATCAGTAATAGCAACGATTTTACATTTATCGTTCTTTTTATATGAAGCGAGATGACTGTTTGAAATTGCTCCTGCTCCAATTATGCCAATTCTTAACATTAACCTTACCTCGAGTTAGTTCTTTCGTTATGCCATTCATTGAATACGCTGACATTTTCGGTTAGCTGGTCGTGGTACTTTGAAAATACACCTGCTACCGCAATATCGTTTGGTTTAAGAGTGGTAAAAATCGTATCATAAGTGTTCTTTATAAGTGCTCTTCGTTCTTCCTCGTTATGCTGAACAAGCATCTGTCCGCCTGCAAAAATCTTAAATGCAATTATCGGCTTTTCAATATTCTTAAGAACATTAAGCATAACAGGTCTGTCTTCGGGGACAATTACAATACCCGACTTGCTTTTTCCTGTAATAAATCCGCTTTCCTCACCTTCACGCTGTCTGCGGAGATTATACATACAAGCCATATAAAAGTCAACATCCCAACCTTCTTTTTCACATAATTCAACAAGTTCAGGATGATGTGTACCAAACCCGACAGGAACACCGCTTTCCTTTAATTTTCCAAGCATGGCAACGATTTCATCGTTTCTTCCCGTTTCAAATCTTACATCGTTATATGTGCCTGAAAGATATAAACCTATAGGGTCAACCGACATCATCTGCTGAATGGTTATGTCAGCAGTCTGAAGAGATGTCATCAAAGGTCCCCAGGTCTGGAAAATAAAATTCATTTTTCCGCCACTATTTCTGTAACGCTGAAGAATTCTTATAATATACGGGTCTGCCAGAGGAAGCATTGTATTAATACCAAGTTCCTCCATTTTATGCATTTCTTCAAGTATTTTTTCTTCGGTATAATAATTACGCATATCCGCACCCGGAACAAAATCCGTTATGTAGGAATGTCCGTTAAACGGATTATCGCCTATAATAAGCTTTGATACCTTATGGCCTAAAAAGTTAACATATTCCATATCTTGTTCCTCCTTTAAGGATTCGTTTTTGCAATTTGATTATAACAAAATTTTAAAAATCCAAACAAGTATATTTGTAGATATTTTCGGCAAATTTGTGTCAAAAAAACAAAGACTGTAAACAAATGCTTCACAGTCTATGTTTCGTGTCGTTATCAAAAACTCTATTTAATCATATATTTACTATATCCTGAGCTCCGGGGGATTTTAAATTCTGTGCGTGGATGTATTCACCGAAATACAGGTGGTGGTCAAAGAAGCTCTGAATTTCAATTTCGAACTTACCGACTTCCACTCTTGCCTTCTGGAACAATTCCATCGCAAGGTCAATTTCACCTCTTGCCTTTGCAGACATCCAATCGGAAATAAGGTCGCAGAAGTCTGCGTGATAGCTAAGAAGCTTTAATGATATTGAACGAATTCTGGCATCTGCTCCTTTGTGTGATTCGATTAATTTTCTTCCTTCTTTTGTTATATTTCGTATCTGTGCAATTTTTTCAGCCCTTTCAGGGTCATAATGAACTTTTTCACGGTGCCAAGCTTCATCTCGTGAGAAAAAGCTGAAAGGCAGTGCATCCGAAATTTTTTCAAAATATTCGTAAAACAGTTTCCAGTCCTTGCCGAAAGCACAGGAAAGGTATTCTTCTGCTATTTCCTCGTAAGAAAGTGATGTGTCAAAAAGTGTTCGTGCGTATGTATAGAACGACAAACCACTCGGGAAGAAGCACCTTTGTGTTCCGCAGGCGATAAGACCGTCAAAACCGTTTTCCTTATAAATCTTTATATCGTCATTAACCAGCTTTGCCTGCATAATTCCCGTAAGGTCATAGCACTGATGACGCCAGTAATGATACTCAAATGCAAGATTTGGTCCGCTCCATACCTTTTTCCATTCATCGAAATAATCAAGGCTTGCACCTAATGTTGTGGGGAACTTATTCTTATTACGGTCATAAGGAACAATTTCTGTGTTTCCTCTTCCTTCGGGAATTGAATATGCGTAGCTTCTGAAAATCGGGCAGAAGCTTAAAACAAATCTGTCAGGATTTTTAATACGTTCCTCAACAGGCGCCCAGGTAGTGTCCGTATATGAAATAAAGGATATTTTGGTATCAAGGTTTGCTTTTGTCAGCTTCTCGTCAATCTGATTAAGAAGCATCACGTACCAATCGGAAGTAGTCTTTTTTCTGCAGTTTTCACATTCACACTGATTTCTTGAACCGTCCGCAAGTGACACGTTTAAATAATCAACATTGCTGTGATTTTCTGCAAAAGCTGTTATATAACTTGAAACCATATCTCTTGCTTCATCATTCGACATACAGAACTGTGTACAGCACACAGAATCACCGTAAAGCTTTCTTTCACCGCCAAGAAGTGCAAAGAAATGCGCTTTGTCTTCGGGCAGGCTTTTTTCATCATCCTTAAGACCAAAAGGAAGATAATTAAAACCGTGACCCATATCGTGAAACTGTAAGCCTCGTTTTTCGATTTCCGTTTCACACTGTCTTTTCCATTGAAGAATCTGCTCGTCAGACACAGCTTCGGTCGTATAATTTTCTTCGTTTCCAATATGTAAATAATAACGTTCATAAAACTGCTTTGGATTTACAAACTGAATAAAATATACGTTAAGACCAATCTTAGGTGCAAAGTCAATTGAATCAATCACACTCTGTTGAAACTGCGAGCCTTCGCTGCACCAGCCACGGTAGCGGTTTGTTGGCATAAAACGATATTTTACAGGCTTTATATCCTGCATTGGTATGTATTCACCGTCAATTCCCGGCATAAGCCATCTGCAACCATTCTGTCTTAAATATTCGTAAACCGACAAAAGCACCGAACGGTAATTTGACCCCGCAATAATACCGCCTTTTTCGTCACAATCTATGTACAATATATCGTCAAGAACAGTATCCTTTGCATCCGACACATCAAGATTAAAATCCTGCATAAGACCAAGTCTGAAGCCGTCCTTTGCTTCGGGATTAAAATATATTTTAATGTTACCGCACTCCGGCATCATCATTCTTAAATATTTTTTCAGTTCCTCTGCAGCATAGTCAATAACATCGTTTGAAGTGACTTTATTAATTGTAAGCATACAGTTTCTCCCTTCAGCCTCAACAAACCAACGCCAAAGGTGTTTGTTAAGGTTATACTTATTTTAAATGTGTTGCCACATAATTTCCTACATATTCGCCGATAACAGATGCCGTTCCTGTTACACGGTAGGATGAATGAGCGTAAAAGTCACCACTTATACATCTTCCTGCTGTATACAGATTTTTAATATCCTTTGTTTTTGCACAGCGAAGGGGTACATCGTAAGGAAGTGCTTTTCCTCTTCCTTTTTTTGCTTCATCCTCATCTACTTTATTATTAAGTGCGTGAACATCCATAGGGAAATGCACTCTGCACATAGCGTCATCAAATTTCTTTCCCTCAAGAACATCTTGGTGGGTTAAAGTATATTCACCCTTAATTCTTCTGCCCTCACGGATTCCTATTGAATCAGCAGTTGCAACCAGAGTTAAATTTTTCCACACACCGCCATAGCTTCTTAATTTATTTATTATTTCGTTGATTTCTTTTCTTGCGTTTATTGTTGCCTTTGTTATATCCCTGTTACTTGTTGGAAGCACATCGTATTCGTGATTAAGCATCGCCATAAAAATGGGACTGTTTTCATGAAGCCTTGTAAAAAAAGGCGATTTATAAGAAGGATTTATTCCTGCCTTTTCCATATCCTCCAGTTTTTTTGCTTTGCAGCCAAAAGGATTTATAAAATTATCGTATTCATCAAATTCTTTTCCGCCGATACCCGTTACCAGCGCACAAAGGCTCATAGGCTGAGTTTTGGAGTCTTTATTACCTATTTCATAGCTGCAACCGCTTAAGTACGACAAATCCCCGTCACCTGTTGCGTCTATAAAATATTTTGCTTCAAATGTTTCTTTGCCTGATTTTGATACAGTTTCTATGCATTTAATTTCACCGTTTTCAACAAAGGAATCACTTACTACCGTATCAAGCAAAATCTCAACTCCTGAATTTAAACACATTTCCTCCAAAAGAAGCTTAACCGCTTCAGGATTTGCGGAAAAGCATGGTCCGTATTCACGACGTCTACCCTCGCCTCTTTTGGTAAGCTCCTCCATAATTTCGCATATAATTCCGCTTTTTTCTTTTATGTCAAGAAACCAGGATAAAAGTCCGCTTGTCCAGATTCCGCCAAGACATCCCTTTTTTTCAATTAAAAGCGTTTTAGCGCCTGCCCTTGCAGATGCGATTGCACCGCATACTCCTGCCGGACCGCCACCGCAAACAATTACATCATATTCTTTCATATAAATCACTCCACATAAATACACTCATTTTTTTACATTTTAATGTGTTAAAAACACGATGCTTCATACTGTTCTTAAATAGTGTTTATATAAATCTCATCCGGTCGACACGCGGGCATCATTTCAGACATTTCATTCCATACCATTACTTTAATCCTATTGTATACATAGTTTACGTTATTGAATACAATATCCTCACCTTGATATGTATCAGAATATAAATTTACAAACTTGTCATCGGAGTATATCGCTAAAATAACAAGATTTCCATTTTCAATATTTTCACAGCTAATTGTAACGGTTTTTCCGTTATCAGATACGTTTGTTTCTATCGGTATAGAACAATGCAAATCAGCATTAATTAAATTTGTATTTTCAACACCCTTATCAATTTCATTCCAAATCGTTTTACTCCCATTAAAAAATATATCTGTCAGTGCAGAGCAACCATAAAACGCTTTATTTCCAATAACTGAAACTTTTTCAGGAATAGCAATATTCTTAAGTTCGTTGCAGTCTCTGAAAGCACCGTATTCTATTTTAATCTGAGTATACTCCACATTTTTAAATTCTTTCTCAATATCCAAGCTGCTTAGATTTTTTGCTTTTACACCTGTAATTACAATTGCCTCATTATCGGTATAATAATATAAATTCTCTGTTTCTTTAATAAGCTCGTGCTTCCTTTTTGCCGCAAAAGTTTCTCCGTATGTTCCTTCATACACATAAAATGTGTTAGTGGTGCTCACAAAAGCATTACCATAGATAGATGTAACTGATTTAGGAATTATTATTTTACTTAAGTTAGAACAGCTGTAAAAAGCAGAGTCGCCAATAGAAGTTACTTTATCGGGAATACTTAAATCCGCAAGCTTTTTACAATTGGAAAATGTTCCCGCTTCTATAGCTGTTATGCTACCAGGAAGTTCTATATAAGCTAATGAGGTACAATTAGAAAATGCCCCACCTCGTATTTGGGTAATTGTTTCGGGTAAATAAATATTTTCAAGAGATGAGCATTTGTAAAATGCATTAACGCCGATTGTTTTTAAATTAGCAGGAAGGTTCACATCTTTTAGCGATGAACATTGATAAAAAAATCCCATTTCAAGATTGTTAATGCTGTCAGGTATTGTTATTTCTTCAAGCAAATTACACGAATAGAATGCAAATGTTCCTATGTGCGTTACACTGTCAGGTATCGTTATTTCTTTCAAAGAATCACAATCCTTAAAAGCATAAGAACCTATGCTTTTAACACTTGACGGAATGGTTATACCGGTAACTTTCAAACAATTGCCAAAAGCTTCATCTGCTATTTCTGCAACCGGAAAACCATACATTTCTTCAGGAATTTCCACTGTCCCTTTGTAGGTACCTTGGCAACCGATAATTCTTATTTGATTTTCATCATTTATACTTATTCCTAACGGAGTACTGACATAATAACTCTTATTTTTATCAATCAAAAAACAATGCTTTTTTCTTGTAGCTGCATATTTATGAGCATATGAATATTCATATACATGAAGCACAACATTACTGTTAGCTCCATAAAAGGCATTAGCATGAATTGAAGTAATATCCTTGCCAATTACAACTTTTTCAAGACTCTTCATTCCATAGAAAGCATCTGTGCTGATCGTTGCGCCATCCGGGACAACTATCTCAGTTAAATATTTAAACTCTCCCATAAGTTCTTTGGTCAAGCGACTGCAGCTTAGTTTTAAATTATAGTCCCCTCCTGCAGGGCCGGCTGTTTTTATTTTCGCACAAGAATCTAACGAACTTTGTTCTGTGGATTCTATAGTGGAAGGTAGTGTAATGTCACATAAATTTCCGCAAAAGGCAAAAGCATCTTCCGAAATATGGGTTATTCCCTCAGGAATAACAATTTTAGAGATTCCTGCACCGTTAAATGCATTTGCCGGGATTTCTTTATTCCAGGAAAATTCAATATTATACCCACCATTAACAGGCCCTGCTGTTAAAAGCTTGGGACATTTTGAAAAATTATCACTTCCCATTTCCGTTACACTTTGTGGGATTTTAACATATGTCAAAGAAGAACATTCTCTGAACACATGACCTCTGAGTCGTGTTATGCCCTCCGGAATTTCTATTGATTCCAAAGCAGAGCAATATGCAAAGGTTTGATAACCTAAATCCGTAATTGTTTCGGGAATAACTATATTTTTAAGATAAGCACAATCGAAAAAGGCTGCACTACCAATACTTGTAACTTCCGATGGAAAGACCATCGTTTCAATATTTGAACCCGAAAGTGCCTCTTCAGGAATATGCGTTGTCCAACCAAACTGAATATTATAATCTCCGCCTATAGGACCTGCCGACAAAAGCTTAGGGCACGCATAAAATGCATCACCACTTCCGAAATTTACAGTTGTTTCCGGAATTATAACCCTTTCAAGGGCTACACAAGTATTAAATGCATAAGGTTCTATTGTTGTTACACTTTCCGGAATCTCTACGCCTGTAATATTAATGATCCCCGCAAATGCCTCTCTACCTATGCATGTCACCGGATATCCACCAAGTTCTTCAGGAATTATTACATTCCCACTCAAGCCATTATAGTCTATTATTGTTGCTTGATTCTCCGTTACTGTATATACATAACCATCCTCTGTGTAGGATGTTTCTGCATTTACCAATTCAAATATTCCAATTGTAACACATAATGTTATTACCAATATTAATGATTTCATTATCCTTTTCATTTCTTCTTCTCCTCTAACCAATAATATCATATTACTAAGCGTATCATAATCTTTCATGAAAATTTCTGCTATAAGCTATTCTAACATAGAGGATTATTAAAGTCAACTAAAGATAAACAATTATCAACATTAGTTTAACAAAAAGGAATTTTGCGGTCAATGGAATATTTCTCACAATTTTATGTAATTTTTCGCCTCGCGGAGGTTATATGGGTTGTAAAAAAACAAAAATTGTGGTAAAATATAAAGAAATGCATTTAAGTGATTTTGTTTCAAAAAAATAAGGAATGCAAATTTATGCATTCCTTCGTGCAAAAAGCACTAAAAAAGGGGCAGACATTTTAAAATGCCATATGTTTTGTGAGGTCAGTTACAGTATTAACATAAATCTGTTTTATTATACACGAAAAGAGGGAAAAATGAGATACTTTTTTACGGTTTTTATTTGTAAAATTTTTATATTTGTGTTGCATCTGATGAAAAAACAGGCAACAAGTGCTCCCGGAAAGCTTGCCTTTAGGCTTTATCCGGATATTTTAAAGGAATTTGAAAAACGCACTAAAAAAGAAATTATTGCAGTTATGGGTACTAACGGCAAAACAACAACCAATAATTTACTTGCCGACTGTCTTGAAAAGTGTGGCTTTGATGTTGTTTGCAACAGAATCGGTGCTAATATGGATGAAGGATCGGTTGTTGCTTACATTAATAAAGCAAACCTTTTCGGAAAAATCAAATGCGATTACGCCTGTCTTGAAATGGACGAGGGCTGGGCAGAATATATTTTAAAATATATAACTCCCTCAAAGATTGTTGTTACAAACCTTTTCCGTGACCAGCTTGACCGTTACGGCGAAATTGATACAACAATAGGCTTTTTAAGAAAAGCAATTTCACTTGCTCCAAATGCAACTTTATATATTAACGCAGACGATCCGCTGACGGTTGCAATGGCAAGTGTGTTTGACAATAAAAAGGTTTATTACGGGATAGAAAATAAGGTTCAGGACGTTATCAGTACAAGCAAGGAAGGAAAATACTGTCTTAACTGCTCAAAGGAATTAAAATACGAATTCAATCATTTCAGTCAGCTTGGAAAATACAGCTGTGACTGCGGCTTTATCCGTCCTGAAATTAATTTTAATGCCGAAAACATAAGTGTTTTCCCAACACTTAAAATGAACGTTACCTCCTATGGCGATATAACCTTTCCTGTAAGAGGAATGTATAATGCATACAATGTTTTGGCTGTTCTTTCGGTTTGTGATAATTTAAACGCCGATAAAGAAAAGGTAAAAAAAGCATTAAATGAATACACACCTCAGGCAGGAAGAATGGAGCATTTTAACATAGGCGGAAAGGATTTATATTTAATTCTTGCCAAAAATCCCACCGGATTTAACCAAAGTGTTGCAAGCGTTAACGACGACCCGAGAACAAAGGATGTTGTTATTTCCATAAATGACGGTCTTGGTGACGGAAAAGACGTTACCTGGCTATGGGATGTTGATTTTGAAAACTTAATTAAGGACGAAATAAAAAGCTATCATACGTCAGGCAGACGTTATGCCGATATGGCACTAAGACTTAAATATATGGGTGTTGAAACAGACAAAATAAGCTTTGCAAAGGACTTAAAAGCAACTCTGAACTCTCTTTCAGGATCAGAAAATGAATGCATTTATGTTCTTGCCAACTATACTGCCCTTTTTGAAGCAAGAGCGGTAATAACGGAGGTGTGCAATGGACATAAAAATTAAACATTTATACCCCGATTTTCTTAACCTTTACGGTGACAAAGGCAACATTGCCGTTCTTAAGACAAGGTGCGAGAAAAGAAATATTAATGTTACCGTTTATGAAATGACAAAGGATAATTTTTCTCTTGACGATTGTGATATTCTTCTTTTAGGCGGAGGATACGAGCGTGAGCAGAAATTTGTTTTAAATGAGCTCAAGGCTTTTAAGGACGATATTAAAGATTATATTGAAAATGGCAAGGTAATGCTTGCTCTTTGCGGCGGTTTTGAAATGCTCGGCTCTTACGAAAGCTCCGACGAAGGGCTTGAAATACTTAACATATCCACAGCATTTAAAGAAAAGCGTTTAATGGGCGATATTGTTATTGAATGCGGCACAGAAAACGAAAAATACGATGTTGTAGGTTTTGAAAACCACGCAGGAAGAGTTGACATTAAAGATTACACCCCTTTCGGAAGAGTAAAGCACGGCTTCGGAAATGATGACTGCAAAGGCTTTGAAGGTCTTGTTTACAAGAATTTATTTGCAACCCACCTTCACGGACCATTGCTTCCCAAAAATCCGGTTCTTGCGGATTTGATAATTTCAAAAGCTTTAAAAAACAAGTACGAAAGCTTTGAACAATTAGAACCTCTTGATGATAGTTTTGAACAGGAGGCACACAATAATATTGTGCTAAAACTCAAAAAAGAGTGAAACTATTTCCGGAAGTTTTTAACCTTTATTCCACCAAAAGTTATCCACATCTGTGGAAAACTCGTGGAAAACCCTTGGTTTATCAACCGATTTTAATGTTTTTTATGTGGATAACTCAAAAATTTGGAAATTTCAGGTAAATGTTCATAAATAACATCCGTAATTTATTTCCAAAAACAGTTTATCCTATTATTACAAAAATAGTGCAAATTTCACAATCAGGAAAGGAACATATATTATGAGTTTCAGAAAGATTTTAAATGAAAAAGTTAAGAAAGCCTTTATTGAAGCAGGCTTTGATGAAAAGTATGCTATCGTTACCGTGTCAAACAGACCTGACCTTTGCCAGTATCAGTGCAACGGCTGTATGGCGGCAGCTAAAGAATACAGAATGAAACCCCTTGATATAGCTTCAAAGGTTATTGAATTTTTAGCAGGTGATGAAGCTTTTGAAAAGGCTGAGGTTTGCCCACCGGGATTTTTGAATCTTACAGTAAAGGATGAGTTTTTAACAGACTACATAACAAAAATGTCAAAAGACAAAGCATTCCTTTACAGAGGTGAAAACACAGGCGTAAGTGTTATCGACTACGGCGGCGCAAATGTTGCAAAATCACTTCACGTAGGACACTTAAGAAGTGCCATCATCGGTGAATCAATCAAAAGAATTCTCCGCTTTACAGGCAAAACTGTATACGGTGATGTTCATCTTGGTGACTGGGGTCTGCAGATGGGTATGGTAATATGCGGAATTATTGAACAGTTCGGTCTTGAAAATCTTCAGACAGAAGAGGACAGACTAAAAAACATAACAATAAAGGTGTTAGAAACCACCTACCCTGCCAAAAGTCAGGAAGCAAAAGAAAATGAAGATGTTATGGCAGAATGTAAGAGAATTACATTTGAATTACAGAAGGGTGAAGGCATTTACTTTGATATCTGGAAAACAGTTTTAGAGGTATCAAAAAACGACCTTAAGAAAAACTACGGCAGACTTGGCGTTGAGTTTGATTTATGGAAGGGCGAAAGCGACGTTCGTGACATTATGCCCGAAATGATTGAAAAGTTAAAGTCGGACGGATATGCCTATATGGATGACGGGGCTTTAATAATTGACGTAACCAACGAAACTGATAACCCGCCCATTCCTCCATTTATCGTTGTTAAATCGGACGGCTCTGTTCTTTACAGCACAACAGATTTAGCGACAATTATTGAAAGAGAGGAATCTCTTAATCCCGATGAAATAATTTATGTTGTTGATAACCGTCAGGGCGGTCACTTTAAGCAGCTTTTCCGTACCGTTGAGGTTACTAAAACAGCTAAAGAAAGCTTAAAGCTGTTCCACGCAGGCTTCGGCACAATGAACGGTAAAGACGGAAAGCCCTTTAAAACACGTCAGGGCGGTGTTATGAAGCTTGAAGATTTGATTAACACTATAGTTGAAGGTGCATACGAAAAAATTGCCGCCGCTGTTTCAAATGAAATCGGTGAAGACGAAAAGCGAGAAATTGCGGAAATTGTCGGAATCGGTGCTCTTAAGTTTGGTGACCTTTTAAACCACAGAAGCAAGGACTACGTTTTTGATATTGATAAATTCTGTTCATTTGAAGGAAAAACAGGCCCATACGTTCAGTACAGCGCTGTAAGAATTAAATCAATTCTTTCAAAAGCTGAATCAACAGAGGGCGTAATTCTTCCTCCCGAGGGTGATGTTCAGAGAGATTTATTTATTATGCTGACAGAATTCCCTTACGCTGTTGAAGGTGCGGCAAGTGATTATGCACCAAACGTTCTTATTGAATATATTTATAATCTTTCGGTTATTTTAAATAAGTATTATCATGAATACAAGGTTTTAAGCGAAGCCGATGAAGAAAAACGCCGGTCAAGAATTGCAACTCTTAAGCTTACACTTGACCTGATAACAAAGCTTCTTGGCTTAGTAGGTATTGATATTCCGGAAAGGATGTAACTATGCTTTCAAATATACATACACATTCAACTTTTACTGATGGGAAAAGCACCCCTGAAGAAATTGTTATATCTGCAATAAAAAAAGGTTTTATTTCCATAGGTTTTTCAGAACATAGTTACGGTCCTCACTGCACTTACGGAATAAAGGACACAGAAGCATATATTGCAGAAATAAAACGTCTTAAAGAAAAATACAAAAATGAAATTGAGGTTTATCTCGGACTTGAAGAGGATATGTTCTATTTTTGCGACCGCAGTAAATTTGAGTATATAATAGGCTCGTGTCACTATTTCAGAAAAGATAACGCCTACTTCCCCATTGATTCAAGTCTCGAAACAATGGAAAAAGTTTTAAATGATTTATACAATTTTGATGTAATAACTCTTGCAAACGACTATTATTCAACATTTTGCGATTATATTCTTAAAAGAAAACCCGACGTAATAGGTCATTTTGATTTAATAACAAAATTTGACGAAAACGACAGTCCTTTATTTTTTAATAATGAAGAGTATCTTAAGCTTTCGGAAAAGTATCTTCTTGAAGCTTTGAAAGCCGACTGCATTTTCGAGGTCAACACAGGTGCAATTTCCCGTGGGTACAGAACAACACCATATCCATACGAAAATCTTCTTTATTTACTGAAAAAAGAAGGTGGAAAAATCACTTTAACCTCCGACAGTCACCACCATGATACCCTTGACTGTAACTTCAAGGAAAGCTCAAAAATGCTTAAAGATATCGGTTTTACACATACATATGTTCTTCATAATAATGAATTTATTAAAGCTCAAATATAAAAAATGACTGTAAAAAATCAATGATTTTTTACAGTCATTTTTACATTACATTTTGTTTTGCATATTGCCTTGGCGATATTCCCATATGCTTTTTGAAGATTTTGCTGAACTGCAATGCATCGTCATAGCCTACCGAATGGGCAACAAAGGAAATGGAAAACATATTCATTTCCAGAAGCTCCTTTGCACGTTTTAATCTGGTTGAAAGTATATATTCCTGAGGAGATATGTTGCATTTTTCAAAAAACACGTTTCTGAAATAGGCACGGCTCAAATGCAGATGGTCCGATACCTCTTTTACAGTGAATTTTCGGTGAATATTAGCCATAATAAATTCCTTCGCCTCAAGAACATATTCATCTCTTAAATCTGTTATATTTTTATTTCTGACAGACTCCTTATGGTACGATAAAAACATTTTTACAATTGCTTCATTACGAAGCTCGTTTCCGTATGAAAAAAGCTTATTTTCCTTTACATAATCGTAAACTTTCAAAATATCGTGACTATAATCAAAATTAAATGTACAATCCTCCGAAAGCAGATTTGCATCCTTTAGAATTGCATCTGCATTCTCATCATCAAAACATATCCAAAGATATTTCCACGGGTTTTTCTTATCGGGGATATAAGAAACGGCAGTATTTTTAAGACACACAAAGCCCTGACCCTTACCAAGTGTCATTCCGTTAAAATATCCCTTACCTGAAATTATATAATGAATAGCGGTATCATGGCGTACACCTTTAACCTCTGCTTTATCACTGCTACATTGTTCCAAAACTATATCGTGTAAATGCATATCCTCACCTCATAGTACGATTATACCATATTTTTCTACGTTAAAGCAATAGATTTTATTAATTTTTTATTGTATCATTAAAAGATGAGAAAGGAAGATGTACATGAAAGATTTCGAAAATCCGAAGCTTACCAATATAAACAGATATAAAGAACACGCATATTTTATCCCTTTTGCAGACGTTTCTTCTGCTTTGAGCGGTAAGAAAGCTTTTTCTCCGTACTATATGCTTTTAAACGGAGAATGGGATTTTAAATATTTTGAAAGATACGCTGATATCGGTGAAGATATAAATTCTATTTTTGAATGGGATGCTATTCCCGTACCTTCTAACTGGCAGATGTACGGCTACGATGTACCACAGTATACAAACGTAGTTTATCCCATACCTATGGATCCGCCATATGTACCGGTTGATAATCCTTGCGGTGTTTATCAGAGAGATTTCTTTGTTCCCGAATCCTTCGACGGCAGAGATGTACATATTGTTTTTGAGGGTGTTGACTCATTCTTCTACCTTTATGTAAACGGCAAAAAGGTTGGTATGAGCAAGGTTCCTCACGTTCCTGCCGAATTTGATATAACAGAATACGTTAAAAAAGGTGAAAATACCATTACCGTTGTTGTATTAAAGTGGTGCGACGGAACTTATATGGAGGACCAGGACTATTTAAGAGTAAGCGGTATTTTCAGAGATGTGTACTTACTTGCAAGAGCAAAAGACAGAGTTGAGGACTTTTTCGTAAAAGCAGGTCTTGACAATGACTATAAAGACGGTACATTTGAGGCTGAATTCAAATTAACAGGAAAGCCACAGGCAACTTTAAGCTTACTTGATCCTGACGGAGAAACTGTATTTGTAACAGAAGTAAAGGATGATACAACTGTTGCAACAATAATTGAAAGCATATCTCCCTGGTCTGCTGAAACTCCAACTCTTTACACTCTTGTAATCGAAACAAAGGATGAAATTATTGTTCAGAAGATTGGTTTCCGTACTATTGAAACAAGCGAGGACGGAGAGCTTTTAATAAACGGCGTTTCTGTAAAAATCAAAGGTGTTAACAGACACGACACACACCCCGAGCTTGCTCACGTTACACCAATAAAGCACATCAAAAAAGATTTAACCTTGATGAAACAGCTTAACATAAATACAATCAGAACATCACATTATCCCAACACATCGGAATTTTACGCACTTTGCGATGAAATTGGGTTTTATGTAATAGATGAAGCGGATTTAGAAACACACGGTCAGTGCTTCCACGAAAGCAAATACAAGTACGTACCTTACAGAGAATTTAACGTAACTCAGAATGCTGACTGGACAAATGCAGCACTTGACAGACTTACAAGAATGTTTGAAAGAGACAAAAATCACGCTTCAATCATTATGTGGTCAATGGGTAATGAATCGGACTACGGTGAAAACCATAACATTATGTACAGATGGATTAAAGAGCATGACGATACCCGTCTTGCCCACTACGAGGGTGCATCAAGAGAATATCTCGGCAATCCTGCGTGCAACCACCCATTTGATGTTGAAAGTGCTATGTATCCTTCATTTACAGATATCAAAAATGACCTCAAGAAGTATAATAACAACAAGCCTTATATTTTATGTGAATATGTTCACGCAATGGGCTTCGGCCCAGGCGAAATGCGTGACTACTGGGATTTAATTTACAAAACAAAACGCTTTATCGGCGGATGCATCTGGGAATGGTGCGACCACGCAGTTGTTTTAGAGGATGAAAACGGAAACAGAACATATGGTTACGGCGGCGACAGCGGTGAATTTTATCACGACGGTAATTTCTGCTCCGACGGTCTTGTTTTCCCTGACAGAACTCTCTCAAGCGGTGCTCTGGAAACCAAATACATTTATCAGTATGCTAAATTCGATTATGAAAACAACAAGCTGAAAATTAAAAATCTTTACGACTTCACCAATCTCAGTGAATTTGATATAATCTGGAAATTAGAAAAAGACGGCGTTGTTATTGACAAAGGCTTTGTTGCAAATACAACATTAAAGCCACACACAACAAAGGTTGTTACTCTTGATTTCAACATTCCCGAAAATGCTCGCCTTGGCTGCTACCTTAACATTTCAATGGTAACAAAGAAAGCAACCTTTGCAGTACCTGAAGGATACGAAGTTGCAAAAGCACAGTTTGAGCTTGTTAAGGGAACAGGTAAAATCGCTGTTGCAACACTTTCAAAGGTTGGAATTTCAAAGGAAACAGATGAATTCGTATATATTAAGGGTGCTGACTTTAACTACGTATTCAATAAATACTATGCATCATTTGATGTTCTTGATAAAAACGGCTGTGATATTTTAACAGACAGAACCGAATTCTCAACAAAGAGACCGAATATCGATAACTACAGAAAGTTAAAATCTGAATGGATTATCGGCGATAATGCTATAATAAATGACCGTAATTTTGCCTCCGAAAACAGAGTACGTGAAGTAAAGGTTTCTAAAGCAGATGACAAGATCGTAATTGATGTTAAAATGGTTATTGCAACCTTCGGTCACGACAGTGTTGTTTCTTCAATGAATGTGAAATACACAGTTAATTCAAACGGTGTTATTGATGTTGACGTTACCGATGCGGTTGTTAATAATTCTGTTCCGCTCCCACGCTTTGGTATGGACTTCGAGCTTGAAGACTTTAACAACGTTGAATACTTCGGTATGGGCCCTGAGGAAAATTCAATTGATATGAATGCGTTGGCACAGATGGGTCTTTACAAATCAACTGTTCAGGATATGCACGTTAAATACGTAAGACCTCAGGATAACGGAAACCATACAAACACAAAGGCAGTTGCAGTTTACGATACATTGGGAAGAGGTATTCTTGTTTCAACAACAGACAAGTTTGAATTTGCAGTTTCAAAATATTCACCTGAAATGATTGAACAGGCAAAGCACGACGGTGAGCTTTACGAAACAGGCAGAACATATCTTAGAATTGACGCTAAGGTAATGGGTACAGGTACAGGCTCCTGCGGTCCTGCAGTTCATGAGAAATACAGAATCAACCCCGGTGATGTTTTAAATTACAGCTTCAGCTTTATGCCTGTAATTTTAGATAATGAAGAACCCTTTGACTTAATTAAATAAAAATAGGGAATGTAAAAAATCGATGATTTTTTACATTCCCTATTTTTACTTTCCGAAAAATGTTTGTTCAAGCTCAGTAATTTTCTTTTCGCAAATGGAAACGGCGGTTGCCATTTCGCTGTCGCCTTTAAAATATTCAAGCATCATTGTTCCTGAAGCGGCACATAGACGGTCGTGCTTTGGAAAATAGTTTTCAAGAAGAAAGATTGTATATTTCACCATTCTGAAATCGCCGTACACCTTTGGCTGTACCTTTTCGATTATTTCAACTGCACTGCTGTAGCCGTCCATAATTGATTTTGCAATACTTTCTGTGTCTTCAGAAAAAACAACTGTTCTTGCTCTTCCGTTCCACCAGGCAAAGGTATCGTGAATATCCGTTGATGCTACAACGGGTATGTTTATTCCTTGCTGTTTCATCTGATAATACATAACCATTTCAAGGTTATTTTCAAAGGGAGTACATCCCCCCAACACCTCATAGGCATCAAAGAAACCTCTTTTGAAAACCTCCTCGGTAATATTAACAGGACAGTTATATGTATTTCTCGCAGTCCAGAAAGGATGGGCAAAAATACTCATTCCCCCTGTCTTTCGTATTTCGTCGCAAATTACCTTGTACCAGGAAACCTCCTGTGCATCCCTTTGGCTTAAATCATCAATATACTTTGCAAGCTCATTAACTCTGTTCTTAAAGTCTTCGGGGGCTGCAAGTATTTTTTCGTTTACACTTTCTCTGCCGCCAAAGTTTACTATATGAAATCTTCCTGCGATTTTATTATGCACTTCCTCACCGGGAAAAACGGTAAAATTAGTATCAAGCTCTTCGCATTTTTCCTTTGCAATTAATGATGAGGTATATATATGATGGTCGGTAATTGCACAGTAATCAAAGCCTGCACGTCTTAAATTCGAAACTACTGTTTCAGGAGTGTCCTTGCCGTCTGAATGGTTTGTGTGAACGTGCATATCGCCTACGAAAACACGTCTGTTATATAAATCCTCAAACAGAGAATAAATTTCAAAGACTTTACCTCTTTCCATCTCCGTCAAGTCCCAATATTGTGAATACTGGTGACGCAGTTTACTTAAATGCTCCTTTTGATCCGGCGATGCAAAAATATGAATATTCCACTTCTGTTCGCTTATAAACTTATACTCAAAAGTAATAACACCGTTTTCCGGATAGCATTTTATTACCTTGAAATCATATCCACCAAGAGTAAAATCTTCATCTATGGGAATATCGTGAATTTCTGCTGGGCAAACCTTTATGCTGTATTCCACATCGTCAAAAAAGCTGTAATATCCGCCATCGCCTACAATTGAGATTCTGCTTACCTCATCTGCTTTTACTACAGAAGGATAAAGGGTAAAATGCTCAAGCTCTTTTTTCATTACAATCAATCCTTTCGCCAAACTCACTATCAATTAAAAATTTTCATTACGTAATATTGTATTTTTATCCATTTTTGTGGTTATGGATTTTTTACACTCCAACAGTGGGAGCAGGAAAAAATATTCAGAATACACGAACTGAGCCCGCAAGGGATTACCCGAAGGCGTATGTGGATACGCCGAGTGGCGAAGTTCGTGCAAACAAAAATGGTTGTACTGATATGGAAATTTGTTCTGAAACAAAATCCCCTTAAGTTGTATATTGTTTTTATCCATTTTTGTGGTTATGGATTTTTTTTACGCTACCACTAATTTTCATTGTTCGCATGGCATTTAATACCGCTAATACCATAACGCCTACATCGGCAAAAATTGCCATATTCATTCCTGCAAGGCCAAAAGCACCCAACAAAAGGCACCCAAGCTTTACCGCAAGGGCAAAAATTGTATTCTGTTTTGCGATACCCACTGTTTTTCTTGAAATACTAAGTGCCGTAATCAGCTTTAACGGGTCATCGTCCATTAAAACGATGTCGCTTGCCTCAATGGCGGCGTCCGAACCCATTGCTCCCATTGATATCCCTACATCCGCTCTTGCAAGCACAGGCGCGTCATTAATTCCGTCACCTACATAGCAAACAGTTTCTTTTTCCTTTGAATTTTTAATTATTTTTTCAAGTTCTTCTACCTTTTGATGTGGCAAAAGCGAGCTTTTTATATTTTCAATTCCAAGCTCATTACATATTTTTTCCGAAGCTACGCTATTGTCACCTGTAAGTAATGTTATTTCGTAAATTCCGTTCTTTTTAAGTTCAGAAATTGCAAGACGCGAATTTTCTTTCAGAGTATCTTCTAACATTATACATCCGATATATTTTTTGTCAACCACGATATAAACCACCGTACCGCCAACTGCTATTTCCTCTGCTTCAATACCTAAGTCGTTTAAAAGTCTCAGGTTTCCTGCATAAACCTCTTTATTGTCAACAAAAGCTTTTATGCCCAATCCCGAAAGCTCGGTAACATCCTTTATCAACTCAGGGTCGATCTCTCCTTCATAAGCATCTTTTATAGATTGCGCTATGGGATGATTGGAATTGTATTCGCAGTATGCGCCGTAAAAAAGAACCTCTTCTTTAGTTGCGTCTTCTGCAGTTTTAATTTCCGATACCGAAAATTTACCCTTTGTCAGGGTGCCTGTTTTGTCAAAAACAAAATACTTTGCCTGTGAAAGAGCCTCAAGGTAATTTGAACCCTTAACAAGAATACCGTTTTTTGAAGCACAGCCTATTCCGCCGAAAAAGCTTAAAGGAATTGAAATAACCAATGCGCAGGGACAGCTTATAACTAAAAATGTTAAAGCTCTTGTTATCCACTCGTTCCACTCGGCATTAAAACCAAGCATACTTAAAACACAAGGAATGCCAACACCTATCAAAAGTGCCAGCAGGCACACAATCGGTGTATAGTACTTTGCAAACCTTGAGATAAACTGCTCTGAATTTGACTTCCTCATAGAAGAGTTTTCAACAAGCTCAAGAACTTTTGAAACAGTTGAATCGTCAAAGGTTTTGGTTGTTTTTACTTTTATAACCGACGTAAGGTTTATACATCCGCTTACAACATTTTCGCCTTCAAAAATTTCTTTAGGTTTACTCTCTCCTGTAAGTGCACTTGTATCAAGAGTGGTATTTCCCTCGGTCACAATGCCGTCAAGCGGAATTTTTTCTCCAGCCCTTACTATTATTTCACTACCCGTTTCAACCTCATCGGGATCCACCTCTTCGATGCCGTTTTCTGTAACAAGATTTGCTTTCTCGGGTATAATATCAAGTAAGCACTTTATGCTTTTTCTGCTTTTACCTACTGCAATGCTCTGGAACAATTCCCCAATCTGATAAAACAGCATTACTGCCACAGCTTCAAAGAAATCACCGAGAAGCACTGCACCCACAGTTGCAATTGCCATAAGAAAATTTTCATCAAAAATCTGTCTGTTTAAAATTCCTTTAAATGCTTTTAAAAGTATATCGTAGCCTATCACTAAATAAGTTACAAACAAAAGAGCTTTTAAAATTACATCACTATGTATAAAAAATGACAGTAATACCAAAGCTGCGGAAACTATTATTCTTATCAAAATCTTTTTTTGTTTTGTTGTCATAATTTCACCGCCTACAGGTAAATTTCACAGTCCGATTCAACTCTTTTGCAGTTTTTAAGTGCCTCTTTCATAACCGCATCAATATCTGCGTTTTCTTCAAATTCAACCTTTAATTTCAAGGTCATAAAGCCAACCGTTGCATCAATAACTCCCTCTGTTTTCTTAACCGCTTCCTCCATTTTTAAAGCACAGTTAGGACAGTCAACTTCAATTTTATATGTCTTTTTCATTTTCTTTACTCCTCAATATGATTCATTCCCATAGCAAGAATATTTCTTACATGGTCGTCGTCAAGGGCATAAAAAACAATTTTACCCTCTTTACGGAATTTAACTAATTTTGCATCCTTTAATATTTTAAGCTGATGACTTGCCGATGGCTGACTAAGGTTAAGAATTTTCGCAATATCCCCTACGCACAAATCGCTCTCAAAAAGAGCATAAAGAATTTTTATTCTTGTTGAGTCCCCGAAAACCTTGAAAAGCTCCGCCAGGTCGTAAAGATATTCATCATCAGGCTGTGAATTTTTCACCTTTTCAACTATATCCTCGTGCACCGCCAGATAGTCTTTATTTTCTTCCATATTTTCACCTCATTTAAACATATTCACATATTTACATATGTTATTATATGACTTTGTTGTTGTTTTGTCAATATATATTTTTTTGCATAAAAAATGCAATTATTAAGTGTATTGACTTTTAGACAAAAACACCTTATAATTATGATGATTTATTATATTGAAAGGAATTTTTCATATGAGACTTTTAAATGATCCGATTAAGGATAAATTTTTAGAAATCAAACATTTTCCTGCAAGCTATCAGACATTGATTTTCCGTCTGTGGGAAAATGTACCCTGCAAGACTCTTGCAAAAGTTCTTGAAACAAGTGAAGAAAATGTTTTAAATGCAGCTATCGATTTAGGTCTTGGTGAACAGAAAAACCTTGACCAGTGGATGAGCCGCGGTTATATTTCAATATTAAAGCAGGTATGGAACCTTCTCCCCTATGAGCAGATTTTCACATTACTCAATTGGGACGAGGAAAGACTGTTTTTCTGTCTTAAGGAGGATGACTTCCTTCAGGGTAAGTTAGGTCCTAAATGTGACTGCAAGCCCGTTCATTACAGAGAACTAACAGAAGAAGAAAAAATCGCTACCGAAAAAATCAAAAAAACAATGACAGACAGTGTTCGTATTTACGATAACGAAGATATTGCCATTCCCTTTGACTTTTTCACAAGCAAGTATGAACCCATCATTGAAAAGGAAACAAAGGAAGTTGTTGTTGATTCTTCATGGTGCATTAAATACACAAACGAAGATGTTAAAATTTTCGTTGACGATTTTAAGGCTTTTGCCGAAAAGTTTGGTGTTAAATTTGCCGATAATTCAGATAAGGCAATTGAAATCAACGTAAACATACCGTCAAGTGATGAAGAATATCACGAAATTACAGTTGCGGAAAATAGTATAAAGATTAACACAGCAACAAGTGTAGGTGTTTTAAGAGCACTTTACTATCTTGAAGATTTAGCTGAAAGTGTAGGAACTTTTACATTTGATAAAAAGAGCTACAAGAGAAAGACAAAAATGAAAACAAGATTCATCTATTCTTTCTGCGGTCTTTATGCCGATGTTCTTGACAAAGACACAAGAATTTCATTCCCCGACGAGCTTTTGGAAGGTTATGCAAGAAGAGGTATCAACGGTGTATGGATTCAGGGTGTACTTTATAAGCTTGCCCCCTACCCATTTGACCCACAGGAAGCTGACGGATGGGAAGACAGACTTAAAGCACTTGACGAGCTTACAAAGCGTGCGGCACGTTACGGCATAAAGGTTTATATGTACATAAACGAACCAAGACCGCTCCCGATTTCTTTCTTTAATGACAAGCCCGAATTAAAGGGTTCAGCATTAAAGAATGGCTTTGCGTGTCTTTGTTCTTCAAGACCCGAAACACACGAATACCTGAAAAACGCTATTCAGACTGTTTGTAAGCACGTTCCCCTTCTTGGCGGTTTCTTAAACATTACACAGACAGAAAACAGAGTTACCTGCCTTGCAGACGGACTCCGCCCCGATGTTATGCCTAAGCTTTGCCCTGTTTGTACAAAGCTTCCACCGTCAGAAGTAACTGCAAATATTATTAAAACTATGGCTGATGCGGTTGCAGAAATTAATCCTGATATAAAATATTTCTTCTACGCATGGTCACTTTCACATACAATTGGTGAAAGCGAACAGGATAAGCTTGTTTCATTGCTTCCTAAAAACGTAATCGTTCTCCAGGTTAGTGAAACAGAAATTCCGTTCGAAATCGGTGGAGTTAAGGACGAAATACTTGACTACTCACTTTCAATTATAGGCCCCGGTGAATGTGCAAAGCATCTCTGGAGAGAAGCTAAAAAGAATGGTCTTGAAACTGCCGCAAAGGTACAGATTAACAATTCATGGGAGAATTCAAGTGCCCCGTTTATTCCTGTATATGATAATATTATCACTCATATGCAGAACCTCGACAAAGAGGGCGTTGAGCATATTATGCTTACCTGGACACTTGGCGGTTACATTTCCGACAGCATAAAAATCGCTTCATCTTATTTCTTTGAGGATGAATTAAATACAGCTGATGCTTACGATACAATTTTAAGAGAAACATACGGTAAATATTCGGATGTTGTTAAAGAATCTGTTCACCACTTCTGTGATGCATTCTCAAACTATCCCTTTAACTGGAAGCATATTTATGACGGCCCTTCAAATGCGGGCACGGCAAACCTTTTCTACCCAGAACCTACAGGTATGAAGTCAACAATGACCTGCTTCCCATATGACGATATTTACAGCTGGAGAGGCAATTTTGCTAAAACTCCCGGGGACTCAAACAATCCGGTATACCCTGAAGAGGTTCTTAAGCAACAGTACAAGCTTATTTGTGACGGTTGGGAAAAGGGTCTTGAAATTATCGAAAATATGCCAACCTGCGAATTTAAGGATATGGCAATTTACAATTACACACTCTTTAAAGCAAGCTATAATCAGATAAGCTACTACATGGAAAGAAACAGCACACACAACATTGATGTATTACGTGAAATTGTTGCAAACGAAAAGGAAATTGCAACAATGGCTTACCGTATTATGCTCCGCAACAGTGCAACAGGCTATGAAGCAGCCAACCACTACTATGTAACCCGTGCAATGCTTATGGAAAAGATTGTTCAGTGTGATTATCTTTTAAATGAATATTACAAATAATAAAAAACGGCGTAAGCCGTTTTTTTATTATTTGAAGAAAATACCATATTTTATAAAATTATAATCCGGATACCAATTTGTTTTGCCCCACAGGAAAATCTTCGTTTCCTTATAGAATGAACCGGGAGTAACGTTCAAGCAATCGCCTTTTTGATGGAAAGGTCCTAAAAGGTTTCTGAAATTGCTTGTTAATTCAAATTCAAAGGTGTTTTCTCCCTCTGTTAAAAGTCCGTCCAGATCAAATTCGTAAGGTGCCCATATAAGTGGTAGTAATTCTTTGCCATTCACCTTTAATTTTGTTATAACCGCTCCCATTCTTTCAAAGCTTAAAAGTTTGCCGTTTAATTCATTTTTTGTAAGATTTATTTTCTTAACAAGTGTCATTTTGCCTGTGTAGAAGGAAAAACCTTGCGTTACCAAATCTCCGTCATTTACTTTGTCTTTTGGTGAAGTGATAACAAATTCACCGTTACTTATTAAGCTTTCATCTTCAGCTAAGCCAAATTCGTTATCTGTGCAGAAATTACCCATAATATAAATGTTTTCAAGCTCTCGGTCATAGTAAAGCTTGTTCTTCATTACTTCGAATTCGTAAACGTCCTCAAGCAATTTATAAACCTTATCACTTTGAACAAAATCCGTTATAAGTGTTATTTTGTTTTCGCCCTTTTTAATAAGATTTTGTATATCAAGCTTTATAAAGGATTTATCTCTGAAAAATCCGCATTCCTTCTTTTGAATTCTTTCACCATTAATAAATATCTCGTAATACTGCGGTTCTTCAACAACGAGGAAAGTATCTTTTCCAAGGTCAATTTCGCTTTTAACGGTAAATTCAAGACGGATATTTACCTTTCTTTTCAGCTTGTTTGCAATTTCCTGTACATCTATGACGGGGAATTTTTCAAATTTTTTCTCTCCGTCAAAATATACGTCGCACAAATCAAGAGTTAAAGCATTTAATTCTTTCTCTTTTATACTCCACTCGCCCTTTAATTTATCATTTAAAAGGTTTTTTGTTTTCTCTGTTACATTAAAAGGCTTTTGTTTTTCGTGATTGTATACAAAGAAAACAACTGAACCTTTTTCCTTTAATTTAATTCTGCACTTTACATTTTCACCGTCACATTCAAAGGGATATTTTTCAGTTTCACCTGTTAAATAGTTAAACTTTTCAAGGCTTTTACCTTTTAAGGTAAGCTCTGCAGCTTCTTCACCCGAGAAGGTATTAACAAAATAATACATTGTAAAATCTTCAAATTCTCTCTGAATGTACTGCACATCACATTCACTTGAGTCAAGATGCTTTAATGAAATATATTTGACGCTGTCATCAATTTTGGATATAAGACTGTTAAGATCTGCATTTACATTAGCAAGCTTTACAGCCTTATCTGTTTTAACACCGTCAATGTAAGAGGGAATTTCACCAACAAAAATAAGATTTCCGCCGTTTTCCTTAAACTCTTTTAAAAGCTCGTAATTAAAGGAGCTTAAATTAAGGGATGAGGGAACAATTACCGTTTTATAGGTCATTTCCCCTACCTTGAGTTTTTTATCCTCAACACTTGCCAATTTTTCCATAACAGCTTCATCGCCAAGGTGATAAAGAATCTGATTTTTGTCAAGGCAGGTTAAAACATCCACAATATCCTTGTTAAAGGACTCTGTTATTTCCTTCTTCCAGTCATAATCGTCGCATCTTACAAGCCAGGCGGAGCTTATGGTGTGAAGAACCAGAACCTCGCATTTAATCTCACCCTCTGCAAGAAGCATTCCCATTCTTGACGCAAAATCGTTAAAAGCTTTATAATCATTCCACCAGGGATTCTGACAAAAATGACTTGCCGGGTAATCTCTTTTTCTTATACCCTTAAGTGAATACCCCGACAGATGCTGGCAAAGATAGTTAACACCCTTTACCATCTGCCATTCCAAAATCCATTTTAATTCCTCAAAGGTAACATCCCAGCCGCAAAGACCGAAGCTTTCGGTTAAAATCTGTTTTTTACCCGTCTGTGCGCAAACGCTTGTAAGCTGAGGAACATGTAGCTTTCTTTCAACCTTTCTTCCTAAAGCATCGATACCCGGAATATGCATATACATATAATGAGGCATAACCGAACCATCAGGGTCGACCTGTTCTGCATAAGTTGGTTCATTGTACATATGCCCCGTAAGTATCATATTATTCTCTTCGCACCAATCGTAAACACGTTTTGTGTAATTATTATAAAACAGCTTTACCTTAAGACGAGAATATCTGTATCGGGTTTTATAACAATCCTCACTTGTTATAAAAAGGTGTTTAAGAAGCGGAATTAAGTCCTCGTTATATTCCTTTTTATATTCTTCAGGAAAAATAAAAGACCAGGGAATTCCACGGTTGGCAAGCTGTGGCTCATCGGTAAAAAAGCCTTTCATTAATTTAAAATCGTCGCCTAAAGCTTCCTTGTATTTTTCGTGAGTTACCTTAATAAATTCGTCAGTAACTTCACTATCTGTCAGGTCAACATAAAATGGATTAACTTCATAATAAAAATGCAGATATTTCCCGTCATCATATTTTTCATTTGAGATAGTAAATTCATCCGTTAATTCTTCATCAACAATGCTCATTTTCAAGGTTTTCTGCTGATATTTCAGACCAAGAGAATTAACCTTTTCGGAACCAAAACCACTTGGCCAGCCGTTTTCATCGTAGCCATAGGCTTCCATTCCCAGCTTTTCTCCTTCTAAAACGCCTGACCTTATATTATCCATCCATTCGTCGGACATATATTCGGTCTTTAAACCGCCACGGGCATGCATAAAATAGCCGCCCATTCCGGCTTTTTCCATTTCAGCAATCTGTCGGCATGTTTCGGTCGTCTCAAGCTTATCATTCCAGGACCAGAAGGGTGCCGGTCTGTATTTTTTAGGTGGATTTATAAGCTTCTCTTTGGTAATTTTCATAAACTACACCTCAAAACAAATCAAGTTGCTTAAATTATACTATTATTTAACCTTTAAGTCAATAAAAATATATTGCACCAACAACTACAAAAACAGAGTTGCCTCACCAAAGGTAAGACAACTCATTTTTGTTAATTATTTTAATTTGTTCAGCCAGTCTTCTACATTCACATCGATAGCTTCATCGCTGATAACAATTAAGCCTCTGTCGTCCCAGAAAACTTTTTTTCCTAAAACCTCTTCGCAGATTGCACGAAGCGGAAGTAATGTTCTGCCGTTTTCTTCCTTTACAGGAACATCGAGAGTAATTGTTTTATCCCCTACTCTCATCTCGTTTAAGCCAAGCTTAAGACGGGTTTCTGTTCCGTTATAATTAATTGTTATAATCCTTGTTGCATCGTTCCAGCCAACCTCGGCATTAAAGCTTTCTGCAATAAATCTTACAGGAACTAATGTTCTGCCGTTTTCAACCTTTGGAACGACTGATGCATTTGTACTGTCGATAAAGGTTTTAGAACTGTTTATGTATGCATTCGGATTACCTACCTGTAGAACTACTGTTGATGTTTTTGTTTCAACCGGTGTTGTGTCGGCAGGTGTTTCTGTTGCAGGCTTCTGTGATTCTGCCTTCTGTTCGTCTGTAGGATAGAGAACACAGCAGCCTTCAATTCTCATAAACTTACCATTACCGCCGTTACGACCATCGCTTGCGGTGTAATCGTCAACAGATTTCTGATTAAACTCACCTGTTAAAACCACCTTGTATTTTCCATAAGGTAAATCTGATACAACAAGCCAACCAAAGCATCTGTCTAAATCTGATGCATAGTAATTTACATATGTACCCGATTTAACAAGATTGTTCTCTTTGTCAAATAATTCCCACTTTAAGTTTGCATTGTTTTTATTCCTTGAGGTGGTAATACCGAAGCCTACACCACGGAATTCAAATTCAATAGTCTGACCTACCGCATCTTCAGTTTCATAAAAGCCTTTATCAAAGAATGTTCTTGAATATCCGTTGCCTTCGCTTGCATTTCTGTATTCCCAACCATCGGAAAGTACATAGTTATCTTCATTATCGGCAATAGGAAATTCTTCAATGTCGCCGTAGGGGTTCGCCACAGCAGAACCAACTGACGGGTCAAACTTCTTTAAAACCGCATCCTTATTTTCCTTTAAGCTTTCGATTATGCAGTCAGCATAATGAGCGTAACCTACGTTATTAGGATGTGAACCGTCTACTGCAATTTCGTTCCATATAAATTGGCCTTCATTAATTTTCTGCCAGATATATTCGTCTACGTTAATTTCGTGAATACCGTAATGCTCTGCAACCTGATGGAAATCCTCTCTGCAGTACGGTAACGTCGGGCTTGGTTCTCCATATTGCAAATCAGCAGTTGTTTTTGTTAAATAAACGAAAACAATGGCAGGAATTTTAGGTGCATTTAAAAGCTGTCTTACAAGTGAATCAACATTTCTTACTCTGCCTTCACTTCTTTTTTCGCTTGTTGCATCGTTAATTGCAAATTCCACAAATACGATATCGGGAGCTTCCTTTTTAGAATCAAGCTTCAGGTCCCTTTTCATACGAACAATACCGTACGCTGAGCCTGTACCACCGATACCTGCATTTAACTCGGTTACTTCCTTGTTCTTATATTCTTTTGCATAATAATTTGTAACAAGGCTTGACCATTTTCCGCCACCTGTTGAACCTGAGCCTTCGGTTACGGAACCGCCGATAAAGCCAATGGTAAGCTCTCCCGATTCATCGTTGAAATTGTCAGCCCCGTAGGTTTGCTTTGCCGCACTTACAGTAACAAACATACTGCAAACCATTATTAAAGCTAACGTTAAAGCCAATAATTTTTTCATAATATCCTCCTTACGTTAATGTTAAAAGAACATCAAAGTCAGATTTCCGCAAAACGGAAACCTGACTTTTTTTATTATTCAAGATAGAAAATCTCCTGCAAATCATCGTAATACTGACCTTTATCATGATAAAGGAAGCAGGGCTTGGTGTGTGTCCACCACTTCTGCATTATTTCGCTGTCTGCCTGAATTTGCATATCCTTTTCGTAATCGTCGCCAACATATTCAAAATATGTGTAAAGCTCTGTTCCTCTTATGGAAATAGAGTAGTTCTGAATATTTGTCTTTTTAATTAAATCAAGGATTTCAGGCCAGGTATTTGCATGAAGAGAAACATATTCGTCAACCTTTTCAGGCTTTAAGAATGAATGCATTATAAATCTTTTCATAGCTTTTCTCCGATTATATTGCACAGTAGCCTGTTGAATAATATCCTAAATTGTGACGACGGTCAAGTCTGCCGAATGAAGCACAAACAGGAATGTCGCATTCAAGCTCACATGAATACTGACCGAAAGGAATCTGGAACTGTTCGTCACAGATAGGTAAATCCATTCTGATGCAGATAACTCTCTGTGCAGGAACTGTTAAGTGAAGTCCCATAACAGGGTCTTTATCTTCAAAATAAAGATTTACTAAAATGTGTGCATCCTGTGTGTTCTTATTTGTAATCATCATTGCTTCATGACCGGGAAGATCCATATCGTCACCGTTTCCGGGAAGGTCACCGTCAATGAACATATAGTTTGTATAGCCTAATATTTTTTCTGACATTTTTCTTACTCCTTTAACTGAATTTTTAAAAGTGTAAATTGGTATAGTTGAAATTCCCTTAATACAGAGGAAAATTTCTTGCAGGTTGGATTTTCCGGGAACACGCCGTGTATCTGGTATACATAAGTGTTCCCGAAAATTCAAGATGCAAAAATTTTACCTGTATTAAAATTATTTAAGGTCCTTCTGGAAGTAATCCCACATCTTTGGAGACATTGGCTTACATCCGTCTTCTGTGATGATAAAGCCTGTTTCAATACGTCCACCGTGGAGGTCAGGATGACCGAAGAATGATACGTCAACCATTACTGTCATACCGGGAACTAATACGAAGTCACCGTTAGGACCGAAGAATGGAGCTTCTGCTTCCATTAAGCCGATTGAATGAGCAAATGGGCAAACGAGGTAATCCTTTAAGCCGTGCTTTTCATAATAAAGACGACCTGGAACGTCGATTTCCTTACCGCTCATACCGGGCTTTAACATTTCTTGTGTAAGACGCATTGTTTCACGCATATGGTTAAGTAAGTCCTTCTGCTTCTGTGTGTAAACACCGTTAACAGGAAGAGTATCACCAAATGTACCTGCATAACCGTTAAATCTTGGAGCAATACCAATCATAACAAGTTCGCCATCTTCCATAGGTCTGTTTGTAGCTGTTGGAACTACAGCCTTTGCTCTTTCACCTGAACCTACGATTGTTGAATAAGCAAAGCTTGTTGCGCCGTTGATACGACAAATTGATTCACCTGCTGCAGCAACTTCGAATTCGTAAGCGCCGGGCTTAATTGCAGCAACCATTTTATCATAAGCCATATCGCAAAGCTCTGTAGCTTTTAAAATCTGCTGACCTTCCCATTCTGATTTATACGCACGAAGTGTTTCATATTCGTCTGTGATATCAACCATTTCAACGCCTTCAAAGCCTGCCTGGAAGTCGCAGTATACCTGATGAGGAATTGTTGATGTACCAACAAAACCGATTTTCTTAAGAATTGTACCTTCTGACTTTAATTCGTCATTAAGCTGCTTGAAGTCAATAATTGTTGCGTTTGGATATTCTTCATCGGGAACCATAAATACAGGGAAACAACGAACCTTTGTGATAGCTGAATTCATCTTTGCGAACGGTTCTGATTCAGGACCGCCGAGAAGAATAGGTTCACCTTCAACAGGAATTAAAACTGAACCCTTTTCAAACTGACCGCACCAGCCTGTTAAATACCAGCCGTTAGCAATATTTAATTCATCGAAATAAACAAGTGCTGCGTCAAGTCCCTTTTCTGTAAGAATATTTCTTACTGCTTTAATTCTTTTTTCTGTTTCTGCCATATTGTAATATGCCATTTTTTCTACACTCCTTTTATATAGTAAATTTAATTTTATTTAAAATCATCGTCAAGAGGAAACATCGGACGACGGATTTTTTTCATATTCATATCCTGAAGTCTTTCGGTTGAACAGCCGGGAGTAAACACTAAAATGCTTCTCTCTGCAACAGCAGCAAGCTCAGGGAACAAATAACCCAGCTTAACTACAACAATTTTGAATTTTGTGTAATCAAGGTCAACGGATTCGAATATGTCAGGTCTGCACATTGATGCACGGTTTTTGGTTATAACCACCGTTATATCACCGCAGTCCAATGTTGCCGACTCACCTGCATCTCCACCTGTATAGGAAAGAATATTTCCTTTATGGATAAGCTTTCCTGTAATGGTAGTAGATTTGCTGTTCTTGTCAAGCTTTCCACCTACTTCAAGGGTTAATGTGTCACCTATTTCGGCTTCATAGCACTTGTCGCAGGCAACAGAATCTGCAATACCTGCAAGAAGAACATTTTTTGCTCCCATCTCCTGAAGAAGTGAAAGCATATATGCATTATCACCTACCGCACCTGCCGTGGTGTTATCGCCTGAATCAGTTAAGAATACCTGATTTTGGGTATCCTCCATTGCCATCTTTACAGCCTCTGTTGGTTCTGCAGTTTCAACTAAAAACTTAAAATTGTGTCTTACTTCATAAAATTTATCTGCAAGCTTGTTTGCAATTTCCTTTGATACTTCAATATCGCTTTCGTGGGTTACAACAAAGGAAGGACCCATATAAGGCTCATCAACCCAAGGCTGACCGTTAAATACCTGAACGCCTAAAATTCCGTCAGTTTCCTTTTCGAAAGCATCAGCCATTTCCATAATACCCTTTAAAGGCTGCTCTGCGGTAAGAACCGCATCGCCGCAAATAACAACATTTGCACGTGCCACCTGGGGCTTTGGCATTATCTTCTTTTCTATGCACTTAATAAGTGCTTTTGCAGCTCTGACCTGAGCATCCTTATGGTCGGTATGCGGTGCTGTTCTGAAAGCTGTTACATAGTTTACGCTTTCGATTATCTCGTCAGTATTATCTGCGTGGAAATCAAGAGCAAGTGAAATAGGAATATCCTTTCCTACCTTTTCTCTTACCTTTCTTACGAGGTAAGTGTCGCCCGAGCCGATTTCTTCAACGCACATTGCACCGTGAAGAAAGAGCCATACACCGTCAAATCCTCCATCGGGGATTGCGTCAACAAGTTCGTCCGTAAGCTTCAAAAAATCTTCCTTTGCTACAGGTCCGCCGGGAAGTGCATGGGCATAAATTGTTGGAATAACTTCAACATTATTTTCGTTAAAGCAGTCCATTACCTTTAATTTTGCGTACATATCCTCGCCTTTGGCGTAGTCAAAATCTTCATATCTTGTAAGTATCGGGGTTAAACTGTTACCCTCACACTGCATTGAACCTATAACA
>JAGAJK010000045.1 GCA_017626145.1 Clostridia bacterium
ACCAATACTCTGTTTCATAGCACTCTTTTTGAGCAATTTCAAGTTTTGAAATAAAATCATTTTTGCTTTGTGCATATTGTGCTTCGTGAAGGTTTGCACCTATTGAAGTTGCAGAACGAAGCAGTTGATTGACAAGTACTGTCTCTTTATGGCTTGATTTAATTTCTCTGCATAAAAAAACAATATCCTTTGCAAATTGTTTTGCTTTATCTCTTAAAACACTATCAGCCATTATTATCACCTCTGCAATAAATTATACTGTAATATTGCTAACTTTTTCAAGTGATATTCTGTACTTTCGTACAGAGTGATATTTTTGATAAATCAAAAGTGTTATTAAAACCTTTGGTTTTAGGGGTATTTTATTCGCCAATAAACTGCCGAAGGCAATACCACTGCGTAGCAATATCACTTGCAAAGCAAATACCACTCGCCGTAAGGCGAATAAAACTGCCGAGTGTTCTTAAGGACACTCGGCATATGGTGCGTTTTGTTTTTATATAATACCCGAATATTTTTTTCTGTATTCACGGGGCGACATTCCTATTTTGTTTTTGAAAATTCTTGAAAAATAGTTAATATCGTTAAAACCGCAAATGCCCGAAATGTATGTAATTGAATCGTCGCTGTTACGGAGTAATTCGCAGGCATTGGTAAGCCTTAATGAAATTATGTATTCCGTTGGTGTCTGACCGAAGGTCTTTTTGAAAAAGGTAATAAGGGTTGAGACGGTAGTGTTTGCAATTTTTGCCAGATCATTTAACGATATATGTTCTGTATAATTCTTTTCAATGTAAGATATAACATTTGACAAAGGTGAGATGAAGCTTGTCTTACTTTCGGAATGATTTTCGTATTTTCTGCAAAGGAAACCGATAATCTGCAAAAAGTATGAGGTTATCATAATTTCCTGACCGCTTCTTCTTTCGTTGTATTCCTTTTCAAGGTTTTCTAAAATTACTTCAAGCTCAGCCATTTCCTTGGAATTAAGGTGAAGTCTGTTGTTAAAGGTGTTCTGTTTTCTGTATTTAGGTTCAAGTACAAAGAAACCCTGATAACCTGCCATAGGTGTTAATAAATTTTTGTACATATCAAGAACTTCTTTTTTAAAGCCGATATTAAAAACAGTAAGATTTTCCGTATCGTGGAAGCAATGATAGTCGTAGCTGTTGATAAGAAAAACGTCTCCTGCAGAAGTAAGATATTTTTCATCATTAATATGCTGAATGGCACTGCCTTTTAAAATGATTGCAATTTCATCAAAGTCATGGGTATGAAGCTCTGTTACTTTTTCAATCATTCTTCCGCTTGTTATACTTATGTAGTTAACTGTTTTTTTTGTATCCTGAAAAGATTTGTACATACGATCACACCTTTCGGTTATTAGTATACGATAAAATCTTTCAAAAATCAAGAAAAATTAATATATTGTGCTAAAAGTATCATAAAAGGTATTGTTTTTTTGTTTTCAAGTGTTAAAATTAAATTGCAAAATACATTTAAGAGGTGGTTTTATGGCAGATCAGTTTATTAATATTGCGGACTCTATGAAAAAATTAACATTGGCAGAGCCTGCAAAATTCGACGAAGTAAAAGTGAATCTTGTTGATTCTTCAAAAGCACCTGTTGAAACGGTTGCAAAGATAACAACCAAAGAAGAGCTTTATAACGAGCTTAAGGCTATGAAAGAGGAATATTCACCTTTTTTAAAGTCATATTCTCCTGTTGTTAATGAAGAAAAAGAAGTTATTGATATAAAAGAATTTGTTCTAAACGGGGAGAAGAAAATAACGATTCCCGAATACGAAGGACCTATCGGAAAAGCAAGAAAGGTTTATGAGACAACCTTCAATTTAAATGATTTTTCGGGAAAAGCGGTATATATTTGCTTTGACGGTGCCGATTACGAAGCATTCGTTTATATTAACGATGAATGCGTAGGAACTCACGAAGGCTTTTTCTCACCCTTTGATTTTGAAATTACCGAATTTGTTAAAAAGGGAGAAAATACCCTTAAGGTTGTTTTAAAGAATGACTTTGTTTATATGGGTAACGGAAGCGAAAAGGTTACACGTGCAGAGGGTGACAAATTGTATGCCGCAACAGGCATCGGTTGGGATGCCCCCGAACTGGGCTGGCATCATTGCCCTCCCGGAATGGGTATTTACAACAATGTTCGTGTTGAGGTAAGAAACAGAGTGAACATTTCAGATGTGTTTGTTCGTCCGCTTTGCGATGAAAATGCAATCGAAGCCTGGGTAGAGGTAACAAACGCAGATTACGTTCTTAAAGATTTAAGCTTTGAATTTTCTATTTACGGTGAAAATTTTGAAACAACCGTATTTGAAAATGAAACGCGTGAAGCTTCGACCAATCTTGAGGTTGGTGCGTGGGATACCTTTACCGAATCTTTAAAAGCAGGTTTAATCGGTAAGCCTATGCCTATGCCTGCAGAACAGGGTAAGAATATTTATAAAATTAAATTACCTCTTGAAAATTTCAAGGTATGGGATTTAACAACACCTTACCTTTATGCTCTTTGCGTAAATGTAATTTTTGACGGCAGGGTTTGTGACCGTAAAAAGAGCCTTTTCGGTATGAGAACCTTTACGCAGGATATTGAAACAACACCAAAGGGTATGTTTTATTTAAACGGCAGAAAAATAAAGCTCCACGGTGCAAACACAATGGGCTTTGAACAGCTTGATGTACTTCATGGTGACTTTGAGCAGCTTATTGATGATATTTTACTTGCAAAATTATGTAATATGAACTTCTTAAGACTTACCCAGCGTCCCGTTCAGAAGGAGGTTTATGATTATTGTGACAGACTTGGTTTAATGACTCAGTCAGACCTTCCTTTGTTTGCTGTAATGAGAAGAACAAAGGTGGCTGAAGGCATACGTCAGGCAGAGGAAATGGAAAGACTTGTAAGAAATCATCCGTGTAACATTATGGTTTCTTATATAAACGAACCTATGCCGAACGGCAATAACAAAGGTCACCGTCATCTTCTTCGTAAGGAGCTTGAAGATTTCTTTGATTCCTGCGACAGGATTGTTAAGTTAAACAATCCCGACAGAGTTACAAAGCATGTCGACGGAGACTACGATCCACCATCGAAATTGCTTCCCGACAACCATTGCTATTCAATGTGGTACAATTCCCACGGTATGGACATCGGTACTTTAATTAAAGGCTACTGGATGGGCGTTAAGGAAGACTGGTATCACGGCTGCGGTGAATACGGTGCCGAAGGTCTTGATTTCTGCGAGGTTATGCGTGAACATTATCCAAAGGAATGGATAACCGAACCCTTTGACCCTAAGAATATTGTAAATGCTCAAAGCGGTAATATGCATTATATGTATTTTGATACCTGCTATAATATGGAAGACTGGGTTAAGAGCAGTCATAACTATCAGGCTTTTGCAACAAAAACTATGACCGAAGCGTTCCGCCGAGACGACAAAATGGTAACAAACGCAATTCACTTATTTATCGATGCGTGGCCGGCAGGCTGGATGAAAACTATTATGGACTTTAAACGTAATCCTAAAAAAGCTTATTTTGCTTTCAGGGATGCGTTAGAGCCATTGATGATAAGCCTTCGTTCGGACAGATTTACATATTTTGAAGGTGAAGAAATTAAAGTTGAGTGCCACATCTGTAACGATACACAGCTTTGCGGCGATAATTATAAAATCATATACGAGCTTTATAAAGACGGAGAAATTATAAAGTCAGCAGAAGAAAAAGCAAGTGTTGATGTGTGCGCGAGCAAATATTCCTCATCTGCAGTTTTTGCAATTGATAAGGTAAATGACAGAGAAAAGTTCACATTGAAGGCAATTCTTGCAGATGGAAAGGGAAATGTACTTAACCATAATACATTTGATTTCGAAGTATTTGAAGATGTTGAAGTAGTGAAGAACGATAATGTTGAAATAATAACAAATCTTGAAGTTGGCGAGCACACAATTGCAGGCGAAAAGGTAACTGTTGATGCCTGCGGTATGAGACCTGTTCACTTTGTTTCAAGAGCAACAGGCCATAAAGCTGTGGCTGAATTTAAGGAAAAGGATTTTTCATACTGGTATAATAAGGAAGTTGATTATATAACCCCGATAGCAGAAAAAACATTCAGAGCAGAAGGGTTTACTCCTATTCTTACAAGCGGTAATAAATGCGTTGATTCCGAAGGTTGGGAAACTGTTTTAATTGCCGCCCAGAAGGAATATAACGGCAAAAAATACATTATCTGTCTTGCTGATTTAAGAACAGAAAACCCTATAGCAAAACGTTTTCTTAAGAATTTATACCAATAATTAAGGGAAAGCAGGAATTAATATGAAATTGGCGACAACAACCAACGACTTTGATAATTTTTTAAATACATATTGCGATAAGGTTGACTGTATCTGTGAGGCAGGCTTTAAATACATTGATTTAAGCTTGTATGTTATAAATAAGGATGATGAGTTGCTGATAAGTGAAAACTGGGAGGATAATGCAAAAGCACTTTTAAATAAAGCAAATGAAAAGGGTGCAAAATTTGTTCAGGCTCATTCTCCCGGTGGTAATCCACTTTCGGAAGATGATTCTTATGTTGAAAATCTTATTAATGCAACCATTCGTTCAATTGATGTTTGCGGCATTCTCGGCATACCAAATACAGTTGTTCATGCAGGAGTGCTTAAGGGTATAAGTAAGGAAGAAAGCTTTGAGAAAAACAGGGAGTTCTTCAGAAAGCTTTTTCCTGCAATGGAAAGAAATAACGTTAACGTGCTTTGCGAAAATTCAACGGCGAAAAATATGGGGGATATGTATTTTACAAATTCAGGTTCTGATATGAAAGAATTTGTTGAATATGTGAATCATCCACTTTTTCACGCCTGTTGGGATACCGGTCATGGTAACTGTGAAGGCAGTCAGTACGATGAAATAACAGCTCTCGGTTCTGATTTATATGCACTCCATATAAACGATAACCGTGGCGGTCAGGATGAGCATCTTTTGCCATATTTCGGTACAATGAATTTAGATGAAATAATGAACGCTCTTATTGATATGGATTATAAAGGTTATTTCACCTTTGAAGCTACCTCATCACTTCGTTCACCAAAGTACTGGCTTGGTGACCGTGCTTACTACGAGAAGGACACACGTCTTTTAAAGCCTCAGCTTTTTATGCAGAAGCACCTTGAAAAGCTTATGTACGATATGGGGGTTTATATTTTAAAACAGTATAACTGCTTTGAAGAATGATGTTGTTTTCACGAAAATTTTACAAGAACAGCGGCAACTACAGAAAATTTAATGGTGATTAAATGAAATCAAGATATACATATTTATACGGGCTTAAAAAAGGACTACCTATAGCACTCGGCTATCTTTCCGTATCCTTCGGATTCGGAATAACAGCAGTAGGGCAGGGCTTGAGCGGTATCGAAGCAATACTTATTTCGCTTACAAACCTTACCTCTGCAGGTCAGGTTGCGGGAGTAAGCATTATTGCAGCAGGTGGAAGTATTATAGAAATGATACTTACACAGCTTATTATAAATATAAGATATTGTCTTATGGGATTGGCACTCACTCAAAAGCTTGATAAGTCCTTTACGACCATTCACAGACTTATAACCTCATTCGGTATAACCGATGAGGTTTTTGCCGTTGGTGCTTCCGAAAAGGAGCATATCGGTACAAAATATATGTACGGACTGATAACTCTGCCCTTTATAGGGTGGAGCCTTGGTACAGCTCTTGGTGCTTTCGCAGGCGAGATTCTGCCTGCGAGTGTTTGCTCAGCTCTTGGAATTGCAATTTACAGTATGTTTGTTGCAATAATTATTCCTCCGTCAAAAACAAACAGAGGTGTTCTTTTCTGCGTGCTTATTTCAGCACTTATGAGCTGTATGTTTTACTATGTTCCTTTATTTAAAGGACTTTCGGGCGGATTTGCGGTTATAATATGCGCAGTTACCTCTTCGGTGATAATGGCATTGTTGAAGCCTGTAAGGGAAGAGGAGGAAGAATTAAATGAATAAAGAATTCTTTATGTACCTTCTTGCAATGGCGTTGGTTACATATTTGGTAAGAATGATACCTTTTACTTTAATGAGAAAGAAAATCAAATCGGTATTTATAAAAAGCTTTCTCTATTATGTCCCTTATGCAGTTTTGTCGGCTATGACATTTCCGTACATATTTTATTCAACGGGAGATGTAATAACATCTTCTGTTGGGTGTGCTGTTGCATTTATATTAGCATATATCAACAGACCTTTAATTGAGGTAGCAATAGCTTCCTGTGTGGTCGCTTTTGTTTCAGGTCTGATTTTTTAAAAGGGGTGGGGTAAATGAGATACAAATTTTTAAGATTTCCCGAGGGAAAGGGAAAAGCAGTTACTTTAAGCTATGATGACGGTGTTATTCACGATATGAAATTTTCTGATATAATTACCAAACACGGCTTAAAGTGCACCTTTAATCTTAATTCGGATGTAAACAGAGGGTTAACTGATGAACAGATAAAGGAATTTATGCTTGACAGAGGACATGAAATTGCAGTTCACGGTGCAAATCACAGAGCCAACGGAAGTCAAAGCACAACTGTAGGCATAAGAGAGACTTTGGATTGTCGTCGCAGTCTTGAACAAAGATTCGGCAAGATAATCCGCGGAATGGCATATCCCGATACAGGAATCAGATTTTCTGCAAATAATCAGTCTTACGAAAAAATTAAACAGTATTTAGAAGATTTGGGAATTGCTTATTCAAGAACTCTTGGTGGTGATAACACAAGCTTTATGCTCCCTGAAGACTGGCACGCGTGGATGCCTACAGCACATCACAAAAATCCTGAAATTATGGATTATATCAACAAGTTCTTGAATTACGAGTTATCCGAAAAAACATACGGCGCAAGATTTTATCCCGTGCTTTTCTATATGTGGGGGCACAGCTATGAATTTAATAATGATAATAACTGGGAGCTTATAGAAGAAATAGGTGAAAAACTCGGTCACCACGACGATATCTGGTATGCAACAAATATTGAAATCTACGATTATGTTAATGCATACTATTCTCTTGTGTGGAGTGTGGACGAAACAATGGTTTATAATCCTACTCTTTTCGAAATCTGGATAAGCATTGATAAAACAATCTATTCAATTAAACCGGGCGAAACTTTAAAATTCTGATAAAATAAAAACAATGGTGTCGTTTTCAATTACGTTGTTTTGTTGTATTTGTTTCTATATTCCATCGGAGAAAGACCGTAACGCTTATGAAACTGTTTGCTGAAATATTTGGAATCCTCAAATCCTGATAAGGTTGCGATTTCACTAATTGAAGATGTGGTTGACTGAAGTAACTCAGAAGCATTTTCAAGTCTTAACAGACGTATGTATTTATTCGGCGATACAAGATAAACCTTCTTAAAATTTTTACGGAATGCGGCTTCGGACATATGTACCTTTTCTGCAAGTGCCGAAATTGTGATATTTTCTTTTTTGTAGTTTTGATGAATGTAGTCGCAAGCAGGTCTTATCCGTGTAAAAATTGAATTTGTGGCAGATACGTCACCGCTTGCAAGATTAAGGAGATAAATAAGTTTATAAAAAAGCGAGGTGCAAAGATACTTGTAGCCTTGCTTTTTTGATGTCCATATATCAAAAATTTCCGAAAACAGTTTTTGGATTTCGTTAATATTATCAAAACGGTATACTTCCATATCGGTAGGTGGAGAATTGTATGTTATAAAGTGAATGGCTATAATGGTTTCATTTTCGGTTGTTTGTTTATATTGTGAAATATAGGGAAGGTAAAGTACGTCGTTTCCGGACACAGCATAAGTTTTGTCACCAAAAACAAAGTCAGATTTTCCCATAAGCCGTATGCTAAGAGAAGAGTATTCACGTTGATAGCTTTGGTGAACATTTTTACCTCTGGAAATTTTGTATACACCAATTATTTCAAAAGTTAAATCATTTTCGGAAAAAAACATTTTAGACACTTCATCTCCAAGATAAGTATTTGTTTAATATATATTAGCATTATTGAAAAGCAATGTCAAGTTTCGTTTCAGACACCTTTTGGTTGCGGTATGTAGGTTTCTTTTAACAATCAAATATGTTAAAATACCGATAAAGAAAGTGAGGGTTTTGTATGAGCGAAGCTTTATTAAAGGGTCTTATCCCTTATCCAAGAAAAACAGAAGAAAAAGACGGGATATTTAATACCGATGGAAACGTTAAAGTTTATTTTTCTGAATTTGAAGTTAAAAATTATGATTTCTGGCTTAATAAGTTGAATTTTAATGTTGTTGAAAAAAAAGAATTAAAAGCGGATTGCTGTGTAATATTGATAGGAAAAGAAAAACAAGAGATTATAATGCCTCAATATAAAGGAAAAGAAGCATACAGAATAGATGTAACAACCGAAAGTATAGTTATTACAGCAAATAGCTGTGAGGGTCTTTCTCTTGCACTCAGAACACTTGTAAGAATCAAAAAGCTTAAAAATAATATTCCATGTGTTGTGATTGAAGATGAACCGATGGTTGATATGAGAGCAATCCATATGTGTATTTTTGATCCTGCTGACGGAACACAAAAGGATGATACATCCTATGTTTCGGTAAAAGAAAGGATAGAACTTTGTGCACTTTTAGGATATAATTATGTATTCATTGAGTTCTGGGGTATGTTCCCTTATGAAAAACATCCTTATGCCTGCTGGAAGCATTCTGAATACACAAAAGCGGGCATCGAACAACTTATCGCTTTTTGTATAAATGATTTACATATAACGCCATGTCCATGTCAGAACCTCACAAGTCATGCCGGCTGGAGCAGAATTTCCACGCGCAGACATGTTGTTATTGATCAGAACAGTGAACTTGCAGATATGTACATTCCGGGCGGCTGGTGTTTTGCAACCGAGAATCCTAAAACAAAGCAGTTTTTACAGGATATTATAGATGAATTGGTTGAAGCTTTCCATAATCCGCCTATGTTTCATATAAGTTGCGACAAGGCTTTCGGTTTTGGTTCTACAGAAGAAGACAGAACAAAGTCTGCGGACATTCTTTTCGCACAGCATATAGCAAATCTTAATACATATATAACATCGAAAGGAATCCGTCCTGTTATGTGGTCCGATATGCTTTATACGTCTATGGACTCACTTACATTTAAATGCGCTCCTTTTGTAGCAGATGTTCTTCCAAAAAATATACTTATGAATATATGGACACATAATGACCCGGGAGAATACTGGGGTGATATTGATTTCTTTCAGGACAGAGGTTATGAAACTGTTTATTCTCCATTTGTTAACTATAACAGCATAGAAAATATGATTAAGCTTTGTCTGTCGAAGAAAAGTAAAGGTATTGTTCAGACCACATGGTATATGCCTGAAGGAGCAAAACCTTATTTTACTTATTCTATTGCAAAACAATGGAATTTTGATGCGGAAATCAACGAAATCGGTGTAAATGCATTTTTAGAAGCTGTTTCCAAGGAGTGATTATATATGAATACGGTAGTTTGGGGTGGGCGAAAAAACTTTATATCCTTTCTTGAAAAGGCAAACAACGGAAATGTTAAAGCGTTTTCAAAATTAAATGAAGCGCTTGATTTTGCGTTGAAAAATGAATCAAAAGCTTTGTTTTTACTGCCTGATTACGAAAATTCAGCTAATGTAATTGAAGAATTTGATGACAGTCATATTGAAACAATAGTTGATATAATAAAATCTCAAAAAACTAAAATATACATAGAAAATTATCCTTCTTTTGATTCAAGGGACCATTATATTTTCGGTGTTCAGGCTCGTGCTTATCAGCAGAGTTTAGGCAGAAACAGTATAAAATTGTTGGGAGATTTCAAAGACGAGCTCGGTTTTGAATTATTGCAAAAAAGAAACGGCATTTTTTACCAGAACGGAAAACATTATGAACAGGGAATGGAAATTCTTGCAGAGATAAGAAACTGCCTTGGGGTACACGATGTGGTGGCTCAGGACTTGCAAAGCAATGGAATTGCTTTAGCTAAAACAAAAACAAATGTGTATACCGCAATGGTTAATTTTACGGATTTTGACGGAAACTTCACTTTGCCTTATAGGAATTGGCAAAAATTTTATGCAAAAGTTTTCGGTGAAATTCTTTCTGCAGATGAAAACATTGTTAAAGTCGCTTTTGAAGATACCTTTTCGGGAATCGGAACCACGAAAGAAGCATCCTATATCCGTTCAAAAGAACAATTTAATGATGATTTGCAAAAGTGCGTTTTAAATTCCGTTAACTGGCATCTTAATTCAGGAATAATGCCAAATATAAACGGTAAAAGCGGCGTTTACGAAATGATACGTTCATTTGATTTAAAAACTGCTAAAAATGTCCGTGGTGATTCAACTTTATTTACAGCAGCACTTTTTGCACTTGCAGGTAAATATTTTGAAAATCCAAAGTGGAGCGAAATAAGTAAAAATATATCAGAAGAAATTTTGGTCAACCGTTCAATTCAAATTGAAGAAGGGGAAAATAAAGGTCTGCTGAAGTGGTTTTCGGGTGCTAAAGATATGGGAACGCACTCCGTTTACGCATCCGACAGTGCCCGTGGCGGAAACTGTATGTTTGCTTTGTATAAAGTAACAAAAGACGAAACACTTTTAAAAAGACTAATTATGATGGGTGAGGCATTCTTAAAATGGTTTTCGGGCGATGAACTTCTTCCTATGGGGTGGTTTATTTATGACGAGTGGAATTTAACAACCATATCCACACAGGAACGAACAACGGCACCCGAATTTTACGAGGCGGTAATGATTTTACTTAAAAATATTTACAGCGTAACAAAGGATGTTCGTTACAAAGAACAAATTCTTAAAACGGCAGAAAAAATGGCGGATATTTATCCGAATTTCGGAATAGGTCCATCTCATTCAAAGAATTTTACATTAAGCCGTGCTTTGGGAATTTTCGCCGTTGCTCAATCTTTTGAAAGCGGAAAGTGGACTCCTGCAATAGATGAAATTTTAGAATATTTCAATAATCTTCAGCATGAATGCGGAGGTTTTGCAGATGGTAAGGCTTATTTTGATGAAAACAGTTTAAATAACGATATGGAGTTTGCCATAGGTTTCGGTCCTGAACACGGAAACATTTGCGACCTTATGTATTGCCAGAATACGATGCTATATATACTTAATATACTGACTAAATGCAGTGCAGAAGGGTTTAATAAAGCACTTGCAGAAAAAATGCTTAACAAATCAATAAATTTTCTTCTTAATGTTCAGATTGTATCTGAAGACAAAACTCTGTCAGGCGGTTGGATGAGAGCCTATGATATGGATCTTGGTGAGTACTACGGATGCGATAAGGATTTTGCGTGGGGACCTTACAGTATACTTACAGGTTGGATGACAGGTGCAATCCCCATAACATTTCTTGATTTGCTTGGTGAAGAAACTATGTATTAATCAAAATTCAAAAAAGTTGAGCATATTTCCAATGCTCAACTTTTTTGATGGATTACATTCTTAAAGTGTTTTTAAAATGTGTTTTCCGATTTCATATCCCGGTTCGATGTTACAAACCTCAGTGAGATTATTAACAAGAGGATTTGAGTTTACTTCTATTAAATAATAGCTTCCGTCTTTTTCAATTATATCAACACCGCAGAAGTCAAGACCGATGATTTTTGATGCTTTTTCTGCAATTTCGCATAGCTTTTCATTAAGAGGGTAAAGCGTTGCATTGCCACCACCTGCACAGTTACTGCGAAAATCTTTTTCGTTATGTCTTTTCATACCACAGACTGCTTTATTGCCGACAACAAAAACTCTTATGTCACTTCCGTCACATTCTATGTATTCCTGAACTAAAAGTCTTGCGTTTGATTTTTTAATAACAGAATGAAAATCTTCCTTATTATATATAAGGTTGATTTGCTGTCCCAATGACCCGAATTCTTCCTTTATAATAATAGGATAGTTTTTAATCTCATTTTCAAATTCATAGTCCGAGTATTCCATATTGGAAAACTTAAAGGGGAGAATAGTCGTTTGGGGCATCGGTACGTCAGAATGCATAAGCTTTATATATGTAAGTATTTTACTGTCGCATATTCTTATTGCATCGGATGTATTGAAAACCCTGATTCCTTTTTCTTCAAGAATATACCCAAGACTTATATCCTTGTCGAGCAGGAGAGCATATTCAAAATTAAAGTTTGTTTTTGTTATAAGCTCTGCTGACGAAACTTTAAATGCGTCAAGCCCGCTCTTTTGTAAACCTCTTACATATATATCAATACTTTCGTTATAAGTATCAGATTTGAAATACCTGTTATAAATAACTGCGATTCTCAAACTAATCACCTCTGTAAGTATAATAACACAGCTTTTTTTTATAATCAATAAATTTTCAAAAAAAAAAAATCAAAAAAATTTGCGGAAACTATTGACAAAACCCTATAAATGTAGTATGATAAACGAGTTATGTGCTGTCTGGGAGGTATGCGACGTCATGAAACACCCGGAACAGTTGTAAGAAAATTATGAAAGGAGAGAACATTTATGGCATCAAATTCAAAAATCAGAATCAAGATTAAAGGCTATGACCATGCCTTAGTCGATCAGTCTGCTGAGAGAATAGTTGATACTATCAAGAGATCAGGCGCTGAAGTTTCAGGACCTATCCCGCTTCCTACTAAAAAGGAAATCATCACTATTTTAAGAGCTGTTCATAAGTACAAAGATTCAAGAGAACAGTTTGAAATGAGAACTCATAAGAGATTGATTGATGTTATCTCACCTAAGCAGAAGACAACTGAAGCATTAGGAAAGCTTGATTTGCCTGCCGGTATCAATGTTGAAATTAAAGTCATCTAACCGACAGTGTTGTAGGTCAAGTTCGCAATCGGGCGAACCAATAACCATAAGGAGGAAAAATTAAATGAACAAGGCAATACTTGGAAAAAAGCTTGGTATGACACAGCTTTTTGACGAAACAGGAAAAATTGTTCCTGTTACAGTAGTAGAAGCCGGTCCATGCGTTGTTTCACAGGTTAAAACAGTTGAAAACGACGGTTATGAAGCAGTTCAGGTTGGTTTTTGTGATCTTAAGGAAAAGCACACAAACAAGCCAATGAAGGGACACTTCGAAAAGGCCGGAATTTCTGCAAAGAAATATTTAAAGGAATTCAAACTTGAAAATGCAGCATCTATGAACGTAGGAGACGAAATCAAAGTTGACGTGTTTGCAGCAGGAGACAAAGTAGACATCACAGGTACAAGCAAGGGTAAAGGTTTCCAGGGCGCAATCAAGAGATGGGGCGCTCACAGAGGTCCTATGGCTCACGGTTCAGGTTATCACAGAGGCGCAGGTTCAATGGGTGCATGCTCAAGCCCATCAAGAGTTTACAAGGGCAAGAAGCTCGCAGGACATATGGGTACTGACACAGTAACAATCCAGAATCTTGATGTGGTTAGTGTTGACGCAGAAAAGAACTTACTTTTAGTTCGTGGCGCAATCCCCGGACCAAAAGGCGGATTAGTAATAGTTAAGAACGCTGTTAAGTGTTAAGACAAAGAGAAAGGAGGAAGTTATACATGCCTAACGTGGCTTTATATAACATGGATGGTAAGGAAGTAGGAACCATCGAGTTAAATGAAAATGTATTCGGTGCTGAAGTTAATAAAGTAGCAATTTACGAAACAGTAAAGAACTACCTTGCAAATCAGAGACAGGGTACACAGAGCACAAAAACAAGAGCTGAAGTTAGTGGCGGTGGAATCAAGCCATGGCGTCAGAAGGGCACAGGCAGAGCAAGACAGGGCTCAATCCGTGCTACACAGTGGATTCACGGCGGTATCGCACTTGGACCAAAACCAAGAGATTACAGATACTCAATCAACAAGAAAATGAAGAATGTTGCTTTGAAGTCTGCATTATCATCTAAGGTGGCTAACGGCGAAATCGTAGTAATCGACAATCTTGATGTAGAAGAAATCAAGACAAAGAAAATTGTTAACCTCCTTGGAAATGTTGGAGCAGACAAGGCTCTTATCGTTACAAGTGAAGTTAATAATAAAGTATATATGTCAGCAAGAAACATCGAAAACGTAAAGGTTTCATTTACAGGTGCTTTAAACGTTTACGAAATCTTGAAGTATGACAAGCTTGTAATCGCACAGGATGCGGTTAAGAAATTAGAGGAGGTGTATGCATAATGATGTATCATGATATCATTAAAAGACCTATCATTTCCGAAAATTCTATGGAAGATATAGCAAACAAGAAGTACACCTTTGAAGTTGCTCCAAATGCAACTAAAGTTGATATTAAAATTGCTGTTGAACAGATTTTCAAGGTTCAGGTTGACAAGGTTAACACAATGAACTATTTAGGCAAAACAAAGAGAATGGGTGTACACGTTGGCAAGAGAAACGACTGGAAGAAAGCAATCGTAACTCTTAAGCCCGACAGCAAGGCAATCGAATTTTTTGAAGGACTTGCTTAATTAATAGTGAAGGAGTTGAAAGCAAATGGCTATAAAGAAGTATAAACCGACTTCTCCCGCGAGAAGAACAATGACCGTTTCAGCCTTCGAAGAAATCACTAAGAGCACTCCCGAAAAGAGCTTGGTTGTTTCATTAAACAAGTTTGCAGGCAGAAACTCATACGGTAGAATTACTGTTCGTCACAGAGGCGGCGGAAATAAAAAGAAATACAGAATTATCGACTTTAAGAGAAATAAAGACGGTATCAATGCAACAGTTATCGGTATCGAATACGATCCAAACAGAAGTGCAAACATTGCATTACTTCAGTACGAAGACGGTGAAAAGAGATATATTATCGCTCCCGTTGGTTTAAAAGACGGTGATGTAGTTGTTTCAGGTTCAGGTGCTGATATTAAGCCCGGTAACGCATTACAGATTAAAGACATCCCTGTAGGTACACTTATTCATAACATTGAATTAGTTCCTGGCAGAGGTGCTCAGCTGGTTCGTTCAGCAGGTAACTCAGCACAGCTTATGGCTAAAGAAGGCGCATACGCACAGGTAAGACTTCCATCAGGTGAAGTTAGAATGGTTAGCGTAAACTGCAAAGCTACAATCGGTGTTGTAGGTAATATCGATCATGAAAACATTTCAATCGGTAAAGCAGGTAGAAAGCGTCACATGGGTATCAGACCTACCGTTCGTGGTGTTGTTATGAATCCTAACGACCATCCACACGGTGGTGGTGAAGGTAAATCACCTATCGGTCGTCCAAGTCCTGTTACTCCATGGGGTAAGCCGGCACTCGGTTATAAGACAAGAAAGAAAAACAAGAAGTCGGATATGTATATCGTAAAGAGCAGAAAATCTAAATAATCCGATAAAATATTGAATGGAGGTAAACCATGAGTAGATCAACTAAAAAAGGTCCTTATGTCAGCGAAAAACTCTTACAGAGAATCGTTGATATGAATGAAGCCGGTGAAAAAAGAGTTTTAAAGACATGGTCAAGAAGCTCAACAATATTCCCGGAAATGATTGGTCACACAATTGCTGTTCATGACGGCAGAAAACATGTGCCTGTATATATAACAGATGACATGGTTGGTCATAAATTAGGCGAATTTGCTCCTACAAGAACATATAAGGGTCATGCAGGTGCAAAGACAAGCGGTGTTAGATAAAACAACTAATTAAGAGAGGAGGAGCATAACATGGAAGCTAAGAACGAAGCAAAAGCTGTCCTTCGTTATGCACGCATTTCGCCTCGTAAGGTGAAAATCGTGATTGATTTAATAAGAAATAAGTCAGTTGCTGAAGCTATCGGTATTATCAACAATACTCAAAAGGCTGCATCTGAATATCTTATAAAATTATTAAATTCAGCAGTAGCAAATGCTGTTAACAATAATGGTATGGATCCTGAGAAACTCTATGTTGCAGAAACATATGCAAATGCAGGCCCAATTCTTAAGAGAATTATGCCAAGAGCTCAGGGTAGAGCATTTAGAATCAGAAAGAGAACAAGTCATATAACAATTGTTCTCAAGGAAAGATAATTCGTTAAAGGAGGTAATCGCAAATGGGTCAGAAGGTACATCCACACGGACTCAGAGTCGGCGTCATTAAAGATTGGGACTCTAAGTGGTATGCTGATTCAAAGAACTTCGGCGATAGCTTGGTTGAGGACTACAACATAAGAAAGTTCATCAAAAAAGCTCATTTTGATGCCGGTGTTGCAAAGATTGAAATTGAAAAGCCTTCAAACAGACTTAAAATTAATATTTACGCTGCAAAGCCTGCGTTTATTATTGGTAAAAAAGGTGAAGGTATAGAAAAAACAAAAGCACAGATTACAAAGATGACAGGAAAGGTTGTTTCAATCAATATTGTTGAAATCAAGAATCCTGACGTTGTAGCTGTACTCGTAGCAGAAAACATCGCAGCTCAGCTCGAAAAGAGAATTTCTTTCAGAAGAGCTATGAAGCAGGCTATGGGCAGAACAACAAAAGCCGGTGCAAGCGGTATTAAGTGTTGCTGTTCAGGTCGTTTAGGCGGTGCAGAAATTGCTCGTTCAGAGCAGTATCATGAAGGAACAATTCCTCTCCAGACTATCAGAGCAGATATCGATTACGGTTTTGCTGAAGCTGATACAACATTCGGTAAGATTGGTGTAAAGGTTTGGATTTACAAGGGTGAAGTTCTTCCTGGTTCAAATAAGAAGAAAGGGGAGAATAAATAATGTTATTACCTAAGAGAGTTAAATACAGAAGAGTAATGAGAGGCAGAATGACAGGTAAAGCTACAAGAGGTAATACTGTTTCAAACGGCGAATTTGGTATTCAGGCTACACAGCCTGGCTGGATCACCAGCAACCAGATTGAAGCTGCCCGTATCGCTATGACAAGATACACAAAAAGAGGCGGTAAAGTTTGGATCAAGATTTTCCCTGATAAGCCTGTAACAGAAAAACCTGCTGAAACTCGTATGGGTAGCGGTAAGGGTTCTCCTGAGTATTGGGTAGCAGTAGTTAAGCCGGGCAGAGTAATGTTCGAAATCGGCGGCGTTGACGAGTCAATCGCAAGAGAAGCTTTAAGACTTGCTATTCATAAACTCCCAATTAAGTGTAAAATCGTTGCTAAGAGCGATTTGGAAACGGAAGGTGAAGCTTAATGAAAATCAAGGAAATCAGAGATTTATCATATGAAGAATTAACACAGAAATTAGCAGATCTCAAGGCTGAATTATTTACATTAAGATTTCAGAATTCCACAAGTCAGCTTGACAATACTTCTAAAATTGCTGAAGTTAAGAAGTCAATTGCAAAAGTTATGACTGTAATGAGAGAAATTGAAATCAAAGAAGGTAAATAATAGCCCCGAAATTCGGAAAGGAGGTACCGGCATTGTCAGAACGCGCATATAGAAAGACAAGAGTTGGAAAAGTAGTAAGCAATAAAATGGATAAAACAATCGTTGTTGCAATCGTAGACAGCGTAAAGCATCCTTTATATAGCAAAATCATTAAAAGAACCTACAAACTTAAAGCTCATGATGAAAACAATACCTGTTCAGTGGGCGATACAGTTAAGGTTATGGAAACAAGACCTCTTTCAAAGGATAAGAGATGGCGTCTTGTAGAAATCGTAGAAAAGGCTCGTTAATTTTGAGCAGGAAGGAGAATTAGCCATGATACAGCAGCAGACATTATTAAAAGTTGCTGACAACACCGGTGCAAAAGAGCTTATGTGTATCCGCGTACTTGGCGGTACAAGAAGAAGATATGCTAACATCGGAGATGTTGTAGTTGCTTCTGTTAAAAAGGCAGCACCCGGCGGCGTTGTTAAGAAGGGCGAAGTTGTCAAAGCCGTTGTTGTAAGAAGCGTTAAGGGTATGAGAAGAGTTGATGGCTCTTATATAAAATTCGACGAGAATGCAGCAGTTATTATCAGAGATGATAAGACTCCTAAGGGAACCCGTATATTCGGACCTGTTGCAAGAGAATTGAGAGATAAAGAATATATGAAAATATTATCTTTAGCTCCTGAAGTATTATAAGGAGGTGCAACATAATGAATAAAATGCACATTAAAAAAGGTGATACAGTTGTTGTGCTTTCCGGCAAGGATAAGGGAAAGAAGGGTAAAGTTTTAACCGTACTCCCTAAGCAGAATAAAGCAATCGTTGAAGGTGTTGCATTAGCAACAAAGCACACAAAGCCCAGAAAGCAGGGCGAAACAGGCGGTATTGTTAATCAGGAGATTGCAATTCACGCTTGCAAACTTATGCACGTATGTACAAAATGCAATAAACCAACAAGAATCGGACGTAAGGTTCTTGATGACGGAAGCATAGTTCGTTACTGCAAGAAGTGTAACGAAACATTTGCAGACTAATATTTGGGAAGGAGGCAATATAAATGTCAAGATTACACGACAAATATGTCGCTGAAATCGCTCCGGCTTTAATGAATAAGTTCGGATACAAGAGCGTAATGCAGATACCAAAGCTTGATAAGGTTGTTATCAATATGGGTGTTGCTGATGCTAAAGAAAATGCAAAAGCACTTGAATCTGCTGCAAACGATCTTGGAATCATCACAGGTCAGAAGCCATTAATCACAAAAGTTAGAAAGTCAGTTGCTAACTTCAAGATTAGAGAAGGCATGAATATCGGATGCAAAGTAACATTAAGACATGAACAGATGTACGAGTTTTTAGACAGACTCTTTAATGTTGCATTGCCACGAGTAAGAGACTTCAGAGGTATTAATCCTGATTCTTTCGACGGAAGAGGTAATTACAACTTCGGTTTAAAGGAACAGTTAATCTTCCCTGAAATCGAATACGATAAAATTGATAAAATCAGAGGTATGGATATCACTGTAGTAACTACAGCGAAAACAGACGAAGAAGCAAGAGAGCTCCTTACACTTTTAGGTGCTCCATATGCTCAGAACAAATAAGGAGGTAATCAATCTTGGCTAAGAAGGCTATGGTAATTAAGCAGCAGAGAACTCCAAAATTCAGCTCAAGAGCTTACACAAGATGCAAAATTTGCGGAAGACCTCATGCTTATTTGAGAAAATTCGGTATTTGCCGTATCTGCTTCAGAGAATTGGCTTACAAAGGTCAGATTCCTGGTGTTAAAAAGGCAAGCTGGTAAAATTAAGTCCATTTGGACAGTAAACTGGAGATATTTTCTCTATACAGAATAATTGCAGTAGTTATTATGGAAGGAGGTAACACTATGCAGATTACAGATCCAATTGCAGATATGCTTACACGTATCAGAAATGCTAACGATGCAAAGCACGAAACTGTTGATGTTCCTAATTCAAATATGAAGAAGGCAATCGCTGAAATCTTACTTGAAGAAGGTTATATAAAGAATTATCAGATTATTGACGACAATACACAGGGCGTTATCAGAATTACTTTAAAGTATGCTGCTAACAAGCAGAAGGTAATTTCCGGTCTTAAGAGAATTTCAAAGCCCGGCCTCAGAATTTATGCCTCAAAGGATGAATTGCCAAGAGTACTCAAAGGTCTCGGTATTGCAATCATCTCAACATCAAAGGGTATAATGACTGACAAGAACGCAAGAAAGAACAATGTCGGCGGAGAAGTTTTAGCATTTGTTTGGTAATAAACGAATTAACAGATTTAATTAAACATTAAGGAGGTGCACACGATGTCCAGAATAGGTAGAATGCCAATCGAAATACCACAGGGCGTTGATGTTAAGCTTAATGCGGGTAATGAACTTACTGTTAAGGGACCAAAAGGTACATTAACAAGAACACTTCATGCTGACATGAACATTGCAGTTGAAGGTAATACAATTACAGTTACAAGACCGTCAGAAGTTAAGATGCACAAGTCACTTCACGGTTTAACCCGTACTTTAATAAACAATATGATCATCGGTGTAACAGATGGTTTTTCAAAGACACTTGAAGTTAATGGTGTTGGTTACAGAGTACAGAAGCAGGGTAACAAGCTTGTTATGACACTTGGTTACTCACATCCTGTAGAAATGGAAGAAATCGATGGAATCAAGATCGATGTTCCACAGCCTAACCAGATTATCATTTCAGGTGTTGACAAGCAGTTAGTTGGTGAATTTGCTGCTAAGGTAAGAGAAAAGAGATTACCTGAACCATATAAGGGCAAGGGTATCAAGTACATTGATGAAGTTATCATCCGTAAGGAAGGTAAGACAGGTAAGAAATAATAAAATTGCCTGAACTTTATGAAAGGAGTAGAGCAAATTGATTAAGAAGATTTCAAGTAATGTTTCTAGAGTAAGCAGACATGAAAGAGTTAGAAAGTCAATTTCAGGAACACCTGAAAGACCACGTCTCTGCGTATTCAGAAGCTTAAAGAACATTTATGCTCAGATTATAGATGATGCTTCAGGTACAACACTTGTTTCTGCATCATCAATAGAAGCTGGTTTCGAAGGAAACGGCTCAAATAAAGAAGCTGCTAAGAAAGTTGGCCTTATGGTTGCTCAGAAAGCACTTGACAAGGGTATTAAGACTGTTGTTTTCGACAGAGGAGGCTATGTATACCACGGTCGTGTTCAGGAGTTAGCTGAAGGTGCAAGAGAAGGCGGACTCGAATTCTAATAGGAGGTAAATCATGGCAGATATAGCTAACACAAATGGTGTTGAATTCAAAGAAAAAGTTGTTAATATTAACCGTGTAGCTAAGGTTGTTAAGGGTGGTAGAACTTTCAGATTCAGCGCTCTCGTAGTTGTCGGTGACGAAAACGGTCACGTTGGCTGCGGTATGGGTAAAGCTGCTGAAATTCCGGAAGCAGTAAGAAAAGCAATCGATGATGCTAAGAAGAATGTTGTTACAGTTCCAATGGTTAATACAACAATTCCTCACGAAATTATTGGTGAATATGGTGCCGGCAGAGTACTCTTAAAGCCTGCTGGTGAAGGTACCGGTGTTATCGCCGGCGGTCCTGTCAGAGCCGTACTCGAGCTCGCAGGTATCAGAGATATCAGAACAAAGTCACTTCGTTCAAACAATCCTAAGAATATGGTAGGCGCTACAATTCAGGGCCTTGCAAGTCTTAAGAATGTTAAAGATATCGCAGCTCTTCGTGGAAAAACAGAAGAAGAAATTTTAGGTTAATAGGAGGAAATAGTAATGGCTAAAGTTAAAGTAACATTAGTTAAGAGCGTTATTGGCAGAAAAGATGACCAGATTGCCACTGTTTCAGCCTTAGGCCTTAAGAAAATAAGACAGTCTGTTGTTCATGAAGCAACTCCTCAGATTCTTGGTATGGTGAACAAGGTTTCACATCTCGTAAGTGTTGAGGAAGTAAAATAAAAGGAGGTGTAGCGTAATGAAACTTAGTGAATTAAAGCCGGCAGAAGGTTCTGTTAAAGAAGCTTACAGAAAGGGTCGCGGACACGCATCAGGTAACGGTAAGCAGGCCGGAAAAGGTCACAAGGGTCAGAATGCACGTTCAGGTGGCGGAGTTAGACCGGGCTTTGAAGGCGGTCAGATGCCATTATACAGAAGATTACCTAAGAGAGGTTTTCATAACGCATTCGGACATAAGTATGTTGAAGTTAATCTTTCATCATTAAACGCTTTCGAAGACGGTGCAGAAATTACTGCAGCTCTTCTTAAGGATATGGGCATTATCAGCAAAATTGCTGATGGTGTAGTTATTCTCGGCAATGGAGAATTAACTAAAAAATTAACAGTAAAGGCAGCAAGAATCACAGCATCAGCAAAAGCTAAAATTGAAGCTGCCGGTGGGAAGGCTGAGGTGGTTTAAGTGTTTCGTACATTAGCAAATGCTTGGAAGATTCCTGACCTCAGAAAGAAGATTTTATATACAGCATTATTACTTGTTGTATTCAGATTCGGTTCAATAATTCCTGTTCCGGGTCTTGATAAAGAGATGGTAAAGGCAATTGTTGACGGAGCTTCAGATACACTCTTCGGCTTATTCAACACATTCAGCGGTGGTGCTTTCGCAAATGCAACAATCTTTGCTATGAGCATTACACCATATATCAACTCTTCAATTATTATGCAGCTCTTAACAGTTGCAGTGCCTGCTTTGGAAAGACTTTCAAAGGAAGGCGAAGAAGGAAGAAAGAAAATTGCTTCTATTACAAGATATGTAACAGTTATTCTTGGTTTCATTCAGGCTGCAGGTCTTTATGCAGCACTTAGTGCACAGAGAGCTATTACAACAAGCGGATTTCTTTCATTCATCACTATAACATTTACTTTCACTGCAGGTACAGCATTCTTGATGTGGCTGGGTGAAAAGATTACAGAAAAAGGTATCGGTAACGGTGTTTCATTAATCATTTTCATCGGTATCATTTCACGTGGTAGTGAATTGGTTAATGCAGCAATCAGCTCAGTTCAGGCAAGTAATTACAGCATTATGAGCTTTGTAACTATTGTTCTGGTTGTTATCGCTGCAATTATTATGATTGCATTCGTAATCACAATCAATGAAGGCGAAAGAAGATTACCCGTTCAGTATGCTAAGAGAATGCAGGGTAGAAAGATGTATGGCGGACAGAGCACATACATTCCGTTAAAGGTTGCTATGGCTGGTGTTATGCCAATCATCTTTGCAATGTCAATACTTTCATTCCCTGCAACAATTGCAAACCTTATGGGTGCACAGCCTGCTGCGAACACATTCTGGGGCAAGTTCCTTGCATTGTTCTCACAGACACACTGGGTATATGCAATTATCTACTTCCTGCTTGTAATCTTCTTCACATATTTCTATACTTCAATACAGTTTAATCCTATTGAAATAGCAAATAATATGAAGAGAAACGGTGGTTTTATCCTTGGTATCAGACCAGGTAAACCAACTTCAGATTATATTCAGAAGATTTTAACAAGAGTAACTCTTATCGGTGCTATCGCACTTGCAATCATTGCAGTTATTCCTGTACTTGCAAGCGTGTTCACACACTCAAACATCGGTATAGGTGGTACATCTGTGTTAATCGTTGTATCTGTTGCACTTGAAACAGTTAAGCAGATCGAATCACAGATGCTTATGCGTCACTATAAGGGATTTCTTGAATAATTGACAGTTTGTAGGAGGACCAGCTTTATGAAAATAATTTTACTCGGAGCACCGGGTGCGGGAAAAGGCACCCAAGCAGAAAAAATTTCAAAGAAGTTTGGGATACCGACAATATCCACTGGTTTTATAATCAGAAATGCCATTGCCAACGAAACTGAGGTTGGTAAGGTTGCCAAAGGGTATATAGATAAAGGTCAGCTTGTACCCGATGAGGTTGTTACAAATATTCTTATGGAACGAATCAGCAATGAGGATTGTAAAGACGGCTTCATATTAGATGGTTATCCCCGTACAATTGCACAGGGAGAATCGCTTGATGATAACAATATCAAAATCGATTATGTAATTGACCTTGTTGTTCCCGATGAAGTAATTTTAGGCAGACTTACAGGTCGCCGCGAATGCTCAAAATGTGGAAGAACGTATCACATAGTTGATAACAAACCAAGTGTAGAAGGAATTTGTGATGCTTGCGGCGGAGAGCTTATCTGCCGTAAGGATGACAATCCTGAAACTATAAAGAACAGACTGGAAGTTTACCACAGCCAGACTGAACCTTTAGAGAAATTTTACACAGATAAAGGCTTGCTTTGTAAGGTAATCGGACAGGACAGCGTTGACGGAACCTACGCTGAGGTACTTAAAGTACTGGAGGCGTAATATGATTAACGTAAAATCTTCAAGAGAAATCGAACTTATGAAAGAAGCCTGTAAGATTACAGGAGAGGTACTTAACCTTCTTGGTGAAAGTATAAAGCCTGGCATAACTACTTTAGAGCTTGATGCGATTGCAGAAAAGTTTATAAGAAAACATAATGCAACGCCATCATTTAAAGGATATGCCGATTATCCCAATGCACTGTGTGCGTCGGTAAATAATCAGGTTATTCACGGAATACCTGGTAACAGAGTGCTCAAAGACGGCGATATAATAAGCTGTGATATAGGTGCTTGTTACAAAGGCTATAACGGTGATGCTGCAAGAACCTTTGCAGTCGGTGAGATAAGTGAAAAAGCACAAAAGCTTATCGATGTGACAAGGGAAAGCTTTTTCAAAGGTCTTGAATTTTGTAAAGAAGGCTTCAGAGTTTCCGATATATCTCATGCAATTCAAATTCATGCAGAAAGCTTTGGATACGGAGTTGTAAGAGATTATATAGGTCACGGTGTAGGAGCTGAGCTTCACGAAAGTCCCGAAGTTCCTAATTTTGGAAGACCGGGCAGAGGCCCAAGACTTGTCAGCGGTATGACGCTTGCAATTGAACCTATGATTAATGAGTGTGACTACAGAGTAAAATGTCTGCCTGACGGCTGGACAGTAGAAACTTTGGACGGCTGCTTGTCAGCTCATTATGAAAATACGGTTTTAATCACAAACGGCGAACCTGAAGTACTGACACTGGTATAAAATTCTCAGAGGTGATTTTGTTGGTTATTTACCCCGGACAGATAGTTATTTCACTGGCAGGACGGGATAAAAACAAATATTTCGTGGTGCTTGATGTTATTGATAACTCATATTGTCACATAAGTGATGGGCGAACCCGTAAGGTAGATTCGCCGAAAAAGAAGAAAATTAAGCATCTGAGATTTACCGGACATTCATTATCGGATGTGAGTGATAAAATCAAAACCGGTCAGACGGTTACAAACTCTATGATAAGAAAAGAGTTAAAGAAAGAACTAAACAATCAAGGGTGTTAAAGGAGGGTTATCCATGGCAAAAGATGATGTTCTGGAACTTGAAGGAACGGTAGTGGAATCACTGCCTAACGCAATGTTTCAGGTAGAATTGGAGAATGGTCATGTAATACTTGCTCATATAGCAGGAAAACTCAGAATGAATTTCATTCGTATCCTGCCTGGTGATAAGGTAACAGTTGAAATGTCACCTTATGACTTAACTAAGGGCAGAATTACATGGAGAGCAAAATAATAAGATTGCTTTTTAAAGCAAATATCGCTGCAGGACGCAGCTGAATAAATGGAGGTTATTTATGAAAGTTAGACCATCCGTAAAACCTATTTGCGAAAAGTGCAAGGTTATTAAGCGCAAAGGTAACATTATGGTAATATGTGCAAATCCAAAGCACAAACAGAAACAGGGCTGATAAAGGAGGTGCGAACTAAATGGCAAGAATAGCAGGTGTTGATTTACCCCGTGAAAAGCGTGTAGAAATCGGTTTAACCTATATCTACGGTATCGGTATTAACCTTTCTAAGCAGATTTTACAGGAAACAGGTATTAATCCTGACACAAGAGTTAAAGATTTAACAGAAGAAGAAATTTCAAAGCTTCGTGACGCTATTGATAATGGTTACACAGTAGAAGGTGACCTTAGAAGAAAAGTCGCACTCGACATTAAGCGTCTTATGGAAATCGGCTGCTACAGAGGTCTTAGACACAGAAAAGGTCTCCCATGCAGAGGTCAGAGAACAAAGACAAATGCAAGAACAAGAAAAGGTCCTAAGAAGACTATGGCAAATAAGAAGAAGTAAAGGAGGCGTTTTCAGATGGCAAAGACAACTGGCAAAACAGTCAGAAGAAGAAAAGAAAAAAAGCACATTGAAAAAGGTGCGGTTCATATTAACTCAACCTTTAACAATACAATTGTTACAATTACCGATGTTAACGGTAATGCAATTTCATGGGCTAGTGCCGGCGAATTAGGTTTTAAGGGCTCAAAGAAATCAACTCCTTTTGCTGCACAGATGGCTGCTGAAACAGCTGCAAAGGCTGCTCAGGAGCACGGTCTTAAGAGCGTTGAAGTTTATGTAAAGGGACCTGGTGCAGGTAGAGAAGCTGCAATCAGAGCTCTTCAGGCAGTAGGCTTGGAAGTTGATATGATTAAAGATGTAACTCCTATTCCTCACAACGGTTGCAGACCGCCAAAGAGAAGAAGAGTTTGATTTAATTTCAAATCTGTATTATTACAGTATGTAAATTTAAAAACGGAGGTAAAGTTAATATGGCAAGATATACAGGTGCTGTATGCAGACTCTGCAGACGTGAAGGCATGAAGCTTTTCCTTAAGGGCGATCGTTGCTACTCAGATAAGTGCAGTCTTTCTCAGAGACAGTATGCTCCGGGTCAGCATGGACAGGGCAGAAAGAAACTCTCTGAATACGGACTTCAGTTGAGAGAAAAGCAGAAAGCTAAACGTTATTACGGCGTATTAGAAAAGCAGTTCAGACATTATTTTGAACTTGCTGAAAAGAAGCAGGGTATCACCGGTGAAAACTTACTTGGTATCCTTGAAACAAGACTTGATAACGTAGCTTACAGATTAGGTTTTGGTACATCACGTGCTGAAGCAAGACAGATTGTAAGACACGGTCATGTTACAGTAAACGGTAGAAGAGTTAACATTCCTTCATATCTTGTTTCTGTAGGCGATGTAATCGCAGTTGCAGAAAAGAGCAAGGGTGCTGACAGCATGAAAGCAATCCTCGAATCAACATCAGGAAAAGCAACTCCAAAGTGGCTTGACCTTAATAAGGATACAGCTGAAGCTAAGGTTATCGCTGCTCCTGCAAGAGATGATATTGACATCGAAATTGCAGAACACTTAATCGTTGAATTGTATTCTAAGTAATATATAAATTTAGAATTTAGAAGATTAAGTAAGAGAACGTTCCTGCCCAAAAGGTGGGTGATAGGAGGGTTATTTTGAATATGTTAGAAATGCAAAAACCAAAGATTGAGTGTGTCGAATTATCTGAAGACGGTTCATACGGCAGATTTGTCGTAGAACCACTCGAAAGAGGTTACGGACTTACAATCGGTAATTCACTCAGAAGAACATTACTTTCGTCTCTTCCGGGTGCGGCAGTATCATATATAAAGATTGATGGTATCGAACATGAATTTACATCGGTTCCCGGTGTAAAGGAAGATGTTGTAGAAATCATTCTTAACATAAAGGATTTGCACGTAAAATTACATGAGCCGGGACCAAAGGTTGTTCGCATTGAAGCTGCCGGTAAATGTGAAGTTACAGCTGCAGACATCATTATTGATGACACAGTTGAAATTTTAAATCCTGAACTGCACATAGCAACTTTAAATGAAGATGCTAAGCTTAATATGGAAATTACAATTACTTCAGGCAGAGGCTATGTTTCAGCGGATAAGAACCGTGCAGAGAATACTATAATAGGTATTCTTCCCGTAGATTCAATTTATACACCGATTACCAAGGTAAATTATCAGGTAGAAAATACCAGAGTAGGTCAGGTTACAGACTACGACAAATTAACCGTGGATGTATGGACCAACGGAACAATTGAACCTGATAAAGCAGTAAGTCTTGCTGCTCAGATTCTTATTGAACATTTAAAATTATTCCTTGACCTTTCAGACGGTGCTATGCATACAGAAGTATTAGTTAGCAAGCCTGATTCAAAGAAGGAAAAGGTAATGGAAATGACAATCGAAGAGCTCGATTTGTCAGTTCGTTCATACAACTGTCTCAAACGTGCAGGTGTTAACACAGTTGAAGACCTTGCTGAAAAGACAGAAGAAGATATGATGAGAGTAAGAAACCTTGGCAGAAAATCTCTTGAAGAAGTCTTGAATAAGATGGAAAGTCTTGGTTTATCTCTGAGAAGAGAAGAAGAATAAAACTTATTACCTTATACGAAAGGGAGGTATAAAGATGCCGGGTACAAGAAAGCTTGGTCGTGCTACAGACCACAGAAGAGCTATGCTCAGAAATCTTACAACTTCATTACTCGAAAACGGCAAAATGGTTACAACAGAAACCAGAGCTAAAGAAGTAAGATGCATGGCAGAAAAGATGATTACTTTAGGCAAGAAGAACACACTTCACACAAGAAGACAGGCTCTTGCTTACATCACAAAAGAAGATGTAGTAGTTAAATTATTTAATGAAATTGCACCAAAGTATGCAGACAGAAACGGCGGTTATACAAGAATTATTAAAATGGCGCCAAGAAGAGGCGACGGTGCATCACAGGCAATTATTGAATTAGTTTAATTCTTTAGTCTGTACAATAATAGCAGAGATTTTGCCTTAGTGCAAATCTCTGCTTTTTAAATTTAAGGATGAAAACAACAGGGAGGGATAAAATGCTTAGTCAGTTTTCCAGAACAGAATTAATGTTCGGTAAAGATTCAACCCAAAAGCTTAAAGAATGTCGAGTGGCAGTATTTGGAATAGGCGGTGTAGGTGGAACAGTTGTAGAAAGCTTAGCACGAAGCGGAGTAGGAACAATTGATATAATTGATAATGATACCGTTTCGCTTACCAACATTAACCGTCAGATTATAGCACTCAACAGCAATGTAGGAAAGTTCAAGGTTGACGTAATGGAGGAAAGAATTAAGGATATTTGTCCCGATATTACCGTTAATAAATATAAATGCTTCTTTTTACCTGAAACCTCTGCAGAGTTTGATTTTTCTGTGTACGATTATGTTGTTGATGCCATAGATACGGTTAAGGGTAAAATCGAAATAGTGGAAAAAGCAAAGCAGGCGGGAGCCAGGGTAATCTGTGCTATGGGTGCAGGAAACAAAACAGACCCGACCAAATTTGAAGTGACAGATATTTATAAAACTCATACCTGTCCATTGGCAAAGGTTATGAGAAGTGAACTGAAAAAACGTGATATAGAAAGCCTTAAGGTTGTATATTCTACTGAAAAGGCTGTTGAACCGGATGTGGCAGCATTGGATGAGTTTCTGAACGAGGAGGGTGCTTCAAAAAGAAGTGTTCCGGGTTCAAATCCCTTTGTTCCACCGGTATGCGGGTATATTATAGCAGGTGAAGTTATCAAAGATTTAATCGGGAAGGAATTTTAGTTATGAGCAAAGCACTTATTGCGATGAGTGGCGGTATTGATTCTGCGGTTGCAGCATTACTTACAAAAAATAAAGGCTTTGAATGTATTGGTGCTACTTTAAGACTTGTTTGTAGCTCTGTTTTCGGCTTGCCTGCAGAAAATGATGAAAAAGTTGAAAATGATATTGCGGATGCAAAAAAAGTAGCAGAAAGACTTGATATGGTTCATAAAGCATATGACGCCGTTGACAAATTCAAAAAGTGTGTTGCTGATTATTTTGTGACTGCTTACGAAAAAGGTTTAACACCAAATCCCTGCGTGGTATGTAATAAGCTTATTAAATTCGGACTTCTGCTTGATATAGCAAAAGAGAATGAATGTGATTACATTGTAACAGGTCATTATGCCCGTATTGAAGAAAAAGATGGCAGATTTTTACTAAAGAAGGCTGTTGATGAAACAAAGGATCAGAGTTATTTTTTATATACTCTCTCTCAGTATCAGCTGGCACATTCATTATTTCCCTTGGGAGAAATGACAAAAGAAGAAGCAAGACTTTTAGCAGAGGAAAATGGGTTTGTGAATGCACGTAAGCGTGATAGCCAGGATATTTGTTTTGTACCTGATGGCGAATACGTAAATATAATAGAGCACCTTACGGGGAAAAGCTATCCCGAAGGCGAATTCATTTCTCTTGACGGTAAATGCCTCGGAACACATAAGGGAATAATCCGATATACAGTCGGCCAAAGAAAAGGTCTTGGCATTTCTCTGTCAAAGCCTGCTTATGTAGTAGAAAAGAATGTGACGGATAATACTGTGGTTCTTGGTGATAATGAGGATCTATTTACAGATACTCTGAGAACAGAAAGCTTCAATTGGATTATGTTTGATACACCACAGTCCAAAATTCGTGCGAAGGTAAAAATTCGTTATAATCATAAGGCTCAGTGGGCAACGGTTACCGCTTTAAATAATGGTGGTGTGGAGATTAAATTTGATGAGCCACAGCGTGCAATTGCAAAAGGACAGTCGGCAGTAGCATATGACGGTGAATATGTTATAGGCGGTGGAATAATTATATAAAACTGTTGCATTGAAAAGAAAATAGTGTTACAATATGAGTTACGGAATCTGTCAGATTTCGTAACTCATGTTTTTATAAAGAGGCGTAATATGAAAAAGACTAAAAATTTTTTAATGATGACTTCAGGCAGTTTACTTCTCGCTATGGGAGTGTACTTTTTCAAGATACCTAACGGATTTTCAACCGGTGGTGTATCGGGTATAGGTACAATTTTAGGTAAGCTTATACCTTTTATTTCTTCGGGTCTCTGGATCTGGATTCTTAACATTTTGTTACTTATTCTGGGTGTTTTATTCTTAGGTAAGGATGCTATAGTAAAAACCATCTATTGCAGTATGCTTTATTCAGCGCTTACATATGTTTTTGAATTTGCATTTCCTCTTTCACAGCCTCTTTCGGATCAACCGCTTTTAGAGCTTATATATGCAATGCTTTTAACGTCTATTGGTTCAGCAATGATTTTCAACAGCGACGCATCGGCAGGCGGTACCGATATAACTGCTCTTATACTTAAAAAATACACAAGCCTTGACGTAGGAAAATCACTTCTGGTAGTGGATTTTGTGGTTGCGGCAAGCTCATTTTTCGTATTTGGAATTGAAATAGGATTATTTTCTCTTCTTGGTCTTTTTGCTAAAGCTTTCATCGTCGACAGCGTGATAGAAAGCTTTAACACCTGTAAGTATTTTATTGTAATCACTTCAAAACGTGAAGAAATATCTGAATTTATTATTAAAAATCTCCATCACGGCGTAACTGTAAGCAGTGTAATAGGTGAATATACCAAGGAAGAAAAAACAATGATTCATACTGTCTGCAAAAGAATCGAGGCTATAAAGCTCCGTAACAGAATAAAAGAAATCGATTCCCACGCCTTTATCATTATAACAACAAGCACGGAAATTATAGGCAGAGGCTTCAGAAGTGTCTGATATTGAAAATATAAATGAAAATGTGTTTTAATATGAAGTCATTCGATTATATCAAAGGGAGGAATACAGATGAAAAATTTTATTGTTAAAAAGATAGGAATATTAATTATTGCCACAATGCTTGGTATTTTATCGGTAACAGTATGTGCTCATCCGGGACGAACTGATGCTAAGGGTGGACATGAGGTAAAAACAGATGGCTGGGGGTATGAGGTTGGTACATACCACTATCACGACAAGAAATATGAAAATATTGTTCCTGTAGATAAAAATACAGGTAAACCAACAGAAATAACGGTTATTGTAAAAGGGGAAAATATATTATTCGATCAAAAGCCTGTTGTAATTGACGGCAGAACGCTTGTTCCGGTAAGATTTGTTGTGGAAAAATTAGGTTATAACGTGGAGTGGGATGAAAGTACTCAAACAGTATACATAAAAAATAGTGCAATGGAAAATATGACTGTAGAAGGAGACGACATCAAAGTTTTAGTTAATAACGAATTGATACATTTTGATGTTTCTCCTGTTATTATCAATGGAAGAACTTTAATACCTATTCGAGCTGTTGTGGAAAAAATGGGATGTGAAGTAGATTGGGACGGAGATTTACAGGTAGTATATGTAGAATGATTTTCACTTCTGACTTGATATGACAATATGCGTTGCATAACAACGCATTGATATGAATTCATATCATATCGAGTTTGACCGCAGTGAAAACATATCGATTTTACTTGTGCCCTGAGCGAAGTGCCCTTGAGGCATAAAAATATTTAGCAAGCTTCAGTTTGCATATTGACAAAATTATATAATTCAAATTTACTGACTTTGATAATGTGTAAGGAGAATAAAATGTTTACAGGTATTATGGCAGGCGTTACGTGGGCACTTGAAACAGTTATACTGGGAATTGCATTAGGTATGACTCCGTTCATTTCAGGGGTTCACTCCGTGTTTTTGGCACCCTTTGTAAGTACATTTCTTCACGATTCATTTTCTGCCGTATATATGTGGATTATTAATATTTTAAGAGGCGAAATCAAGAATGTTCTCAGTATTTTTAAGAGTAAAAATGTTCTGTGGCTCGTTTTGGCTTCTGCAATCGGCGGACCTGTTGGAATGACGGGTTATGTTCTTGCAGTGAATTATATGGGTTCTTCCGTAGGTGCTGTAGCAAGTGCGGTTTATCCGGCTATAGGAAGCGTACTGGCATATTTCTTTTTAAAAGAAAAAATAAAATGGTATCAGTGGATATTTCTTATTATGACGTTGGCGGGAGTTTTCGGTCTAAGCTATTCACCCGATCTTAACGTGAAAAACTTCTGGCTTGGGCTTTTAGGTGCATTTATGTGTGCCTTCGGATGGGGAATAGAGGGAGTTATTCTTTCAAAATGCTTTAAAGATAACAGTTTTAAGAGTGAATATGCCCTTCAGATTCGTCAAAGCGTTTCCGCACTTATTTATGGAATAATTATTCTGCCTTGTATAAAAGGCTGGAGTCTGACTGTTGAAATGTTTAATACAGGAAATGTTAGGACGCTTTTATTTGTTGCCTGTGCCGCACTTTGTGCAACGGTTTCTTATCTGTTTTATTATAAGGCAATAGCAAAATTGGGTGTGTCAAAAGCAATGGGACTTAATATTACATATACAGCCTGGGCAATTCTGTTTTCGGTGATTTTAATTAAAGATTACAGCATTTTAAATTTTACTACAGTTACCTGTGCCGTAGTCGTGGTAGTGTGTGGTATCTTCGCAGCAACCGACTTCAAAGAGCTTTTCAAAAAACATAGTTAATTAAGAATTCAGATTGAAATAAATATGAATCAAGGAAATATTTATAAATAAGGTAAAAAATTGTGAAATATTGTGTTGATAACGATTTACATATTCATTCAAAAACATCTTCCTGCTCAAATGACCCTGAGCAGACAAATGAACGAATTTTGCAATATGCAAAAGAAAACAGGCTTAAAACAATTTGTCTCGCAGACCATTTCTGGGATGAAGCGGTCGATGGGGCTTCCGAATGGTATAAGCCTCAGAATTTTGAACATATAAGCAAGGCAAAACCATTGCCGCAGGACAAGGAAGTAAGATTTTTATTTGGTTGCGAAACGGAACTGGACAAAAACTTAAATCTTGGAATATCGAAAGAAAAATTCGATTTATTTGACTTTATTGTTATTCCGACAACACATTTTCATATGAAATTTACTTTAACCGATGAAGATAAGGCAAGCCCTGAAAACAGAGCAAAAGCGTGGGTAAAGAGGCTCGATACGGTACTTAATATGGATTTACCGTTTTACAAAGTCGGTATCGCACATTTAACCTGTGGTCTTATCGCTCCCTCGCGTGAAGAACTGCTTAATGTGCTTACGTTAATTCCCCAAGAAGAAATGAGGCGTTTATTTAAAAAAGCTTCATCTGTTGGGGTAGGAATTGAAATAAATTCGGGATGTATGAATTTTACCGACGAAGAAGCGGATGTAATTTTAAAACCATACCGTATCGCCAAAGATTGCGGTTGTAAATTCTATCTGGGCAGTGATGCGCATCACCCTTTGAGCCTCGATAATGCAAAAGCAAGACTTGAAAAGGGGATTGAATTGCTCGGACTTACCGAAGAAGATAAATTTATCATATAACTGTTATTTATTAATAAGGAAAAACAGGAGAGAACTATGCTTTTATATATGATTCGTCACGGAGAGAGTACGGCGAACGAAAAAAAGCTCCACGCAGGCTGGGCGCAGATTCCTCTTACGATAAAAGGAATAGAAGATGCAAAAACGGCAGGAGAACATTTAAAGGGAATAAGTTTTGACAAAGTGTATTCAAGTGACCTGCTTCGTGCATTGCAAACAGCAGAATTTGCTTTGCCCGGAATAATAGCAGAAAAGTGTGAGCTGTTAAGAGAAATAAGTGTCGGCACCCTTTCGGGAAAAAGTGCAGAGGAATGCTTTAGGCTTTACGGTGAGCAGTATGTAAATGATAAAGCAGTTCACGATTTTACATTCTGTAACGGTGAAAATCACAGCATGCATTTAGCTCGTGTTAAAACATTTGTTGAAATACTGTCAAAACAGCCCTTTGAAAATGTTGCCGCATTCTGCCACGAGGGAACAATAAAATGTGCTCTTGAATTAGCAAAAATTGACCCGAAGAGTATTGAATTAAAAAATGGTAGTGTTCTTGTTTTTGAAATAAAGAACACCGAATTGAATTATAAATCTAAGTTATGAAAAATTTACACAAAACTTATAAAAAAAGTGCTGTCTTAAGACAGCACTTTTTTATTATATAAACAATGTGACAATTCCCGAAACAAATACTACAAGAATGATAACCGGTAGAATGTACTGCATATAAATCTTTAGAGCTTTCGGGAATTTTAAGCCTTTTGTTCCCGAGTTAACTTCGTCGTTGAAGTTTTTCCATCCCCAACCGAAACGATGTGAACAGAATAAAACGTAAACAAGAGAACCAACCGGCAGAAGAACGTTACTTACGATAAAATCTTCGATATCCATGATATTCTTAGGTCCGATTTTAACACCGGAAAGATACGAAAAACCTAAAATGCAGGGAAGAGATAAAACAAGCATTAAAACTACATTAATGATTGCTACCTTTTTTCTGCCTAATTTGGTAAGCTCAAGCCAGAAGGACATAATGTTTTCGAATACCGCAATAACAGTTGAAACTGCTGCAAAAATCATAAACAGGAAGAAAAGAGTCCCTATTATCTGACCACCCGGCATTTTATTGAAAATACTCGAAAGGGTGGTAAACAAAAATGAAGCACCAACCGTTCCTGCATCTGCGGTAACACCATTGTTATATGTGAAGCAGGCAGGGAAAATAATAAGTCCCGACATTAAGGCGATAGTTGTATCAAGGCTTACGATTGTAATAGCTTCACCTAAAAGACGGCGTTCTTTTTTAATATAGCTTCCGAAAATCGCAATAGAACCGATACCTATACTTAAAGTAAAGAATGCCTGTCCCATAGCTGCAGAAATTACAGTCCATAAACCGTGTTCTTTTATTCCGTCCAAGGAAGGAACAAGATAGAATTTAAGACCCTCTGCTGCATTGTCAAGAGTAAGAGCGTAGATTGCAATACCTGCCATAAGAGCAAACAGAATAATCATCATATATTTGGTGATTCTTTCAACACCCTTTTGAAGGCCAAGTGAACAAATGCCGAAGCAAACTAAAATAACACCGAAGGTTGCAGTAATAATTAAAGGTGAATTTGTTACCATACCTCCGAAAAAGGCACCGAGCTTTTCACCCGGTACAGCGGAAATGGAACCGTTTAAATAACCGATAAAATAAAGAACCATCCAACCTGAAATTGTGGTATAAAACATCATTAAAAGATAGTTGCCTATGATGCCTATGTACTTCATAAAATGCCATTTCTGACCTTTTCTTTCCAAAACATCAAAGCTTGAAGCTATACTTCGCTGACTTGCTCTGCCTACTGCAAGCTCTGCCGTCATACAAGGTATACCAAGAAGAAGCAGAAATGCAATATAAATGAGTACAAATAAAGCACCGCCATAGCTGCCTGTTATAATCGGAAAGCGGTAAACATTTCCCAGACCTATGGCACAACCGGCTGAGATTAAAATAAATCCCAGTCTTGAACCGAATTTTTCTCTGTTCATAATAATCTCCCTTTATCTATTTGTTATTTTAAATAATAACATAAAAACAGAAAATTTACAAGAAAAATTTATCTTGACGGGTGATAACCAAAATGTTATAATTAAAATCAGAGAAAAGGAGGGCATAAAATGTACTCATTTAATAATAACGAAAAGGAAATAACAATAAAAAAGTATAATACACCAACCCCGTGGATGAACTATCTTTCCAATGGAACATTTCACACTATGATGTCTCATGCAGGTGGTGGTGTTGCTTTTTATAAATCACCTCAGATATGGAGAATAAATCATTACAGATTCTTCCATCTTCCGACAGACAGAAGCGGTTTCTATACATATATAAAAGACGGTGAAAGCGTCTGGTGTCCAACAAACGAACCCACTCCTGATAAGCCGGAAAAATGGCAGTCAACTCATGGTATGGGTTATACGCGGTTTGAAGCAGAAAAGAATGGTATCAAGGCAATTGCCAAATATTTTGTAGGTGAATATGAAAACGCACTTATCTGGAACATTAAGCTTACATCGGATACCGACAAAGATATAACCTTATTCCCTTATGTAGAATTGGGTATGATGGAATTTATGCGTGAATTGCAGTGGCAGTGCTACAATAAGCATCAGCTTCGTTGTACAAATAACGGGGATATTTTAATTTACGAATACGGCGTTGAGACTCAGCCAAAGCCTGACGAAACACCACTCGTGTATTTTGCTACAGATGCAAAAATCAATTCATTCGACTGTGACAGAGATGAATTTGTAGGTTCATACCGCAGCGAAGAAAATCCAAAAAATGTTGAATCGGGAAAATGCACCAATTCAACCCTTTATGGCGGTGATCCTTGCTTTGCTTTCGAAATTCCTGTTTCCTTAAAAGCAGGAGAAGAGAAAGAAATCAATATTTTCCTGGGAACAGCTATGACTGTGGAAGAGGTTGAAAAAAGCGTAAGCCATTGTCGTGAAAATGACTTTGTTGAAAAATCTTTTGCAAAGTTAAAGGAACACTGGACTGATTATCTTGATAAATTCTCCTGCGAAATTCCCGATAAGGATGCACAGACAATGATTAATATCTGGAATCCGTATCAGGCTGAAAGAAACTTCCAGTTCTCAAGAAATATTTCATACTATGCAACGGGAACATTCCGTGGCGTAGGTGTGCGTGATACCGCACAGGATATTTTATCTATGGTTCCCTTTGATTTAAGAAGAGCAAAGGATAAATTAAATCTTTTGTTCAGTCAGCAGTATAATGACGGTCATTGTAACCATTACTGTTTCCCTACAGAAGGATGGGAGCCTGTAACAAGAATTCATTCTGATAACCATTTATGGCTTATTATGACAACCTATAATATCGTTATGGAGGAAGGCAATCTTAATTACCTTGACGAGGTTGTTGAATTCTACGATGGCGGAAAAGCAACGGTGTGGGAACACATTAATAAATCTGTTGATTTCACAATGGCAAATTTAGGTGCCCACGGCTTCCCGCTTATGCTTTCTTCCGACTGGAACGATATGCTCTTTAAGGTTTGCCGTGAGGGCAAAGGCGAAAGTATCTGGACATCAATGCAGTTCGGTACAGTTCTTCCTATGATTGCTCATATGGCAGAATTGAAGGGCGAAGACAGAACAAAATTTGATGAAATCTACGAAGCACAGAAAAAGCTTGTTAACGAAGTTGCCTGGGATGGAAAGTGGTTCCGTCGCTGTATCACCGACGAGGGAAGATTTATCGGTTCTGAGAAAGAACCTCAGGCGAAAATCTGGCTTAATTCACAGAGCTGGTCTGTTATCAGTAATATGGGTGATAAGGAAAAACAGCTTTCTGCTATGAATTGCGTTAAGGAAATGCTTGATACAGATTTAGGTGTTAAGAAAATTCACCCGTCAATGACAACTGATTATCCTACGAAGGACGGAAACCTTACAATGTATAACAAGGGCTGTGGCGAGAACGGTTCAGTTTTCTGTCATGCAAACACTTGGGCAATTATTGCTGAATGTATGCTCGGCAGACCTGAAAATGCATATAAATACTATCATCAGCTTCTGCCCATGATTGCACAAAGCAAAGCAGGAGAGTGGCGTTATAAAGCTGAACCTTACGTTTATGCTTCAAATATTTTTGGTCCGGAAAGTGATAAATTCGGTTTAGCTAACGTAAGCTGGCTTACAGGTACAGCGGCATGGATGTACGTTGCATCAACACAGTATATTTTAGGTGTAAAAGCAAGATGGGACGGTCTTGAAATTAATCCTTGCATGCCAAAAGAATGGGATAACGTAAAAATAAAGAGAGTTTTCAGAGGATGTACATATAACATAACAATTAAAAACGGCGGTAAGAAAACTTTAATCCCTCATGTTGAAGGCAGAACAAGTTTTGATATAACAATATAATTTTTTAATAAGAAGAGGGAATTTGTTATGTGTTTGGGTAAGAATTCTATTGAAAAATACGAAAAGTTTGCGTTTTTTATATCTGAAAATGCAGACCGATATAATGAATATGCAGATATTAATCCTGATATGGGCGCGGATGAGGTTGTATGGCGTGTAAATAACAAACTGGATAAAGAAAGATATACATTTATCGAAGAAATTTTAAATGTCGATGATATATGTGTCTTAGTTAACAAATACTTTAAATTGCCTGATACTTTTGTACCCCATGAGCTTGTTGAATCTGACGGATTTCTGATGAGGAAAGAAGTAGCGGAAAGCTTTACTCTAATGCGTGATGAGGCGTTAAAGGAAGGTTATTGTCTTGAAATAGTCTCAGCGTATCGTTCAATACAAGAGCAAAAGCAGATATATGAAGAAAAACTTTTAAAGGATAAAGCGGAATTTATTGACGAATCCTGTGCCAGACCGGGACACAGTGAGCATCATACAGGTTTGGCTATAGATGTTGTATGGCCGGTTCCTGAAAATATGGAGCTTAGCCAAACACCTGAAACAGCCTGGGTAAGAGAAAACGGACCTCGCTTTGGTTTTATTGTTCGTTATTTGCCTGAAACAGTTGAAATAACGGGTTATACATCGGAACCGTGGCATATGCGTTATATTGGTAAAGAAAAAGCTATTGATATGAAAGAAAAAAATATAAAAACTTTAGAAGAATATACAGAACGGTATCTTAAAAAACAAAAATAAATAACCTCAAAAACAGATGGAGTGTAATTTTTTACATTCCATCTGTTTTAATGCAGAAAAATAGACATTAAATTCCTTTACAAACACATAAAAATGTAGTATAATTATAATGATATAATATTATTAAAAGTAAAGGTTGTGAGTAAATGCTGGAATTTGATGAAATCAAGTTAACACTTGAAGGCATGGAAAGCGGTATAAGCGAACTGAGGGATTCACTTTAGCATCGCTAAAACCGAAACAGAAATAGCAGAGCTTGAAGAAAAAACTACTGCGGCTGATTTTTGGGACGATATGGCGAACTCCCAGAAAGTACTGCAGAAAATTAAACAGCTTAAAGACAAGGTAGAAAAATATAAGAATCTTGAGCAAACCCGTGAAGATTTGCTTGTTCTGGCTCAGATGGCAGACGAGGAAGAGGATTTGTCTGTACTTGATGAAATTAAGGACGGACTTAAAGAGCTTACTAAAAATCTTGACGAAATGACTCTTGAAACACTTCTTTCAGGGGAATACGACAAGAACAATGCAATACTTACTCTTCATTCGGGAGCAGGTGGAACCGAGTCTCAGGACTGGACTGAAATGCTTTACAGAATGTACACACGTTGGGCTGAAAAAAGAGGTTATACAGTAACAACTCTTGACTTTCTGGACGGCGATGAAGCAGGACTTAAAAGTGTTACCTTCCAGGTAAGCGGTGTTAACGCATACGGCTACGCAAAGGGTGAAAAGGGTGTTCACAGACTTGTAAGAATATCTCCTTTTGATGCGGCAGGCAGAAGACATACGTCATTTGCCAGCCTTGAAGTTATGCCTGAAATTGAGGACGACACAACTGTTGTAATCAATCCTGATGACTTAAGGGTAGATACTTACCGTTCAAGCGGTGCAGGCGGTCAGCATGTTAATAAAACTGACTCTGCGATAAGAATCACTCATATTCCAACAGGTGTTGTTGTGTCTTGTCAGAATGAACGTTCTCAGCATAAGAATCGTGAAACTGCAATGAAAATGCTTCGTGCTAAATTGGCAGAAATCTTAGAAAGAGAGCACAAAGAAAAGATTGACGATATTAAGGGTGAGGAAAAGGACATTGCCTGGGGCAGTCAGATTCGTTCTTACGTTTTCCATCCATATACAATGGTAAAAGACCACAGAACCAGCTTCGAATCAGGTAATATCGGTTCTGTAATGGATGGCGAAATTGACGGATTTATTAATGCGTATCTAAAAATGAAAGCGACGGAAGAGTAATGATAGAAAAACTTAAAGAGATTTATGACAGATTTGTTGAAGTTTCCGAAAAAATTGCATCACCTGAGCTTATAAGCAATCAGGATGAAATGACAAAGCTTTATAAGGAACATTCGGAGCTTACACCACTTGCGGATAAGTATCTTGAATATAAAAAGGCAGAGGAAACCGTAGAGGAAGCAACAATGATGCTTGAAGATGCTGATGACCCTGAGTTTAAGGAAATGCTTGAAGATGAATTAAGAGAAGCAAAAGAAAAGCTTCCTGTTATCTTAGATGAACTTAAAATAATGCTTCTTCCCAAGAATCCTGATGATGATAAAAACGTTATTGTTGAAATCAGAGGCGGTGCAGGTGGAGATGAAGCGGCACTTTTCGGGGCTGATTTAATGAGAATGTATACCCGTTATGCAGAAAGAAATAACTGGAAAACGGAAATGCTTTCTTCTAATATTACCGATATGGGCGGTGTAAAGGAAGTATCCTTTTCATTGCAGGGAAAAAGTGCATATTCAAGACTTAAATTTGAAAGCGGCGTTCACCGTGTTCAGAGAATACCAACCACCGAATCAGGTGGAAGAATTCATACATCAACGGTAACAGTTGCTGTTCTTCCCGAAGTTGAAGAGGTTGAAGTTGAGATAAACCCCAACGATTTAAGAATTGATGTTTTCCGTGCAGGCGGTCCGGGCGGTCAGTGCGTTAATACAACTGACTCTGCAGTAAGAGTAACACACCTGCCTACAGGTCTGGTTGTTTCCTGTCAGGATGAAAAATCTCAGCATAAGAACAAGGATAAGGCAATGAAAATCCTTCGTTCAAGACTTTTTGACCTGATGCAGGCTCAACAGCACGATGAGATTGCGAATCAGAGAAAGAATCAGGTAGGTACAGGCGACAGAAGTGAAAGAATAAGAACCTATAACTTCCCACAGGGAAGAGTTACCGACCATAGAATAGGCTTGACACTTCATAAGCTTGATGCAGTTCTTGACGGAGATCTTGATGAAGTAATTGATGCTCTGGTAACTGAAGATCAGGCTCAAAGACTTAAATCCCAGGAGGGAAAATAAATGAAACTTGATGCTAAAAAGCTTCCTGTAATTACAACATTGATAATAACATTAGTGATGATAATTACTTTGTTCGTTGTCCGTGCAGGTGTTGCGGATAACGGCAATCTGAGATATGTGCTTGAAGATATTGGTATGTACGATTATCAGAGTGCTTCAGGCTCAGGCTATTATGCCGATGGCTTCGGAGTCAGCTCAAAAACTCTGGGAACAGGAACAGGCGGTCTTGTTTACGGTATAATTAAGCTGGCATTTCCTGTTGACAGTGTTATGTTTGTCTGGATTCCTGCAATTGTTTATTTAGCTGTTTTTGTTGCCGGTATATATCTTTTTCTTAAGAGTATGATTGGCGAGAATAAAACTGTTAATATATTGATGTGTATACTTGCGGCAATTATAGTAGCTGATGCAGGATATGTTGCATTCTTTAATACTCCATATACGGAAGGTGCATTTATAGCGTATCTCGTTCTGTTTTGCGGTTCATTTGCAGCCTGTGCAAAAACAGGTAAAGTAAGATACCTTATTCTTTCGGGTATAGCAGGAATATTATTCGGAGCAACTGGTATCTATGCCTCACTTACAGGTATACTGCTTGCATTTGTGCTTCTCGGATTTATGAAAACAGAGGATATTAAGAAAAGAGTTATAGCTGTTTTAATGGCTGTACTTGTTTTTGCGGCATCTGTTTATGGCTTTACTATTGATAAATCAGGCGATGGAATGAAGTATAACCGTATTTTTTACGGAGTACTTTCTGTTTCTGAAAATGCAGAGCAGTCACTTGGTGATATGGGCATTGATAAAGAGTTTGCGCAGTACGCAAATACAGCAAGCTTTGATGAAAAAGCGCAGAATTTTATAGCTTCTCAGGATTTTGCAAAGGTCAGAGATAAAGCGGATACTTTTTCTGTGTTAAAATATTATTTTACCCATACGGATGATTTTTCAAAGGCTTTGAAAGCCTGTGTTAACAACAGCACAATGATTAAATCCTCATATCTTGGTGATTATCCTGCATCAAGCGGAAAAGCAAGTCAGCAGAGTAGCTTCTGGACTATTTACAGTACTTTAAAGGCGAAGCTGATGCCTGCATCGATGGTGTTTATTCTTGTTTTTGCATTAGCTGTTTTGGTTTTATCTCTTTCATACAAGGGTAAACACAAAGATAAGCAGGGAACCGCTCAGATGGTGTATTTGCTTATAGCACTTGCTTTGGGTGCAGTTCTTACATTGCCTTTAGCAGTTGTACAGAACGGTTTATCTCTTATTGATTTTAATATGCGTTCGTATAATTTCTTATTTGATTTATCACTCTTCGGCGGTGTAACCGGCGGCGTTAATATGATGCTCAGCCGACAGCAGGAGCTTCGTGATAAATACGGAGTAAATCAGTAATGGCTATGAACGATTATAAACAAATGACAGACAACGACCTTGTTCTTCTTGCACAGGATGGAGATAATGGTGCAATGGAAGAGCTTATAGGAAAGTATAAGAATTTTGTGAAATCAAAATCAAGAACCTATTTTCTTATCGGAGCAGACCGTGATGATATAATTCAGGAGGGTATGCTCGGACTTTTTAAAGCAATCCGTGATTATAAGGCGGATAAGCAGGCGTCATTCCGTTCTTTTGCGGAGCTGTGTGTTACAAGACAGATGATAACTGCAGTAAAAACAGCTACAAGACAAAAGCACACTCCTCTTAACAATTACATTTCGCTGAACAAACCTGTTTATGAGGATGAGACGGAGCGGACTTTAATAGACCATCTTAGTATGCGTCATAATTCCGACCCTGAGGTAATACTTATCGACAATGAGAATTATACTGTTACCAACGAAAAAATAAAAAGTATGTTAAGCCGTTTTGAATACGAGGTTCTGGAGAAATATATAAACGGTCAGTCTTACAATGAAATCGCCGTTATTATGGATAAGTCTCCTAAAAGTATTGATAATGCTTTGCAGAGAATAAAGAAAAAGGTTTTAAAGTGTCTTGAAGAAATGAAAGGAAAAGGCGTATGAACACAGAAAAAAGCAGTTGTAGTTTACTAAGAAGCATTGAACAATGTGTAAAAGGCGTTATGGAGTCGTACGCATATAATGAAGTAATTCATACTTACGGAAATGATACTGACAATGCAGTTTGCGATATTATATTATCCGAAATAACCGATGAAATTCTTCCGGTACGAATATACTCAAGTATGATAAATAATTCGGTTATGGTTTCTGCAATTTGCGGCAGCGACAGTTCAAAGGCGGCAGCTGAACAGGTTGCACTTATGATAAATGCTGTGCTTGGAAACGGAATTGAAAAAATTTCCGTTAAGCTTGGAAATACAGAAAAATGGGATAATGTAAAAGAGCATCTGGATAGCTACGGATATACAAAATATCTTGACGGTGATGCAAAGCTCGGCTTTGACGGATTTATGGGTGTCTCGGAAAACGAAAAACTTATCTTTGAAGGCTTTGCTGTAGAATTATCGGGAAAGAAATGTCTCTACAGTAAAATCCATATGGATGTGCTGATGGATTTACTTTCTCATAATGCACAGCCTGAAAGTAAGCTTCTTCCTGTTGCATTGGTTGCATCGGACGAATCATCTTTATCCTTTAGTGTAGCATTGGGGCTTCGCAGTCAGGGCTTGAAAATTGAAGAATATACAGGCACGGGAAGTATGATCGAAGCTGAAGAATATGCTGAGCTTAAAGGCATAACGATTCTTTTGTGGATAAGCGGAAATACCGTTATGATGAAAAATTTAAAGAACGGTGAGAGAAGTGAAACCACAGTAGATAAATTATTACAGAATAAGTAATTAAAAGGAGCTTTCAGGCTCCTTTTTAAATAAGGTGGATTATGAATACTGAAATAATGAACATAAATAAAAAAGAAAATGTTGTATTCCTTACATTCAAAGAGCTTGAAAAATATGATTTTTTAAAGCATGCCGTTTCAACACGTCACGGAGGAATTTCCAATAGTGAAAAAACGTCTTCAATGAATCTTGGACTGAAAACGGATGATTCTGTTGAAACGGTAAAAGAAAATTTCAGGATTTTTTGTAATGCAACAGCTTTGAATTACAACAATATAACGCTTGCAAATCAGACACACAGTACAGGTATTCGTATTATAACCAAAGAAGACGTAGGCAAAGGGCTTCATATTCAAAGGGATTATAACGATATTGACGGCATAATTACCAATCTTAAAGATGTACCGCTGATGATTCATACGGCAGATTGTGTTCCTGTTATTTTTGCAGATGTGAAAAAACAGATTATAGGTGCTGCACATTGCGGATGGAAAGGAACATTTGAAAGCCTTTCTGTGAAAATGGCAGAAAAAATGAAAGCCAAATTTAACTGCAGGTATGAAGATATAATTTGTGGTATAGGAACAGCAATAGGTGTGTGCTGTTATGAAGTGTCAGAAGAACTCTATTGTAAGTTTAAAGACCGTTTTTGCGATTTTGAAGAAGCTTTTGAAATAAGAGAAGAAAAGTATTATCTGAACTTAAAGCTTTTAAATAAACTACAATTAGAAGGTGTAGGCGTACCAAGCAGAAATATATCAGTCTGTGACATTTGTACAAAATGTAACAGCGACGAATTGTTTTCTCACCGTGCTTTAGGTGACGGCAGGGGAATGATAGGTACGTTTGTAAGCCTTAAATGAAATAACGCAGTTTGCAATCAGCAAACTGCGTTGTTTTTAAAGTTCATTAAGTTTTTTCATTATGTGTCTGTGAGTTTCACCAAAAAGAACGGACAGTTCCTTATAAACAGAATATAGCTTTTCATAAGCTTTGGTATTTTCTTTTATAGGCGTGTAAATATGCCGAGGATAGTTACACAAAGCTTTTGTTGCTTCTTCATAGGTTTTATAATATCCACAGGCACAGGATGCAAGGACTGCGCTTCCTTTTGCACCTGCCTGAGGAATATCAGGAACAATAATTTTTTTGCCGATAATATCTGCATACAATTGCATCAGAAAGCTGTTTTTCTGAGAAATTCCACCGGTTGCATATATTTCTTCAATTTCGATTCCGTTACTTTCATACAATTCAATTATAGACCTTGTTCCGTAAGCGGTGGACTCTAACATAGCACGGTATATTTCTTCCGGCTTTGTTTGTATATTAAGACCTATTATTGCACCTGTTAAATCGTAATCTGCATATGGTGTTCTGTTTCCGTTCCACCAGTCAAGTGCTATAAGATGATTTTCACCGATTTTAAGTGCAGATGCCTTAGAGTCAAGATATTCAAAAATATTTTTACCGAGTGCATTTGCTTCGTTAATGTATCCGGCAGGAACTATATTTTCAATAAACCAGTTAAAAGAATCGCCAACACAAGCCTGACCTGCTTCATATGCCGTATATCCCGGCACAATACCGTCCTCAACACTTCCGCAAATACCTTTGACAGGTATATTTTTTTTGCTCATTACAATATGGCAGGAGGATGTTCCTAAAATAAGCATCAGCTTTTTATCACTTATACCTGCTGCAGGCAAAGATGCGTGTGCGTCGATTATCGGAACGGCAACGATAGTTTCTTTACTAAGTCCCGTAAGCGAAACTCCGTGTTCACTTAATGTTCCTGCTTTCGAACCCGTAGGTAATACCGTATCTAAAAGCTTTGTGCCCGCAAGATTTTTAAATTTGGGTGTTATTTTGCTTAAAAACTCAGATGATGGGTACCCTGATTGTTTATTCCACATCCCTTTATACCCGGTAGTACAACTGCTGAGAACATTGTTGCCTGTAAGAAGTATTGTAAGCCAGTCTGCAGCTTCGATGAAATAGCAGGCTTTTTTGTAAACATCAGGTGCTTTTCTTAATGTTTCAAGTATTTTCGGAATCATCCATTCCGAAGACACCTTTCCGCCATAGCTGTCAAGCCACACCTGATTATGCTCTTTTGCAAGAGTGTCAATATAATCTGCTTCATCCTGTGCAGAATGATGCTTCCACAGCTTAGCATATGCCTGCGGTTCTGTTTTAAATTCATCTTTAAAACAAAGAGGGACAGCATTTTCATCAACAGGGAGCATAGTGCAGGATGTAAAATCTATACCAATACCAACAATATCATTTACATTGGTTTCTGATTTTTTAACGATATCCCTGATTGTGAAGGAAAGAGCATCAATATAGTCCTGAGGATGCTGAAATGCCGAATTTTTATCAACAGGAGTACCACAGGGGAGAGTTATATCCATAACCTTATGAGGATATTTGAACTCACTTTCTGCAACAGTATTTCCGTTATCGAGATTAATAAGTATTGCTCTTGCGGAAAGCGTACCGTAATCTATACCTATACAATATTTCATATGATTCAATCCTTTTTATTTCAATACACCGCTCATCAATTTAACAGCTCTCTGCCATGCAAGACGTTCTTCGTCTGTAAGCTGTTCTGATGTATAATGATAGTCGTGCTTACGGATGATTTCATCAAGACATGCCTTTGCGTGAAGTAAATTATCGTTTTGAACATCTGAAAGCTTTTTGATAAGCTCTTTGTTTTTTGTAAGCTTTTTCATCTTTTTTAAATGCGGTCTGCATATGCAGGTTTTAGTATCCCTGAATGCATTAGAAAATTCTTCACTTTCTCCGAAAAAGTTTAAAAAGGCATTGAGCGAACGCCTCTCCGCATCAATTTCAAGGTCACAAACAAGACAGCCGTCTTTTTTCTTTGCATCAGGCTTTTTAACGTAGTCATCAATTAAAACAGTATAAATAATTGAGTGCCCAAGAGGATCGCCTTTTCCCATCATAGCTTTAGCGTGCTTAGGGCAAAAGCCTCCCGTCTCCATAATTCTTCTGCGCATAGAGCGGTCGTTAACACATTCATATAAAAATTCCTCTAAAAAATTATCAAGCCATTCGTCCATAATAAGACAAACAGGGCAGTCGTCTTTTTTAAAAAGCTCCAAATATTCGTAGTATTGATTTGTTTTGTATAGCATAAGAAAGAAATCCTTCCATAAAAACGAGCCGCTTTAAGCGGCTCGTTTAATTTTTTTATTTACCGAGAATTACAATTGAAATTGCTTCTTGTGTAAAGCCGTTAGAGGTGATAACCGCAGTAATTGTATCGCCTTCTTTTATTGAAGAAAGTGTTCTTGCTTTCTGTGTTGTACCATCAAGAATTGATGCGGTCTTCTTAACAAAAATCTGCTGTGTTGAACCGTCACTTACTGTGAGTGTAATGCACATATAGTTAGTATCAACATTCTGAACTGTTCCGACAATGTTTACAGTATCAACAGAAACAGCAGTTGTTTCGATTTCGATTTTTGTAACAGTTGAGCTTTCCACTGTTAAAGTTGCCTTGTCTCCGAGTCTGAGGTCATAAATGTCGGAATTTTCTTCTCCGTTTACATATATTTCAATGCTGGAAGCATCAATTGCACATTCAACATTGGTTGAACCCGTATTTACGGTAATGCTTGGTGTTGATGAAATAACGATTTCTTCAACGGTACCTGTAACAACCTTTTTGGTACTTGTTGCAACAACATTTGAAATGTTATTGTATGTAAGAGTAACAGTTACTTTATCGCCAACCATAAGTTCTGAAACTTCAGCATTCTGATTATTTCTCTTCACATTTACGTTTGCGGAGAGCTCGTAATCTACTGTTGTGTTATTTGCAAGTCTTATCTGCATTTTTGAAGGTACGTCGTATATGAATGCAGAAATTGTACCTGAAACAGTTTTAGTCTTTTCCTCAGCAACAATGCTTACAACCTTGTTATCTTCAATCTGAAGAGTAAGGAAGCTGTCAACCTTCATATCTGCAAAGGTTGCAGGAGCATTGTTAACATATATTACACAATCCTCTGCAAGTGTATACTGTTCTGTTTCGGAAGATGTGAGAGTAGGTCTGATAGTAACCTTTTTAGTAGATGGTGTTGAACTGTTGCTTGCGTAAACACCGGTTACTGTTGAGTCTGCAACTACTCTTAATGATTCAACGAAAATGAGTTCTGTGCCTGAATAAATAGCAGTAATCTTGTCACCTATAGAAAGCTCATCTAAAGACATAATATCTTCGCCGTTGTATTTAACAGGAACGTTAGCTGTGTTAACGTTAATTGTTTTTGTGTTGCCGTTTGAATCGGTATACGTAATGCTGTCTGTTACAGAATTAACCTCAAGAACAGAGCCTCTTGAATAAGTTAAGTTCAGCTTGTTCATAGCCTTTTCAAGAAGAACAGCCATCTGAGCTCTTGTAACAGAGGTGTTAGGGCTGAATTCTGTTTCACTCATACCAAGCATAAGACCTTCTTCGTAGCAGTATTCAACATAAGCCTTTGCTGTAACAGGAATAGCAGCTGAGTCATCAAAAGAAAGAACAGGCATAGTATTAAGCTTAACTTCTTCTTCAGCACCTACAAGCTTAACTAAAATTACAGCAGCTTCATATCTTTTAAGCTCACTGTTGCCTGCACCGCCTTTAAGGAAGTTGTAAAGCTCACTTTCTGTATATATACCTCTGTAAGTAAGGTATGCAAGAGTTTCTTCGTATGATGGGTAACCAAGTGAAGAAACTGCTGTTGAGTGAGTATCGTATGCCATTTTGAGGTATTCTTCTTCTCCATTGGCAACAGAACCAGCTATTCTTGAAACGAGAAGGAGAGCATCTACTCTTCTTACTGCATCTTCAGGTGCAAAGGTCTGTGCATCGTAACCGTTTATTATTCCCATTTCTGCCATTTTTGTAATCTGCTTATCTGCCCAGCTGTACTTAACCGGATCAACATCAGCAAAAGGGGAAGCAAATACTGATATTTGTGCCAATACAAGAATTAAACACAAAATACTTGAAATTAGTTTCTTTTTCATGTTATACCTCCAAAAATAGAATATTTCTATTTTAATGATACCATATATTGTGTTTTTTTTCAATAGTTTTCTTAAAAAAATAATGTATAAAATGGGTAAAAATGGTCAATAATTTTATCAGTACAAAGCAAAGGGAGATAAAGTATGGCAAAGAAAAGAAAAAAGAAGAATATCAGGGCATATATCATGCTTTTTGTGTGTATGCTGATTTTTTCATCTGTGACCTTTTTGAGTGATATACCTGAACCTGCAAAAGACAAGCCTGTAATATCAGAGCAGCTTAATGTGGAGGCGGAGCCTGAGATGATATATATAAGCGACAATGTTGCCGGCGATGATATAGAAGAAGAGGAAGCAATACCGGAAGAAGAATACATTTTCAGTTTGTCTTATCCGCTGGAAGGGGAGATAACCGAAAAATTTTCAGGAGATGTTCCTGTATTTTCAAAAACACTGGGAGACTGGCGTGTTCATAACGGTATCGACATAAAAAGCGAGCTTCTTGACAGGGTCTACGCATCAGAAAAGGGAATTGTTGAAAAGGTTTATGAGGACAATCTTATGGGGAAAACCATTATAATCGACCACGGAAACGGTTATAAAACCGTGTATTCGAATCTGTCATCAACAGAGATGGTAGATAACGGAGAAGAAGTAGAGAAGGGAAGGATTATAAGTGGCGTGGGAGATACTGCTCTTGCGGAAGCTTCGGTGGAACCTCATATTCATTTTCAGGTAATTAAGGACGGTATTTCTGTAAATCCCGAAGAACATATAAATTAAACAAGAAGTTTTCAAGATTAGCGATAAATTAACAGAGAGCTATGGCTGATATGACAATAAAACGGGAGGATGATTTCATCCTCCCGTTTTTGTATGTTACACTTCAATAAATTTATCCGCTTCAAGAAAGTACAGAAAAGCTTTAACATTTTTAGTAGAATGCATCTTTTTTACTGCTTCTTTGTAAAGCTGAAGCTGTATTTTATATTCTTCAGCTTTTGCTGTAATTGTACTTTGTGTTACTTTATCTGACTTGAAATCAATAATAGTATATCCGTCAGAGGAAGCGTAATAAAGGTCTATAACACCCTGTATAAGAATATCAGTCCCCTTTGTTTCGAAGTCTGCAACACTGCTGTCCTGCATTATTTCAAAAGGAGCTTCTGTATGGATTTCATTCGAAAGATATACCTCTTTACATATGTCTGAATTTATAAAATTCATTATTTTATCTGAAGGAATATTGTTTTTTTCTCTTTCGTCAATGATTCCGCTTTCCTGCAACTTATTAATCAGAAGGGTTAATTCTGCTTCGTTGTTAATACGGTTTTCTATAGCCTTTTCGAAAACAAGATGTATAAGTGTTCCCTTTTCAGCACCCGAAAGAAATTCCGTTTCATTGTTTATATCGCTAAGTCTTTCCGAGAAGCGTTGTATATTATTATAACGTGATGCCTTGTGCTTGATGTTGCTTACCGAATATTTGGTGTATACCTCGTTGGCTGTATGGTTGTATTTCCACGACAAAAGCTTGTCAATTCTGCTTGTATCGATCTGTTTCGGAGCAGAGGTTTCTTCGGTAATTTCTGCCTCTTCACCTACGGTGAATTCCTCAAGGTCGGAAAAACCGATTTTTACAGGGCAGTCAGTTTTTAAAAGTTCAGAATTAATTTTCAGGGAATTTCTTAAATCTTCAAAGCATTCAAAACGTACCAGAGCCATACAAAGCCATTCAATTAAGCTATCTGCCTGACGGCAAATGTATGATGGTAGCTTAAAATCTTTACATTTTGCAGGAGCACGTAATTTTTTTGCAAGCTTATCATATGATACTGTTCCGAGAATAATAAGCTTTTCCTTTGCTCTTGTAAGAGCAACGTAAAGTATACGCATTTCTTCAGACAGACCCTCATATTTTTTTATATTCATAAGTGCGTTTTTTAAAGGAGATTTATATTTAACCCGTTCTTTAGAAACACAGTCAAATGCAAATCCGAAGCTGTTATGTGTTTCTATTTTAGATTTACTTGACAGGAGAAATTTGGTTCCTGTTTTCGGAAGTATAACCACAGGATATTCAAGACCCTTACTTTTGTGAATTGTTGTAATGGTAACAGAATCGACATTATCAGGAAGCTTTTTGGGAGAAATCATAGACGCGGTTTTGTCATCATAATTATCTATGTATTTTATAAATGCATAGATACCTTTAAAGCTTTCTGATTCAAAATCAGCGGCACACTTCAGAAGATAATTAATATTTGTCTGCCGTTGTTCGCCGCCACTCATTGCACCTACGTATTCATAAAAGTTACTTTCCGCAAGAATGAGCTTAATCATTTCTGATGAGTTAAGGTATGCTTTGGCATCTGTATATTTTTCCAGAAGCTTTCTGAATCTGTCAGCTATTATACTTTGATGCTTATCGGCAAAATTGCAATTAAGAACCTTTTGACAGAAATTATTTCCTTTTTCTTTTGAGGCAAGTGCAAGACTGTCGTCGCTTAATCCGAACATCGGACTTTTTAAAACAGCCGCTGCCGAAACATCGTCATAAGGGTTATCTATTATTCTCAGAAAGGCAAGAATCACCTTTATTTCATAGGAGGATAAAAGATATTCCGTATTATCGTCAACGAACACAGGAAGCTTCATTTTTGTAAGTGTTGAAGCAAAAATATTAACTACACCCTTGGCATTTCTCAGAAGAATAGCAAAATCTCTGTAAGTAACAGGTCTCAGCTCACCTGTTTTTTTATCCTTTACTTTAAAGCCTTCATCTATCATTTTCTGAATCTTTGCACCTGCGATATAAGCTTCTTTTTCGGTACCTGTCAGCTCGTCCTCTGACGCATTTTCATTTGAAATGAGCAGTATTTCCGTGCAGGGGTCGTCGGCAGGAAATGGTAAGCCGTGATTCAGACATTCCTTTTGAGTGTAGTCAATCTCTCCGGCATTTCTGTTCATAATCTGTGAGAATACAAGGTTGCTAAAATCAAGAACCGATTTTCTGCTTCTGAAATTTTTTGAAAGAAAAATCTTTTTTCCGTCACCATTTCCATCTTCGGAATACAGGTCAAGCTTTTGTGTAAAAAGCTTAGGCTCAGCATTTCTGAACTTGTAAATACATTGCTTCATATCACCAACCATAAAGAGGTTTTCGCCGTTTCTTGAAATTGCGGAAAAAATAACCTCCTGAACAGGATTGGTATCCTGATATTCGTCGATAATTATTTCGTCATACTGCATACTTATCTCTTTTGCGGTTTCCGTAGGCTTTGAATCCGAATCCGTGAGAAGCTTTATGGTAAGATGCTCCAGGTCATTATAGTCAAGCATATTTTTCTCATTCTTTTTTTGGTTAAAGACCAGAGCAACTTTTTTGGTTAAAGCAATTAAAGCTTCAGCCTGAGCAAGTGATATATCAAGCAGCCTGAAGAGAACATCTTCATCGCAATACAAAAATTCCTTTATTACATCATTTATTCCGTTTCTGAAATCATCACGGAAGCTTTTGAAATACTGTGCGTTGGCGTCTTTTGAGTATTTTGACGGGAAATTTGAAAGCCCGAGCTTGAAGTCAGATTGAAAAGCAGAATAACTTGTTACAGGCACATTTACTATATCAAGAAGTCGGTTTGCCTTTGCAAGGTCATCGTAAAACAAATCACGCAGTTCAAGCTGAGGATTTTCGTCAAGAAAGCTTTCCTGTGTTTTGTAAGTGCTTATTTCAACACGTATTTTATCTGTAAGTGCACCTGTAATTTCTTTAAACCATAATGAATCAAGTGCATTTTCTTTTTTAAAATTTTCTATTGAATCCGAAAACCATTTATCGGGATATGGCATACTTTCCGATGCATTATAAAGAGTTTCAACCATAGTAAAAACAGCGTCATCGTCAATGTTTTTGCAGTAAGCAGAAACCGTATCAAGAAAATTACGGTCGCCCTCCTCGTAAAGCTGAGCGGTTACCTCATCATATGCTTCCTTAAATATAAGCTTTCTGTCTTCAGGCTGTATTATTGAAAAATCTGCAGAAATGTCAAGCTCTTCAAAATGAGAACGTATCAGCCTTGAACAAAATGAATGCATAGTAGAGATGCTTGCATCACCAATAAGCAGAAGCTGTTTTTTAAATCTGTCTTTTAAGTGTGCAGGAGTTTCATTTTCTGAGATTCGTTCTTTAATTTTATCAGCAATTCCTTTTTTCATCTGGCTTGCCGCCGCTTCTGTAAATGTAACCACTATAAAACGGTCAATGTCAGTTTTTTCAAGCTTTCTTAAAATTCTTTCAACAAGAACCGCTGTTTTTCCTGAGCCTGCCGCGGCAGAAACGAGTATGGAGGTGCCTTCGGAATTAATTGCATTTTCTTGATCAGGTGTCCAGTCAGGTTTATTGCTCATTTGTTTCTGCCTCCTTTAAAAGCTGTATTATTTCATCCTTTTTCAGATTAAGCGGCTTTCTGAAATTGCCGCTATTTTGTTCAAAGCCGCATATGGGGCTGAAGCTACAGTAGGTACAGGAGCTTCCCATACCTGTCAGACAAGGGCTTGGAGATATTTCTCCTCCCAAAATACGGTCACCGAAGTCGGTGGCATTTTTTACAGCACGCTTTTCCAGAAGAAGATATTCTTCCTTTGAAAGAACGTTTCCCGAAAGAACGTCCTTTTTGTAGTCAACGTTGATAACCTCGGATTTATGGAAGTTTTCATCCATAATTTCCGCAACCTTTTCGTCGCCAACCATAAAACCGTTCATTTTCCGTTCATTGTACATTGCTTTTTCAAGCTCCTCTGTTGTTCCTGCCTTTTTATAATCAATTTCAGGAACGGCAAGTGTTAAGTAAAACATACCTGTTGCTTCACCGCTTTTGTTACGCATCGCTGCCGAATATAAAAGAAGCTGAAGCATAGAACCTTCATAAACCTTGCACAAATCAAGCGTTTTTTTGGAGGATTTGTAATCTATAATACGGAAGCTGTCACCGTAGCAATCAACACGGTCTATAGTTCCGTAAAGTGTTAACTTGTTGCCATCAGGAGTAGTAACCTCGAAGGGTACTCCGTTATCCTTAAGCTTATATTCCGTTGCAACAGGGCGCATTTTTCCCGATTGAATATGACGTACAATTGTCCAGGCTGTTTCTATACCTGCGTTTTTCATTCTGTTTACAAAAAACGTCATACGTTTGTCCATAAGAGGAAACTTTCCTGTTAATTTATCAATGGCAGTCTGTGCGGATATTGACGCAATACGGTCACTTTCCTCTTTGGTAATTTGCTCCCAATTTATCTTGTTTTCGAGAATATGGGAGGTAAAGCATTCTAAAATACGGTGCATAAATGTACCTGCATCCGTAACCTCGTAGCCGGAGGTTTGCTTTTCATTTAAAGAAAGTCCATATTTTACGAAGAATGAATAAGGACATTTTGCAAACTGTTCAAGTCTTGAAACCGTAGCATTGATTTTTCCGCGGTAAAGAATATTTGCGGTTTCTTTGCTTATTGTATCGGAAAGACGGTAATATTTAGCACTTAAAATACGGTTAAATGCATTATATTTTCCGTGCTTTCCTTCAAACCATGCCATAAGGCTTTCTTTTTCAGCAGATTCACCCTTATCGGCAAAAGCGAAAACGGCCGCTTCAGGAGTAGTTATAAGTGATTCTAAGGAACGCTGTGATGCACTTTTTATATTTACAGATGGAAACATTTTTGTTAAGTCTTCTATAATTTCAGCTTTTTCGTTTGCTTTTCCGCTTTCAGAGATGTTAGGATAAGAAATTATGAGCTTTTCGGAAGGAACAGTTATAACAGAATACATTTTAAAGGGTTGTTCCATCGCTTTTTTTCTGTTGTCGGGAGCAAGAAGTATATTATTTCTTTCAAATATTCTTCTTTCAGTATCGGTTATTATACCCGTTCCGCTTATTGCAGGGGGGAAGGAGCCGGCTGTTGCACCTAAGATAAACAAAACCTTGATTTTGCTTAGTCTGCTGTCGGTAAAGCCTCCCGTTATAACTCTGTCACTTGAAACGGGGATAGAACCTGTTTTGCTTTGAGAAAGCATAGCACAAAGCATATCTTTAAATTTCGTAAGAGTGATTTTAGTGTTGCCCATACATATCTTAAACTGTTTAAGACAGTCATAAATAACATTAAGTACGGCACCGAAGGTGGCACTTCTTTGTAATTCACCTTCCTTGAAAAGCTTGGAAGAAATTTTTTCGACCTTTTGTGAAAGCTGAATTTTCTCACATAATTCTTCTATGGCAGAGCAAAATTCACCGGCAGTTTTTCCGCCGTTCAGTCTGTTTTTGAAGGGAAGTACAATTTCGGAAATCTTATTCTTTATACAGTTGATTTTTTCAATATCGTATTTATCTGAAAAGTAGCTCCAGTCGTCACCTGATTGCCATTGGCGACCTTTTATGCCTGTGTGAATAAGGTAGTTTTCAAAAATTGCAATTTCATCGGCTTCGAGCCCGAAAAATCCGCTTTTGAGAAGGTTAATAACATCGTCAGAAGCGAAATTTGAAATACACATATTGCACAGATTTACAAAAAAAGCACTCAGCGGATGAGAAGAAACACTTATTTTTGAATCTGTATAATAATCAATATCGTACCTTTTGAAGGTATCGGCAATAATGCCGTCGTAAACTGCCGGGTTTGAGGAAAGTACGGCAATATCACCAAATCTGTAGCCGTTGTTTTTTACCAGATTATAAATTTCCCAGGCACACATATCACATTCCGAGTAAGGTGTGTCGGCTGTGAAAATTTCAATATCAGTTACATCCTTGTCGTACACCTCGTTGGAAAATGAGTAATAATTCCTTTCAAGGAACTTCAGCCCGTCTGTATGTTTTTTATTGCCCTTTAAAACGGTGTCTTTACCCAATAAATCTGAGCTTACAAGTGATTTCAGCTTTTCGGCAGATGCAGCAATTGGTTCAAACAAGAATGAATTGTCATCGGAAAGGGTGAGGGTTATAAAAACATTTCTTGTGTTTTCAATCAAAGCTTTGATAACCGACATTTCTACGGAAGTAAAGCTTGAAAAACCGTCAATAAAAATGGTTGTAGCTTTAAGTTCTTCATTTTTGTAAATCATTTCGGAAAGTAAAGAAAGATTGTCTTCGCTGTCGCAGCCGAACTTACCGATTTCCTTAACATATTCTTTATAAAGCAGAGAAAGGTCACTAAATTTAAGTGCAGCTTTTCCTGTCAGAACAGAACCTGCTTTTTCTACAGTTGCAGGCTCTATGCTGTGTCTTTTGAATTCAGAAAAGGTTGAGAGTATCTGCCCTGAGGCTATGGCATATTTCTGTGCATTTTTAAACACAGTAAGCTTTTCGGAGTTTTCGGCAAGAAGTCTGTTTATAACAAGAGTCTTTCCGATAGAGGAAATATATTCACGTTTTTTACCGTTTTCCTGCTTGTAAAGTGAATGAAACAGACGGTTAAAGCTTAAAACGTTACAGTCTTTTCCAAGATAACCAAGTTTTTCAACAGCAAGAAGCTCCATAGAAAGTGAAGTTTGTTCAGGTACAATTATTATACTTGTACCACCGTCGGATTTAATTTTTTCAAGACAGAGCATAGTCTTACCTGTACCTGCTCTTCCGTAAATAAGATTAAGTGCCATAACTGCCAATCACTCCTTTGATTTAATTATAGCAAAAAAACGTGGAATTTACAATATAAAAAATCTGCTTAAGCAGATTTCAGATGATACTTTTATTTTAAATTTTTTAATAATTCGGAATAGCTTTTACCTTGTTCGGGAAATATGCTTTTGACAAATGAAAAGTCGTTCTTATGTAAAATATTGGAATTAAATATCATTTTAATTATGTCGTCAGGATTTGTAAAAGGTGTGTCAAGGTGGATAAGTACAATGAAACGGTTTACACTAAAGGTGGCAGGATAAGAAAGCTTAAGTAAGCGATTGCTTATTTCAAGAATTTTTCTGTTTTCGGGGACAGTGTTGAAGCAGATGGTTATCAAAGCGTATCTGCTATGTTTGTTGTTATATAATAAATCATTTACAGTCTGTTCAAAATAATCTTTGCTGTATAGTCCGGTGAAAAGGTCGAACTTAATGTTTTCCCTGATACTATAGCTGTTCGGTGTTTTGTTCATCATCGTTTCTTCTCCTTGGCATAGTGTAAGCACAGTATAACATAAATTTTCAAAAATCGCAATACAAATGTTATGCATACTGCAAACAAAACTATAAATATAATGGTATTGCGAGGGTGATGCATATATGAAAAAATTCAAAATTCCGTCGGTTCCGCCAACCACCAATAAATGTATAAGATTTCCAAATGATGTTATTGAGCAGGTGGAGGAAGCGATACAGGGAAAAAATTGCACATTTACCGCTTTTGTTATTGAAGCAGTAAAGGTAGCACTTGAAAATTTAACTGAAGAAAATTAAAACAGGCAGAATCATCTGCCTGTTTTAATTTTTAAAATTCATTCCCTGCAGTAAATTGTTATCATTCATAAATTTGTCGATACCGCCGAGAACGGCTATTTTGTTGAGGCTCCATTTGGGAGCAATTAAATTTTCCTTTGAACCGTCTCCGGTTATTCTCTCTATAACTGTCTCTTCGGGGAGATAACAAAGCTGACGGCATACAGTTTCAATGTAATCCTCCATAGTCATCGGGATAACAAGACCATTTTCGTAATCCTGTGCCATTTTTGTGTTTTTCATAATGTGAAGAAGATGTATTTTAACCCCGTCAGGCTTTAATTTACCCAATTCTTCTGCAGTTTTAACCATCATTTCTTTTGTTTCACCCGGAAGTCCGTTAATAATATGAACACATACGCGAATGCCTTTATCTTTAAGTCTTCTGTAACCGTCAAGAAAGGTTTTGTAATCATGACCGCGGTTTATAAGAGTGGCGGTTTCGTCAAATATGGTCTGCAGACCAAGCTCTACGGTTAAGTAAGTCTTTTTATTAAGTCTGTCAAGAAGGTTTATTTTATTTTCTTCAAGACAATCTGCACGTGTGGCAATACTTATTCCATTAACATTTGATGAAAGTGCTTCGTTAAAAAGCTTGTCAAGCTTTGGGGTGGGAGCATAGGTGTTGGTGTTTGCCTGAAAGTATGCAATAATACCGACTTCGCCCCATTTCACAAAAATACGTTCCTTTTCTTTTTCTATCTGCTCTTTTACTGATACATAAGAGGGGAGTGTAAATTCACTTGCACCGTTTGTGCAGTAGGTGCATCCACCGAAAGAAACCCTGCCGTCAATATTAGGGCAGGAAAAGCCTGCATTTACCGAAGCCTTAAAAACCCTGCGTCCGAATTTTCGCAGGGTATAGTAATTAAGTGTATGATATCTTTTATTATCGTTTGCGTATTTAAAAACAGGTATCATTGAATTTTTTAATGTATTCTGCCGCAACGCCGTCACGTATTGAGCGTGTACAGAAATAAACCTCCTGTGTATCTGTTAATGACATAAGGGTTACAAGAGGGGAAAGACCGGCAACAATAATGTCCTTTCTTGCGTCCTCCATACCGAATTTTTCGCTTCTTTCATTTACAGGCGTTATAAAAATTTCATCATAAAGCGTAAATGCCTGGTCCGAAGAAATTTTCTGCCCATCAGGGTCACCTTGTATGCCGCTTGCTGAGGCAAGCGCCTTAACCGAGCCGCCCAAAGCAACAACCGGATAGGAATTTAAAGTAATAAAGCCCGTTTCCTTCAGTCTCTGCTCAAGACAGCAAAGCATTTCTTCAACCCCATTTTTATCAGGCATAAATGCTTCATTTAAAACAACTGCCCCATAAGGCATACAAGTATGAGCCTTAAGTGCTTTATTTTCTACAAGCGAAAGCTCAAAGCTTCCGCCACCTGTGTCAAGCACATAGTAGCTGTCAATTGAAACGGAGGTAGAAGCGGCGTACATTCCGTATTTTGCCTCTCTTTCACCGTCAATTATTTCTATGTCAATATTTGCTTCAGCTTTTACACGTTTTGTAAAAACAGATGCATTTTCTGCCCGACGCAGACTCTCGGTTGCAACGGCAATAACTGTATTGATTTTGTGAGAATCAATGTAATTTCTGAAATCCTTAAGAGCAGAAACCGTTCTTTCAATCGGTTCATCCTTTAAAAGATTGTCAGAATTGAGTCCCTGCGCAAGACGTGTATTAAGTCTTTTTCTGTCGTGCTCGCAAAAGCCGTTTTCATCGGAGTAAATTCCCATTCTTACGGAATTTGAGCCAATATCTATAACTGCAAATTTTTCCATTAATTAATTCCCATTTCCTTCAAAAACTCTTCAATTCTGTCGAGTGCTTTTTGGATTTTCTCAATTGAATAAGCGTAGGATACACGAACAAAGCCTTCTCCCGATTCACCGAAGGAGTTACCCGGAATAACAGCAACGTGCTTCTTTTCCAGCAGAGTTTTACAGAATGTTTCTGAATTCATACCTGTATTTTTGATACAGGGGAATACGTAAAACGCACCCTGCGCTTCAAAACAGTCAAGACCGATACTGTTGAAACGGTCTATTATGTATCTTCGTCTTTCATCATATTTTTCAGCCATATATTCAATATCAGCATCACCGTTTTTCAAAGCCTCAATAGCGGCATACTGACTTGATGTGGGTGCTGACATAATAGCAAACTGATGAATTTTTGTCATAGCTTTTATTATAATTTCGTCGCCTAAAGCATAACCAAGTCTCCAGCCTGTCATAGCATAGCACTTTGAAAAACCACCGATAACAACAGTTCTTTCTTTCATACTTTCAATATTTGCAATTGAAAAATGCTTTGTACCGTATGTAAGCTCTGCGTAAATTTCATCAGACAGAACAAGGATTTCCGTATCCTCAAGCACCTTTGCAATTTCCTTTAATTCCTTTTCGGTCATAATTGCACCGGTTGGATTATTCGGGTAGGGAAGAATAAGTAATTTTGTTTTTGGGGTAATAGCTTCCTTTAATGCCTCAGCTGTAAGCTTGAAATTATTGTCTGCTGTGGTAACAAGTGCAACGGGAATACCGCCTGCAAGTCTTACACAAGGCTCGTAGCAAACAAAGCAGGGCTCCGGTATAATAACCTCGTCGCCTGACTGAACTGTAGCACGTATGCACGCATCAATCGCTTCGCTGCCGCCAACGGTAACCAAAACATTCTGTGGTGCATATGAAAGGTCAAAACGTCTTTCCATATACGTACATATTTCATGTCTTAATTCAATGAGACCTGAGTTTGATGTGTAATAAGTCTGCCCTTTTTCAAGAGAAGCAATGCCTGCATCTCTTATGTGCCAGGGTGTAACAAAGTCGGGTTCACCGATACCAAGAGAAATAACGTCAGTCATTTCTGCCGCAATATCAAAAAACTTACGGATACCCGACGGTTTTATATCGGTAACAACCGATGAAATTTTCTTTTCAAGATTCAAAGGGTAATCACCTGCCTGCTGTCGGGTGCTTCATTATTGAGCATAAATCCGTCTTCTTTATATTTTCTTAAAATAAAGTGTGTAGTAGTCGAGGTAACACCTTCAAGTGTTGCAAATTTTTCAGCAACAAAAAGAGCAACCTCTTTCATACTTTCGCCCTGTACGGAAACAAATAAATCATAACCGCCTGACATAAGGTAAACTGTTTTAACCTGTGGGAACTGACATATTCTTTCTGCAATTCTGTCAAAGCCTCTGCCTGCCTGAGGAGCAATTTTAAGCTCAATAAAAACAGTAGGTGCAGATTCTGTATCATATTTGTCCCAGTTTATAACAGCCTGATATCCGGCAATTATGCCGTTTTCTTCAAATTCGGCAATTTTTGCTTTAACCGTAGTAGTATCAAGTCCTGTTTTTTCAGCAATTTTTTCAGGTGTCAGAGTACTGTCCGACTGTAATATTTCAAGAATTTCTTTCATTATATTCTCAACCTTTCTTTGTTTGATTATATGTCTGTTTTTTCATCCTTTGAAGCATTTATCATAATATCAAGCTCGCTTTGGTACTTATTTACAGAAGTCATAAGATTTGAACGGAGCTGTTTGATTTCCTCATTAAGCTTTTTAAGCACAAGGGAAGAATGCTTGATTTCGTTGTCAATTTCTTTTTTACGGCTAAGTGCTTCTTTTTCGGCTTCTGCAATAATGTCGTGAGCCTTTTTCTCAGCATTAAGCAATGCATTTCCTACAAATCTGTTTTTTTCCTGATAATCGTCGAGTTTTGTCTGAAGCTCTTTATTTTCCTTTTTAAGGTCGCTTATTAAATCGTCCTTTTCATCAAGAGCTCTCTGTGTTTCGGCACTGTAATCGTTAAGGTACTGTACTACATCCTTCTTTTTAAAACCGAATAAACCTTTTCTGAATTTCTTATTCATCTTTTTTATCCTCCGTGTGCTTTAAAGGTAATTTGATGGTAACCGCAGTACCTTTATTATAGATACTGTCAATGTGGATTGAACCCCCGTGAGCTTCCGTGATTTCCTTGGCAATTGCAAGCCCAAGTCCTGTTCCGCCCTGCTTTCTTGAACGTGCCTTATCGACACGGTAAAATCTTTCGAAAAGCTTTGGCAGGTCTTTTTTGTCAATACCCATACCTGTGTCGGTTACCTTGATATAGGCAAAATCCTTCTGCTGACCTGTTATGATACTTATAGTACCCTTTTCAGGTGTATATTTGATAGCATTTGAAACAATGTTGACAATAACCTGATTTATTCTGTCCCTGTCAAGAAAAACAGATATATTTTTTCCACTTTCAATGAAGGTAAGAATCTGGTTTTTCTTTTTAGCTTCAATGCTCATTGTGTTAATTACATCGTTGACAAATTTATTAAGGTTGACTTTTTCAAACTTAAGTCCCGATTTAGAGCTATCAAGCTGAGAAAGAACAAGTAAATCCTGAACAAGACGAGCCATACGGTCAGCTTCCTTGTTGATAACTCCCAAAAAGTTTTTCTGAATTTCAGGGTCATCGATTTCGTTGTCCAGCAAGGTTTCAGAATAGCTTTTTATATTTGTAATAGGAGTTCTCAGCTCGTGGGAAACGTTAGCAACAAATTCTCTTCTTGATAAATCAAGCTTCTGCTGAACGGTAACGTCCTGGAACACGGCTATAATACCTTCGGTTACCATAGATTCTGTCTTGTAAGGAGCGAAACGCAGCTTGATTGCAGTATCACCTACCGCAAATTCTTCGCTGATACCCTCTTTGTTGTTAAGAACCTCATTGAAATCAAGCTCAAGTCCGTATCTTTCGAAAAACTCAGAAAAGCTGTAATGGACTCTTCTGTCTACAGAAAGCATTTTTACCGCCGCAGGATTTATATGAGTGGATTTCCCTTTTGCGTCAAAAGCAATAACTCCGTCTGCCATACTTTTAAGAATTACTTCAATTTTGTCCTTTTCTGTCGATATTTCATCAAGGTTACTTTTAAGCTTTGCAGCCATTATATTAAAGGTTTCGGTAAGACGGCTTATTTCATCGTCACCTTTAGCTTCAATTACCGTATCAAATTTGCCCTCCGCCATTTTTCTTGCTTTATGTGTAAGAGTACGGATAGGAGCGGTAATGGTTCTGCTCATAAATATGCCGATGAAAAGTGCAAGGAGTGCACCGTAAAGAACAGACTGCACTATAACTCCGAACATTTTATCTGTAATAGCGCTTACTTCGTCTTTGTTATCACGTACATATATAATGTATCTTACACCGTTATCGTCTGTAACAGGCCAGGCATAATCCATAAAAGGGTCCTTTGGCTTTATTTCATCACCGGGCTGTCCTGACATAGCTGTTATTATATTATCTGTAATATCAAGCTGTGAATCGGCCTCAATACTTCCACCCAGTACATCTGCATTTTCGTCAAGCACAAAATAATTCCTGTTGGCATTTATGCCGAGTCTGTTGGAAGCAAAGGTATCCATTACCTCTAAAACCTTTTCGTTTGGATTTTCTTCGGCGAGTGCAAGTGTAAGAGCTTTGGAAATACTGCCGTCAAACTGTGTGTTCATAGTATCCTGAAACTGTTGCCGGTAAATGGAGCGGATACTGTTGAAAAGAACAGTTCCCGTGGTTACCATAACCGCAAGCACCAGGAGTATGAAAATTAAAACAAGACGGAAACTCAGCTTATGAGAATTTATCCTGATTTTCTTCAATCGTAATCACCCTTATAAATATTACTTCTATAATATCATATTTATAATATATTTGTCAATTTAAAACGTATAATGAAATTAAAAGTTATAAAAAAATCTTCAAAAGGTATTGACAAAACATAAAAAGAGTGGTATCATAACCGTACAACAAAGTAGATTTATCTCACCCTGAGCGAAGTAAAAGGGTTAATATTCTGTATTGGCTTTATGCTTTTTATGGGGAGAGGACTGCTTTGGGCGGTTCTTTTTTTGAACCGTAAAATATGGAGGTGTATAGTTATTAGCAGTAAACAGGAGCATCTGATTAATGAACAGATAAGAGATAAGGAAGTAAGACTTATTTCTGACGACGGTGAACAGCTTGGAATAATGAGTGCGAAGGAAGCACTTAACATCGCTGTTCAGAGAAATCTTGATCTGGTGAAAATTTCACCTAATGCAAATCCACCTGTATGTAAGGTTATGGATTACGGTAAATTCCGTTTTGATGCAGCAAAAAGAGAAAAAGAATCCAGAAAGAACCAGAATGTTGTAAACATTAAGGAAATCCGTCTTTCACCGGCAACCGATGACCATGATTTACAAACTAAAATCAATCAGGCAAGAAAGTTTCTTGAAAAGAAGGATAAGGTAAAGGTTACGGTAAGATTCAGAGGCAGAGAAGTCGCTTACGTTAAAGCAGGCGAGGAAGTGCTCGACAAGTTTGCTGATGCTGTGCTTGATATCGCAACAGTTGATAAAAAAGCTAAGCTTGAGGGTAAGAATATGTCAATGTTCATAGCCCCTAAAAACTAATACAGTATTATAAAATTCGGAAGGAGAATAAAAAATGCCTAAGTTAAAAACACACAGAGCTGCAGCAAAGAGATTCAGCTTAACAAAAACCGGTAAAGTAAAAAGAGGCAGTGCTTACAGAAGCCACATCTTAACCAAGAAGACAACAAAGAGAAAAAGAGGATTAAGAAAGATGGCATATGCATCACCTGCTAATGCTAAGGTAATCAAGAAGTTAATCCCTTACAAATAATTAATTGAGAAAAACTGGAGGTAATATAAATGGCTCGTATTAAAGGCGCTGTTACAACAAGAAAACGTCATAAAAGAATATTAAAGCTTGCAAAAGGATACAGAGGTGCGAAAAGCAAACAGTTCAGAACAGCTAATCAGGCTGTAATGAAGTCACTCGTGTATGCTTATGTTGGCAGAAAGCAGAAGAAGAGAGAATTCAGACAGCTTTGGATTTCAAGAATCAACGCTGCTGCAAGAATGAACGGAATTTCATATTCACAGTTCATGAACGGTCTTAAGAAGGCTGAAATCGCTTTAAACAGAAAGGTACTTGCTGAAATCGCAGTATCTGATGCTGAAGCATTCAAGGCTCTTGTAGAAAAAGCAAAAGCTGCTCTTTAATTCTTAAAACAGAGACAAAATTACGCCGACACATTTATGTGTCGGTGTTTTTTTCAGGCTGTCGAAAAAGTCGTTCTACCGCAAGCAGGATTATTTTTCTGAAGTATTACTATTTATAGCTTTAATTATTCAAATTTAATAATACTACTACTTAAAAAAGCCTATAAACATCGAGTTTATAGGCTTTTTGCTTGCTTCTTGTCGAACGGGTTATTGCCGTACCATCGTACTGTCTGCAACCCGTTCGACAAAATATAACTTCCTTTTTCCTTGTCTGCCAGCGTGTCGATAAACCTATCGAAACGCTGACACCGACACATTTATGTGTCGGTGTTTCTGCACTTTATCTTATAAAAACTTTATAGTCGGTATAATTTCCGTCAGAATCTTCTACTCTTGATAAATTGTTGTTTTCGTCGTAAATGCATTTATACCAATACTTATCTGAATCTTCAGAATAGACTAAATTTCCCTTTTCATCATATTCGTACTTTACAAAGTATCCGTCTGAATCCTCACGGTATATTTCGTTACCATTATCGTCGAAGGTTGATTTTGAATAAAATCCTTCAGATGTTTCAAAATAAATCAGATTGTCATTTTCGTCATATTCATACTTAACAAAGTAACCGTCCGAATCGGCTTCATATGTAACAAGACCTGAATTGTTATATCTGGTTTCACTCCAGTAACCATCGCTGTCTTTGCAAAATGTTTCATTGCCATTACCGTCGTAGGTAGTTTCCTCCCAGTATCCGTTTGAGCTTTCAAAATATGTTTCTTTATTCCCTGAATATGTGGATTTATACCAGTTCCCATTAGAATCCTCAAAATAAATTTCGTTTCCGTTATCATCGAAATAGGATTTGCTCCAGCCTGTACTGTCCTCATTGTATACTGTATTGTTTTCTTTATCATACGTTGTCTTACACCAATAGCCTTCGGAAGTTTCATTGAATATCAGGTTATCATCTTCATCATAAAGGAACTTAGACCATGAACCGTCGTGAAATTCCCATTGCACAGCATTACCTTTTTCGTCGTAGGTGTATCTCGACCACTCACCGTTTGAATTGTTGTAATAGGTTTCGTTCCCGTATTCATCATACTCATAGGTTGCCCAATATCCGTCAGATTCTTCTGTTTTTATTATGTTTCCGTTTTCGTCGTGAGTAACCTTTCTGATTACGTCACCAACTTTATCTTCAACAACTAAAGAAACAGGTATTTTCACCTTAGCGGTATACGTAGCGTCAATCCATTCAACCTCTAAATCAAATGCTTCTGCACAAGCTCTTAAAGGAACTAAGGTTCTGTCGTTTTTAAGCGTGGCAGGAACATCAATAATCTTTTCTTCACCGTTGATTTTCATAACATTGCTGTTAATTACAAGTTCGACAGTTGTATTGTCTTTTGTTGCAACAACCTTTTCTTCCTCATCTATGTAGGAAACATCAGCTCCGATTGCTTCAAAAACAGCTCTTACAGGGAGCATAGTACGGTCGTTTATCATAATCGGTGCAACATCTGTTTCAAGAAAATGTCCTCCAACCATAACATCAATAGGTCTTTCAGCCCAGACTGTGAGAGCTAAAACAATCAATGTTGAAATAAATGTAAATACAAATGTGAGTCTTTTTTTCATAACTGACCTCCTTGGTTATTCCTTAAGTAAATTATACTATGTAGTCTGCTAAAAGTCAAACGAAAATATCGTTACAGTAAGTGTTATGCACTTTAAAGAGTGATTGACATAAAATAAGGTAAGGGAGGTGTGTGGTATTTATTCATTAATTGTTTTAACGTCGGTAACGGCGGCAAAAAGAGTTGAAAAGGCAGCAAACGATTATTTCTTGCATTGCAGCACAATGCGTACCCCTAAAACACTCTCAAATCACGGATGCAGTTATTCGGTGAAAGTAAAAAGTGAAAATCTTAGACAAACCTTTTCAATAGCCGAGAAGATGGGACTTAAAATTTACGGGGTTTTCAATGAATTAAAGGAAGCCGGTAAAATCAATTATGTAAAGGTAGATATGAAATGATATATTTTGACAATGGAGCAACTACTCTTAAAAAGCCCTCCTCTGTGTATAAAAAAATAATGTATGTTATGAAAAAAGCGGGAGGAAATCCCGGCAGAGGCGGACACTTAATGGCAGACAAAGCATCAGATGAGATATTTAAAACAAGAGTTGCCGTAAGTGAATTTTTCGGCATACCAAATCCGCAATGTGTTTGTTTTACCAATAATGCCACAACAGCCTTAAATTATGCAATAAAAGGCTGTCTTAATGAAGGTGACCACGTAATAATATCCCATTATGAGCACAACTCGGTTTATCGTCCTGTGCATAAGCTTTCGTCAAAGGGTATAAGCTATACTGTTGCTGAAAGTGTTGATGTAGAAGCTTTGGATTCGCTTATACGCGAAAACACAAAAATGATAATTGTAAATCACGTTTCAAATGTGTGCGGTAATACAGCTGATATAAAGAAAATCGGAGCTTTTGCAAAAGAAAAGGGAATAATTTTTATGGTGGATGCTTCCCAGTCTGCAGGACATATTAGAATAGATGTTACAGATTATAATATAGATATTCTTGCCACCGCAGGACACAAGTCGTTGTTTGGTATGCAAGGAAGTGGTATTCTTTATATAAAAGAAGGAATTGAGCTTGATACAACCATAGAGGGTGGAACAGGAAGTATGTCGCTTTACAGACTTCAGCCTGACATTATGCCGGATCGTTTTGAAGCAGGGACACCTTCCACTCCTGCCATAGCATCCTTAGGTGCAGGTATAGAATTTATAAATTCGGTGGGAATAGAGAATATTTCAAACCATATTGCAAATATGAATGAGTTCCTTGTAAATGGTCTTGAACTTATTGACGGTATAGTTGTGTACGGAGATAAAACAAGTTCAGTTAAAAGCGGAGTAACAGGCTTCAATATTGAAGGAGCTGATTCCGAAATCGTTGCCTCTCTTTTAAATGAAGAATATAAAATTATGGTTCGTGGAGGACTGCATTGTTCCTGTCTTGCCCACGAGGCTATGCAAACAACAGAGACGGGGTGCGTAAGAGTAAGCCTCAGTTGGTTTAATACTTTAAAAGAATGTGAAAAATTTCTCGATACTGTTGACAGAATAAGACTACGGGTAGTATAATTAAGGTGTGTTTGTAAACATAAAAATTTACAAACACACCGTTTCTAAAATTACGAAAAGGAAGAATGTTATGGAAAAAATAACAACTTTTTTTGCAAGCTACATAAATGTGTTCGGCTGGAATGATTTGCTGGATATTATTATTACATCCTTTGCAATATATTGGTTGATACGTTTTATACATCAGACCAAGGCTGAAACTCTGGCAAAGGGAATAGTATTTCTTATTGTTGTACTCCAGCTGAGTGGAATTTTAAATCTTAATGTTGTGAACTTTATACTTGCAAGCGTTATGCAGGTAGGCTTACTTGCGGTGATTGTTGTCTTTCAGCCTGAGTTCAGAAAAGCATTGGAGCATGTTGGTAAAAACAAGTTCAGAAAAATTTTCGGTATAAATTCAAGTGATGAGCCTGATTCATCAGAGGAAACTGTTACAGAAATTTGCGATGCAGTAAAATATATGTCTGAAAAGCGTATAGGAAGCTTAATTGTTATTCCCGGTCAGATGCCTATTGAAAATAAATATACACCGGGTATACGTGTTAACGGTGATATAACAAAGGAATTACTTGTAAATATATTTTATCCCAACACACCACTGCACGACGGTGCTGCTATAATTTCAAACGGAAAGGTTGAGTGGGCAGCCTGTATTTTACCGTTAACCCAGAATGATAATCTGAATTCTGAACTGGGAACAAGACACAGGGCAGCAATAGGTATGTCGGAAAGCAGTGATGCAACAGTAATTGTTGTATCAGAGGAGACGGGTAAAATTTCTGTTGCAAGGCGTGGTGACCTTGCAAGAAGTCTTAATTACGAGTCACTTAAAAAGATACTTGTAAAAGAGATGGTAACTCCTGCAGGGAAAAAGGAGGGTGCTAATAAGAAATGAAATTTATAAGTAATAAAACAACCGCGAAAATAGTATCTGTTCTGATTGCTGTTCTTACGTGGATGTACGTTGTAAGTGTGGAGAATCCTAAAACAGAGATTGCTTTCAGGGATATTCCCATTACGGTTTTAAATGAATCAAGATTAAGTGATTACGGACTTAAGCTGATTGACCCGGGTGAAAAGGAAATAAGCGTAAGAGTTGAAGGCAGACGTTCGGATGTTGCTATGGTTAATGCTAAGGATATAACTGCAACAATTGATGTTTCAAAAATTAACATTTCGGGTAAATATATGGTTGATGTAGATGTATCGACAGATGTTGAAGGGATTACCGTAAGAAAAACCGATTTTCAGAAAACAGAGGTATATGTGGATGCAGTAAGGTCAATCAATAAGAATGTAAATATAAAGACAGAAGGTCTTGCTAAGGAAAGCTACATTCCGGGAGAACCGGTGGGCTCTTTGGAAAGTATTGAAATAACAGGCCCCAGCGGAGTAGTAAATAAAATTGCAGCTGCAACTGCTGTTATAAATATATCTGAAGCAGATGCAAAAATAACGAGAATCTGTCCAATTAAGCTTTACGATTTGTCGGGAGATGAGATAGATACCAGGTACCTGTCAATGAGCGCTGAAAGTATTACTGTTAATATAGAGGTAAGCCGTGAACAGGAATTGACGGTAGTACCTATCTATAAAGAAGCCTATGATTTATCTGAATACGATGTTATTGTAACACCGGAAAAAATCACGGCAATTACAGAAGCTAAATATACAGGAGGAATTAATACACTTCCCATAACTCTTAACGAGCTTGCTGATGGGAAATCATTTACAAAACGTGTTCAACTCGACGTTCCTGCCAATATAGAGATAAAACAAGAAACAGGCACAGTAACGGTAGAGTTTAAACACAGATAAGTATAAGAAAAAATATTGCTTATCTGAATACAATTTAATAGGAGTGTGAAAAATGGGTAAACTTTTTGGCACAGACGGCGTAAGAGGCATAGCAAACAGAGAATTAACCTGTGACCTTGCATTTAAAATAGGTCAGGCAGGTGCCTATGTTCTTACAAAAGCTGCACACGGCAAGCCAAAGCTTGTCGTAGGTAAGGATACAAGAATATCGGGAGATATGCTTGAATCCGCTTTGATTGCCGGTTTTTGTTCTGTAGGAGCATCGGCAATTAAATTAGGGGTAATTCCGACCCCTGCTGTCGCTTATCTTACAAGGATGTATAAGGCAGATGCAGGCGTGGTAATTTCTGCATCCCATAATCCGATGGAGTATAACGGGATTAAGTTTTTCAATTCCGAGGGCTTCAAGCTTAGTGACAGTATTGAAGAGGAAATTGAAGATATCGTGCTCAACGGAAAATTTGATTTAATAAAAAAATGTGAGGGCGATAAGGTAGGTAAGGTAACACGTGAAGAAAACGGACTGGTAGATTATGTGAGATTTGTCAAAAGCACGGTAGACTGTAATTTTGAAGGTATGAAAATTGCTGTAGATTGTGCAAACGGTGCCACATATCTTACTGCAGGAAAAGCTCTTGCCGGAACAGGTGCATCTCTTCTTGTGTTCAACAACTATCCTGACGGTGGGAACATAAACAAAATGTGCGGTTCTACTTATCCTGACGGACTTTGTTCTATGGTAAAGGGAACAAAATTTGATGCAGGTATAGCCTTTGACGGTGACGGAGACAGAATGATTGCTGTTGACGAGAACGGAGAGGTTGTAGATGGTGATGTTGTTATGGCAATATGTGCCGAATATATGCTTAAAGAAGGAAAGCTTAAAAACGATATGCTTGTCGCGACCGTTATGAGCAATTTAGGTCTTACTCTGGCAGGAGAAAAATATGGGTATACCGTAAAACAGACTGCAGTGGGTGACCGTTATGTTCTTGAGGAAATGATAAGGTCGGGGGCAAATCTCGGCGGTGAACAGTCAGGACATATTATTTTTCTTGATTATAATACAACCGGCGATGGTCTTGTTTCGGCATTTCAGCTTTTGTCTGTGATGAAAAAAACAGGAAAACCCTTGTCAATTCTTGCAAAAGAAGCTATGATGAGTCTTCCGCAGGTTATTGTTAATGTAAAAGTAAATAAAGAGATTAAAGAAAAAATAAAGAATGATAAAACTCTTGCAGAAATGGTAAAATCAGCAGAAGAAAGCCTCAATGGCTGCGGAAGAGTTTTAATCCGCCCTTCCGGAACAGAACCGGTGGTTCGTGTTATGCTTGAGGGTGAGAATAAAGAAGTATTGGAAAAAGAAGCAAATGAAATTGCCACATATATAGAGAGAAAGATGGCTTAATAATTTGCAAAGTATGGAACGGTAAACAGACGACGCCTTGATAACATGTTTATAAGTGCGTATATTTCTTGCGCACTTTTTTTTATTGTCTGTAATTTTTATCACCGTTCTGTGCACAATAGAAATATGAAAGGGTGGTAAAAAATGTGTGGAATTACCGGTTATATTGGTAATAAGGAGGCAAAGGAATTTTTAATTGAAGGTCTTAAACGTCTTGAGTACAGAGGTTACGATTCTTCAGGAATTTGTGTGTTGGAGGAAAAAACACTTAAAACGTTAAAAGCTAAAGGGAAGCTGTCAAACTTAATTGATATAACATCAAAAGAAACATTAAGTTCAAATATCGGAATAGGTCATACACGTTGGGCAACTCACGGGGCACCTACTGTTGAAAATTCTCATCCCCATTTGTCTGCAGATGGAAATTTTGCAGTAGTCCATAACGGAATTATAGAAAATTACCGTGAGCTTAAAAGTATGCTTGAGGATAAAGGCTTTAAATTTGTTTCTCAGACAGATACGGAAGTAATCCCCTTTTTGCTGCAGTATAACTATAAGGGGAATATTCTTGATGCGGTAAAAGCAACAGTTGGTATGCTTAAAGGAGCCTTCGCACTGGTTATATTAAGTACTTATGACAATGGCAGACTTTATGCAGTTCGTAAAGACAGTCCTTTGATTTTAGGAAGAGGTGAAAAAGAAACATATATAGCTTCTGACATTCCTGCTATATTACCGTATACAAAAGAAATTTATCTGCTTGAACAGGACGAGATTGCGATAGCTGAGAAGGAAAAGGTAACGGTACTTAATAAGGAAGGAAAAGAAATCTCCAAAGAGCCGTTTAGTATAACCTGGGATGTAAAGGCAGCAGAAAAGGACGGATATGAGCATTTTATGCTCAAGGAAATAATGGAACAGCCAAATGCTATAGAAAAAACAGTTTTGCCGAGAATAAACAACGAAAAAGTGGATTTTTCGGAAATATCTCTGACAGAAGAATATGTCAGAAATATCAGCAGAATATTTATTGTTGCCTGCGGAAGTGCGTACCATGCAGGAATAGTTGGAAGGAATCTGATTGAAGCTATGGCTCGTGTTTCTGTTCAGACTGAACTTGCATCGGAATTCAGGTATATGAATCCTATTATAAATAAAGATGATTTAGTAATAATAATCAGTCAGTCGGGAGAAACCTCGGATACATTGGCTTCGCTTCGCTATGCAAAGGAAAAGGGCGCAAAAATACTTTCAATTGTAAATGTTAAAGGCAGTACAATAGCACGTGAGTCAGATGATGTTTTGTATACCAATGCAGGTCCTGAGATTGCAGTTGCAACAACTAAAGCATATATTTGTCAGGTGCAGGTGCTTAATTTGCTGGCGATATATATAGCAACCGCCAAAGGGATGATAAATTCCTCAGAACATACAGCACTTTTACATGGGATTAAAAGCTTGCCGCGTGAAGTTTCGGAAGTGTTGAAAAAAAGTGATGAAATAAAACAACTTGCTAAAAAGTTCAAATATACAGAAAATGCTTTTTTTATCGGACGTGGACTTGATTATGCGGTGGCGCTTGAAGGCTCTCTTAAGCTTAAGGAAATCTCTTATGTGCATTCTGAAGCCTATGCAGCAGGTGAGCTTAAGCACGGAACAATTTCACTAATAGAAGAAGGAACTCTGGTGATAGCTCTTGCAACCTGTAAAACGCTTTTTGACAAAATGTTAAGTAACATAAAGGAAGTAAAAGCAAGAGGAGCGACTGTTGTAGCAATTGTTTCAGGAAATGGCGAAGCACTTGAAAAGGAAGTTGATTTTTGTTTATCAATTCCCGAAACCTGTGAAATGTTTTCGGGAACTGCTGAAACTGTCCTGCTTCAGTTACTGGCTTATTATATAACCTGCGAAAAAGGATACGACCCGGATAAACCCAGAAATCTTGCAAAATCTGTTACAGTAGAGTAAAAAAATATTGACTTATGTCTGATTTTAATGTATTATATTAGTATAAACTAATTTGCTGCAGGAGGAACAGGCATGGTAACAATCGATGTAATTATTCAGAGTGAGGCAGGACTCAGACACAATTCAGCAGCCTGCTTTGTACAGATGGCTAATGAATATAAGAGCAGTATACGTATAGCTCACGGTGAGAAGGAAGCAAATGCTAAAAGTCTGCTCGGTGTTCTTGCGTTGGGTGTGCTTCACGGAACAAAGGTTAAGTTAACGGCCGACGGCAGCGATGAAAAGGTAGCACTTGATAATCTTGTGGAGCTTGTAAGCAGAAAATAATGAATAGGAGCTGTAGCAAAGCTACAGCTCTTTTTAATAAGTAAGAAAGGAGTATATTTATGGTGACAAAGGAATTTTTGAAATCATTACCCGTTAACCCCGGTGTATATATAATGAAAAATAAGGATGATAAAGTTATATATGTAGGAAAAGCTAAAGTTTTACGAAATCGTGTAAATCAGTATTTTGTTAATTTGGCATCACATACTCCTAAAGTAAAAGCAATGGTTTCAAATGTTGACCATATCGAATATATAGTAACCAATTCTGAAACAGAAGCATTGAACCTTGAGTGCTCCCTGATAAAAAAGTACAGACCTAAATACAATATTCTTCTTAAGGATGATAAGGCCTATCCTTACATTAAAATAACCAACGAAGATTTTCCGAGAATTTTGCTTGCACACCGTACGGAAAAAGACGGAGCAAAATATTTCGGACCATTTATAAGCTTGTATGCGGTGAACAATATGATAGATTCGTTGCAGAAGATGCTTATGCTTCGTGAATGCAAAGGGGTAATCAAGCCTGATATTAATTCCAAGCCTTGCCTGAACTATCATATTAATAAGTGCAATGCTCCTTGTTGCGGAAAAATAACAAAAGAAGAGTATGCAAAGAAAATTGCAGAAGCGAGCAGTATTTTAAGCGGCAATACAGGTGATATCATAAAAGAGCTTGAATCGCAGATGAACACATATGCCCAAAATATGGATTTTGAAAATGCTGCAATATGCCGTGATAAAATAAAAGGCATAAAAAAGATGTCTGAAAAACAGGTGGTTGTATCTGTTTCAAATACAGATGAGGATGTTGTATGCTTGTGGAAGGATGACGGAAACGTCTGCGTTCAGATGCTTTACGTGCGTGATGGCAGTTTGATTGACAAAAAAGCCTTTTTCCTCAATGCGGATATAAACGATGAACCGGGAGAAATTCTTTACGCATTTTTATTGCAGTATTACTCGAAATTTTCTGTTCCTAAAAATGTTATCATTTCTCACGAACCGTCGGAAAAAGCGGAAATAGAAGAATTTCTTACCGGGAAACGTACTAACAAGGTAACCATTTCTGTTCCCGAAAGAGGCAATAAATACAGTTATATTCTTATGGCAAGAAAAAATGCACAGGAAGCGGTAAGGCTAAGAGAACAGAGATACAGCAGAAAAGAAAATACTGAGGCTTTGAACCAGCTTAAGGAATATCTGTCTCTGGATAGTCTGCCGGAAAGAATAGAAGCGTATGACATATCTAATACCGCAGGTTCTGAAACTGTTGCGTCAATGGTCGTGTTTACAAATGGTGTTTCGGATAAAAAGGAGTACAGAAAGTTTAAAATAAAAGGCAACATAAAGAGTGACGATTATGCTGCAATGCAGGAGGTTCTTGAAAGAAGGTTTAAACGAGCCGGTGAAAAAGATACCAGGTTCAGCAAAATGCCTGATCTGATTTTAGCAGATGGAGGCAAAGGGCAGGTAGGTGCTGTTAAAGAAGTATTATCAAAAATGGGAATAAATGTTCCCGTTTATGGAATAGTAAAGGATGATAAGCACCGTACACGGGATATAACCGATGAATCAAAAGAGTACAATATACCAAAGGGAACAAAATGCTTCCGCCTGTGCGTTACAATTCAGGATGAAATGCATAGAATGGCTATAACATATCATCGAACATTACGAGCAAAAAAGAATGTGGAAAGTGAGCTTATGAAAATACCCGGCATAGGTAAAGCGAAGTATAAAGCTTTAATGACAGAATTTAAAACAATTAACGCCATAGCAGATGCAACAGAAGAGCAGCTTGTCAGGGTAAAAGGAATAAATGAAAGCCTTGCAAAAAATATTTCTGTTTTTTTGAAAAATACTATTGACAAGAAATGACATTTGTGATAGTATATACAAGTCGCACGGCGAAAAAGGAGTGAGGACGAAAAAAACTTAAAAAAGTTTAAAAAAAGTCTTGACAAAACAAAAACTGTGTGATAGAATAAATAAGCTGTCGCAAGGACAGCGACATTGGACTTTGAAAATTATATAGCAACCAGCAAAGGTTCTCGTTA
>JAGAJK010000046.1 GCA_017626145.1 Clostridia bacterium
ATTTCGAGTCACGTCCGTTATGACCACTTCGATACCACTCCGTATATGTTAAATGCTTTTAAAAAGCAAAATAACCTGAATGTTTAGTTGTTTATTTCTTTTTTTGCCCGGCGTAGTTTTTTGAAAAAGCTTGTAAGCTGAGACGAGCATTCCTTTTCCAGCACTCCACCTGTTACAGCGGGGTGGTGGTTAAGCTCTTTAGTTTCACAAAGATTCAGAATTGTACCGCAAGCTCCTGCTTTTGGGTCATACGCACCGAAAAAAATGTTATCAATTCTTGCATTGATTGCTGCTCCGCAACACATCGGGCAAGGTTCTAATGTGACATAAAGGTCACAGCCAATTAAACGCCATGCACCAAGCTTTTTGCAAGCTTTTTTTATTGCAATCATCTCAGCGTGGGAAGTAGCACAACAATCTGTTTCACGTTTATTATATCCACGTGCGATAATCTTCCCGTCCTTGACAACCACAGCTCCAACCGGAACTTCATTTTTGGCTTCGGCTTTTGCGGCAAGCTTTATTGCAGCATTCATAAATTTCAAATTGCTCATAGAGTATATTTTACATTAAAATCCTTAATAAGTCAAGTTATTTTTAAAGACTTAAGCAGTTACGTTAATACCTAACCAGTTTTAGAGTCGTGTTTTCACGCTTAAAATACTCGCAACTGCTTAAGATATTCTTTTTGCTCCTTTGTAATTCTGAAGCTTTCAATAGCTTTTTGTATTGTTTTATTGTGTATCCACTTTGAAAGCTGCTTGCTTTCTATAATCTTGACGGTACTGTCATATTGCTTGGCGAGAGCTGTTGCAAGGTACCAGGCAATCATCATTCTTACGTAATATTCATCATTTGAAACTTTACAAACTTTTATTAAATATTTTTCGTCAAAATCCTGATCAAGAAAATGCACCATCAACATCTCTATAGCAAAACGGACAGTAAAAGTACTTTCAGATAAAATCCACCTGTCTATCTCTTCCGTAAGCTTTGATTTATTGTTTTTAAAGCATATAGGTCTGATGGAATCACAGGTTGCCCAGTTATCTACAAATGGAAGGAATCTGTTTAGCTGTTTAATCGTTTCATCATATTCTTTGATTTCGGAAATAAGAAATCCGTGGAGATTATTTTCTTCATAAAAAGCGTGGGGAAGAGGAGAATTTAAAAAATCACTTTTCTCCTGTTTATCAAGCTTTTTTATAAGAGCACGCAAAACAGGTGTTCTTACTCCTATTATCGTATCGAAATTTATTCCGGGCATAAGTTTTGAATGAAACTCTTTATATTTTTCATCTCGTATATTAAAAAGCTTTTGTTGTATATCAGTCATTTTCTTTTTCACTTAAATCGGAAAATTCCGACAATTTCTCCTCTAAAATTTTATACAGTCCTGATGCATTTGTTTCAAGATTATATTTTTCCACTATTCTTTCAACATTTTTCTCGGTTTGAATAACATCAGCTTCGAGATGTCTTGCTGGCATACGTGAAGCACCGCTTCCAAAAATTATAAGCTGTTCAAGACCGTCTGAAGTTGCGACAGTTACCTTATAATTTTTTTCAAGCTCTTTGGTTGTTTTTTCAATATAAGCATCTGCTGTCTGCGATTCTTTTGTGTATACCACATTAATTCCGTTGACTAATTCCTTTTCTCCGATATTACCTTTTACACGGTACGCATCGAAAACAAGAATAATTTCAAAAGGCTTGAATAACTTGTATGCACAAATTCGTTCAATCAGCCTTGTGCGTGCAGATTCAAGATTATCTTCGGCGAGAGCTTTAAGGCTTTCCCAGGCAAATATAATATTGTAACCGTCAATTAGGAGATATTCCTTTCGGTTGTCTACCTTTTTAGGCTTATAAATAAAGTTATTTTCCTTTTTGGTATGAAGTTTTTGATCAGGCAGCTTTGTTTCCACCTTACCGTAAGTGCGTTCAAAAATTTCAAGAAGCTCGTCATCACTTACCTGAAATTTGTTATTTTTAGTCTGAACAACTGTAGTTTCATTGTCTTTTTTAGGCTTTAATATACTTGGTAAATGCATATAATCTTTTACTTCATTCCATTTAACGGTAAAACCGGCACCATGAGAACAAAAAACAGAATCAGCGGTGTTTTCAACATCACCGTCAAAATCGTATCCTATAGAGTCAATTACCTCATCAGAATTATTACAAATATCGTATCCGCTGAAAACACAGTTAAGCTTTCCTTTGCCGTGAGTGTAGCCAATCAGCTCTTTGTGATAGCTGTGTATAGTACCGGCTGCAACATTGCCTGAAATTTTCGTCACGTCACCGTGAATTTGCGGCACAGAAAATGTTGCACCCATACGGTCTAAATCTGTCATAGCCTTTCCGACATTTTCACTTGGAATCTCAAGAACAAAATCATAATACGGTTCGAGCAAAATACTTTCCGCACATTTTAATCCGTGTCTGACAGCTCTGTATGTTGCCTGACGGAAGTCGCCTCCTTCGGTATGCTTTAAGTGTGCTTTCCCTGATTTTAAAGTAATTTTCATATCGGTTATGGGTGAGCCGGTCAAAACGCCGTAATGTGTTTTTTCCATCAGATGTGTCATAATAAGCCTTTGCCAGTTTTTATCAAGCTCGTCTTCACTGCAGTCGGTTTCAAATTTCAATCCTTCACCACGGGAAAGTGGTTCTAAAAGCAGATGAACCTCTGAGTAGTGTCTTAAAGGTTCATAATGTCCGACTCCTTCTACAGTATTTTTTATTGTTTCCTTGTAAACAATATTGCCCTCAGAAAATTCAACATCAATGTTAAATCTCTTAAGTATCAGTGTTTTTAATACTTCAAGCTGAATTTCACCCATAATACGAAGCTGAATCTCTTTTAAGTGCTCGTTCCATATTACATTAAGCTGAGTTTCCTCCTGCTGTAACTCTTTAAAGCTTTCTAAAGCCCTTGAAATATCCGTTCCTTTTGGAAGAATAACTCTGTAATTAAATATAGGCTGAGAAATTAAAGCATCTGAATTGTTTTCAAAACCGAGCCCTTGACCTGCATAAGTATTTTTAAGTCCTGTCAGGGCACAGACGCATCCGCATTCTGCCACGGGGGATAAAACATATTTATTTCCTGAATAAATACGTATTTCATTGATCTTTTCACCGTCAATCTGGGTTTTAACTTTAAGCTCTCCACCGGTAATTTTCACAAAAGTAAGTCTCTGATTGTTATCATCGGAGGATATTTTAAATACCTTTGCGCCGAATTTTTCATAATCTGTTTGTTGTATTGTTAATTTTTCGAAAGCGGTTAAAAATTCCTCAACACCCTCCATTTTCAACGCCGAGCCGCAAAAAACAGGAAATATATTACGTTCCTTTATTGCTTTTGCAATACAAAAATTGTCTATTAATGAATTTTCCAGATAATATTTCATAATATCTTCATCACAAACAGCTATGTTTTCATTTAGAATATCTGTGTTTTTTTCGGTAAAATCAACAAAATTACCTTTGAAAGTGTTTTTTAAATCATTAAGAACCTTCTCTTTGTCTGCACCAAGTAAATCTAATTTATTAATAAAAATAAAAACAGGAACATTTTTATTTTTTAACATATTCCACAGGGTAGAAGTGTGGCTTTGAACGCCGTCTGTAGCACTTATAACCAGTATTGCGTAATCAAGCACCTGGAGAGTTCTTTCAGCTTCAGCAGCAAAATCAATATGCCCCGGAGTATCGATAAGTGTGATAACACTTTCTCCTGTGTTCAATACAGCCTGTTTGGAAAATATGGTAATTCCTCTGTTTTTTTCTATTTCATCAGTATCAAGAAAGGCATCCTTGTTGTCTACTCTGCCTATTTTGCGTATTTCTCCGGCACAGTACAAAAGACCTTCTGAAAGAGTAGTTTTGCCGGCATCAACGTGAGCCAGTATTCCCGCAGCAATTCTTTTCATAAAATATAAATCCTTTCTATATTGTTACAAATTCCGTATCCGGAAATCTGGATTTTAAAGACTCGTCAACATTTGCGTCGCTTATAAAATAATCAATTTCATCAAGACTGCACTGAACAATTTTAGCGGTTCTGCCGATTTTATCGCTTCCGCATAAATAAACGTGTTTGTCTGAATTGTCAAGCATGGCACGGTTGTGAATGTAATACCCTTCAGGTTTAATGGTTATAGTTCCGTTGTTATCAATGCCGTCAGTTGAAAAAAACATAATGTCTGCGTGAAATGAGGCATAGGTTTTTGCAGTTATAATACCTGAAAGTGTTCCGGGAGATTCCGTAAGCAAGCCGCCTGCACAATAGACGTCAATTCCGTAATCCTTTATTGAAGAAGCAAGCATCATATTGTTTGTTACGACACATATGCCTTTTTTATCTTCAAGAAAATGACCTATATATTGAACCGTAGATGAGCCGTCAAGAAAAACAATATCACCGTCATTTATAAGTGATGCGGCATATTTTGCAATTCGGTTTTTCTCGGACTTCATACTGAATTGACGGAATTTAAACGGAGTTGCACTTTCCTGATTGATTTCAACTCCGCCGTAGCTTCTTTTGACAAGCCCCTGTTTTTCAAGCAGAGTTAAATCACGCCTTATGCTGGCGGGACTGTAGTGAATTTTTTCCACAAGATAGTCTACCGTAGCATAATGTACGGATTTTAAAATATTCATTATTTCGTTCATTCGTTCTTGCTGATACATAATATTTCCTTTGATTAAAGTTGATTATTTTTAAAAATTTTCGCCGCTATTGATTTTTGTTGATGAAATTGCTATGATTATTATAATAATAAAATTACTTGACGTCAATAGTAAAAACAGAAAAGAGGAATAAAAAATGAAGCTGTTTATAGACACGGCGAATTTAGAAGAAATAAAACAGGCAAATGATATGGGTATCATATGCGGAGTTACCACTAATCCTTCACTTATAGCCAAAGAGGGAAGAGATTTTGCCACAGTTGTAAAAGAAATAACAGATATAGTAGATGGGCCGATAAGTGCAGAGGTTATATCTCCTGAAGCTGATGAAATGGTTCGAGAAGCAGAAGAGCTTTATAAAAAAATTAATAACAGTAATCTTGTAATAAAAATACCTATGTGCAGAGAAGGTTTAAAAGCAACTAAACGTTTAAGTGCAAAAGGAATAAAAACAAATGTTACTCTTATTTTTTCGGCACCTCAGGCACTTCTTGCCGCAAGGGCGGGAGCAACCTATGTCAGTCCCTTTGCAGGAAGACTTGACGATATCGGTTGTGACGGAATGACATTAATTTCGGATATAGCAGAAATTTTTGATATACACGGAATAAAAAGCGAGATAATAGCCGCGTCAATAAGACATCCTGTTCATGTTATTGAAGCTGCTAAAGCAGGAAGCAATATTGCAACAGTTCCCTTTAAGGTTTTGGAGCAGATGATAAAGCATCCTTTAACCGATTCGGGCATTGATAAATTTTTAAAGGATTGGGAAAACGTATCACTAAAATAACTGTATTTAAATACCGGCTATTCTCTTAAACGGGATAGTCGGTATTTTGAAATTTCAGGGAATTAACAGTAAATATATTGTAAAATTAACATAATTATGATATAATGTCAGTTTGTGAAACAGTTAAATTTAGTTAGTAACGGAGGCTTTTATTTTGAAAAAACGTTTAGTATTTTCCTGTTGATTTGTATATTCTTTTCCGGTCTTGTTTGTACGCCGGTAAACGCTGAAACAGCTGTAAAGGAAGGCAACTGCGGTGCTGAGGTAACGTGGCACTATGACGGCATCGATACACTTACCATAAAAGGTACAGGACCGATGTACGATTGTTCAACAAAGGTAAAGCCGTGGCAGGAGTATATTGATTTAATTACTGAAGTTGTAATAGGAGAGGGAATTACAAGAATAGGAAACCAGAACTTTATGGGAGCTAAAAATCTTAAAACCTTGACACTTCCTGCTACAGTAACATCAGTAGGTAAATATGCGACCTACAAAACCTCACTTGATACTGTTTATTACAGCGGTTCAGAGGAAGCGTTTAGTTTAATTACAACAGACAGCTATAATGAACCGTTTAATAATTCAACAGTAAATTATAAGTAAAAGCAAAAATGATACAAGCTAAAAGCTTGTATCATTTTTTATAACATCTTGATTGCGTTTTCAAAATCATTAAGCTTAGTTGCTTTATGTAAAGCCTTTTTTACCTTTTTTTCATCGGGAAAGTTTTCGATCATATAAACCCAGACTTCCTTCAGCTTGTGCAGCACATAAATATCCGAGCCCAGAACATCTTTATAATTTTTGCTCAGATTTTCGGCAAATTCAAGCAGTTCATTTTTAAGTACAACAGCTCCACCTTTGATTTCACGGAAAAGAGCAGGATTTTTAATTGCTCCTCTTCCAATCATAACGCTGTCAAGCTTTGGAAAATTTGTTATAATTCTTTTATAATCATCAACAGTGAAAATATCTCCGTTATAGCATAACTTGTTTTTTGAAATGCTATAAGCTTTCTGAAAGCATTCGATATCAGGATTTCCTTTGTAAAACTGTTCCCTTGTTCTTGGATGTATAATAAGTAGCTCCAAAGGATATTTGTTATAAATTTCCATAAGCTTTTCCATTTCGTTGCTGTCAGAAAAACCGATTCTTGTTTTTATTGAAATTTTTATATTACTTTTTTCAAATATCTCATATAAAAAACTGTCAAGAGCCTCTGTATCTCTTAAAAAAGCAGAACCTTTGTTCTTTTTTACTACCGTTCCCGAAGGACAACCCAGATTTATATTAACCTCGTCGTAGCCTATTTCCTCAAGCTTTTTCGAAAAGTTAAGGAAAGCCTTTGAACTGTTGGTTAAAACCTGAACCTTAAGCTTTTTATTGTTTTCAGGCAAAACCTCTTTAAAAAGCTTGCGTGTCATTTTATCATCTTCACCGGGAGTGATAAATGGTGCGTAATATCCGTCGCAGTAATCAAACATTTTTATATGGGTATTTCTGTAAACCGGAGTGGTAACCCCCTCCAATGGTGCAAAATAAAGCTTCATTTTTACCTCTGTTCAAGAAATTCTTTGATTTTTGGAAGCTGTTCTGTAGCTATTCTCCGACCCTCATTATATACAAGCTTTAATTTTTCCGGATCATTTTCTATTCTTTTAATCGGAAGTGATTCGGAGGGACATATTACCAAAGCATTTCCTGCATCTTCCTGTTTTTTTATGTAATCTGTTGTTTGATTATAAACAATGTGTCTGTTTTTGATGGCTTCAATAATTTTCGGATATTTTTTCAGAGTCATTTTAATAAGCCATAAAGCTTTGTTTGGTTTTTTTACATAATCTTTTGGTTGAGTAAGAATTACGATATTTTTTTCATATCCCATTTTCTGAAACTGCTTTAACGGAACAGAGTCCGTCATTCCACCGTCAAGGTATTTTCCGCCATCTATTTCAACAATTCTTGATACCAGCGGCATTGAAGCTGAAGCACGAATCCAATCAAGGTAATTGTCGTTATTGGTATCCATAAGTGTATATACAGCTTCTCCTGTTTCGATATCCGAGCAAACCGTATAGAATTTCATAGGATTTTTATTAAAGGCGTCTTTGTCAAAAATATCAAGCTCTTCAGGAATTTCACGGTAGCAAAAATCAGCTCCGTACAAATCCCCTGTAGTAATGAGTGAATAAAAGCTGCAATAACGTTTGTCGCGTGAATATTTCAAATTATAACGGATAGCTCTGCCAATTTGCTCTGATTTGTAGTTACAACCAAAACAAGCACCTGCTGAAACGCCAATGGCACCGTCAAATTTAATATTGTTTTCCATCATTACGTCCATAACGCCTGCGGAAAATAATCCGCGCATGGCGCCGCCTTCTAAAACAAGTCCTTTTTTCATATAATCACCTGATTTAAATTTTGTATTTTCTTCTGTATTCACCGGGAGTTACGCCACAGTACTTTTTAAAATACTTGTAAAAGCGAACATTGTCGTAATAACCAACACTTCGTCCTATTTCATCAATAGGGAGAAGAGATTCGGTAAGTAATCTGCATCCTTCTTCTATTCTCGCTTTTTGAATAAACTCCGTTACAGTCATTCCATAGCAATCTTTGAAAATACGGCTGAAGTATTTAGGCGAATAAAAGCATTTGGTTGCAAGCATTTCCAGTGAAAGTTTTTTATCGAGGTTGTTTTCTATAAATTTTGATATTCCCGATATAACATTTTCATTAATAGTTTTAATATGAACCATTTTTCGGAAAATAAATGTAAGCAGTACTGAAAGATAGCCTTTAAGCACGGTATCATATCCGGAATATTTGTCGAGATATTCTGTATACATTTCTTTTATTAAATGCTCAACGTTGAATTTTTCTTTGCCGCTGAAATTTATAAAAGGGCAGCTTCTGTCCATAGTTCTGAAGTCTTCATATGCCGTAAGCGAAAGAATTTCGAAAGCGTTGTCGGAATTGATAATTTTTTCACTTACTGCTTCAGGTTTTAACAGTATGTTCATATACATCATAGACGGTGCAGGTTTGAATGAATGAACCTGACCGTAATTTATAAACAGCAAGGAACCCGAAGAAACTTCATATTCATGTTCGTCTATGAAGTGCTTTCCTTCACCGGAAAGAATATATACAATTTCTATGAATTCGTGCGTATGAGGTGGCTCTTCGCAGTAGTCGGTAGTTTTTTGTATAGCAATAGTGCTGTTATCAGAAAAAACATCTTCGTTTGTATACTTGTACATAAACCTCTCCATTCAGTAAAATATGAAAATATTTTATCACATTCCGACAGCAATTTCAAGAAAAAATCTGCAAACACAGCGGATTGCAGATTTAATACTAACATAATTTTACAGCATCGTCTTTCTTAATTCTTCAGGTGATTTTGCTGAAAGATATGCAGGTGCAACATCAAAAACAGTTTTACAGCCACTTAAACCATCTTTACTCATCTTATATGCGGCACGTGCGTAAGCAACAATTACCGACGCAGTAAATTCGGGGTTGGAGTCAAGCTTTAAGCTATATTCAACAATATGCTTGTGTTCTTTGTTAAGTCCTGTAACACCACTTCTTATAACAAAGCCACCGTGTGGAATACCGCTATGGTCTCTTTTTAATTCTTCCTCGCTGATGAAATTAACTGTAGTATCGTAATCGGCAAAGTAGTTTGGCATTGTCTTAATTTCCTGTTCGATTCTCTGCCTGTCCGCACCATCTTCCACAACAACGAAGCATTCACGAATATGCTTTTCTCTTGTTGAAAGCTCACATATTTCACCGTTTCTTACTTTTTCAAGAGCCTCGTCAACAGGTATGGTATATTGACGGGCATCTTTAACACCGTCAATTCTTCTTATAGCATCTGAATGTCCCTGACTTACACCTTTACCCCAGAAGGTATAATCTTTGCCTTCAGGGAGAATGCAGTCACCGTAAAGTCTGTTAAGAGAAAACATACCCGGATCCCAGCCAACGGAAATCATCGCAATATTTCCACCTTTTTTTGCAGCGTCATCAACATTATTAAAATGTTCGGGAATCTTTGCGTGAGTATCAAAACTGTCAATAACATTAAAATTCTCTGCAAGGGCAGGAGTCTGTACCGGTAAATCGGTAGCACTGCCACCGCAGATAATTACAACATCAAGCTTGTCTTTGTGATTTAAAATGTCATCAGAGTGATATACATTAACTCCTGTAAGGGTTTTTACTGTGTCCGGCTCTCTTCTTGTGAAAACACCGTATAATTCCATATCCGGGTTTTGCTTTATAGCGCATTCAACACCTTTTCCAAGATTACCGTAACCCATAATGCCGATTTTGATTGTCATATACATCTCTCCTTATAAATTGATAATGTAATAAATATACCACTTTTTCACAATAATTTCAATAGCATTTGAAAATTAACATCTAAATTATAGTTGTAAAACCTTAACGGATGTGGTATAATGATTTCATCAAAGATGAAATCGTCGATATAAATCTCTTGTGAGATTTTCGATATGTCATAAATGACTCGATATGTGCTTTGCACTCGATATGTTGCCTTTCGGCAACGAGATTTATATCATATCGAGTTTTGAGCAAAGCGAAAAACATATCGATTTTGCGGAAGCAAAAATATCGAGCAAACGGAGTTTGCATATCGACAAGACAAGGTGCATCTTTTCTATCACCTAATTATATAATGATTTCATTAAAGATGAAATCAGCGATATAAATTCCTGACGGAATTTGCGATATATCCTTGCGAATGCGATATACCTAAAGGTGCGATATATTTTTGAATATCCTCGCCACAGGCGAGATATGTCAAAAATGAGAAAAGGAATTTATATTATATCGCAACCGAATAAAATGAGGTTATATCGCATTTGAACATAGTGAAAAATATATCGCACGAGCGTGAGCGAGTATATCGTCAAAATATTGGCATCTAAATCGTACACGAATTCTATAATTATTTAACTATGTTCGAAGTTAAGGAGGATAAGCATTTGACCTATCTTGAAAAACTTAAGATTCACTATAAGCCTGAAAAAGGTTGGATTAACGATCCTAACGGACTGGTTTATTTTGACGAATATTACCATATATTTTATCAGTATTCTCCAAATTATGAAATTCCGTGGAAAGAACCTATGCATTGGGGACATGCAAGAACAAAAGATTTTCTTAAGTGGGAAGAATTACCTGTTGCACTTTACCCTGATAAGGACTACGATAACGGCGGTTGTTGGTCAGGCACTGCTATTGTAAAAGACGATACCTTGTATTTGTTTTATGCGTCAATTCATACGCCTGAAGGAACGGATGAAAAAATTGCAAGTGTCAGCGTGGCATACTCCAAGGACGGAATTAATTTTGAAAAATACGAAAAAAATCCTGTCATAAAAACATATCCCGAGGATGGAAGCAATGAATTCCGTGACCCGGCACTTGTATGTATTGACGGCAAGTATTATTGCATTATGGCAACAGGACATGTTGAAAGCCGGCAGGCGAGATTGCTTAAATACGAAAGTGATGATTTATTTAATTGGGAATACACCGGTATAATGTGTTCGTGGGATAATTGCAAATATGCAGAATGTCCTTCTTTTATGAACGCAGGTGATAAATATCTTCTTACTTCATCTGTTTTAAAAATGGATGGCTGGCCATATTTTGATGTAATGTTCGGCTCATTTAAAGATGGTGTGTATACAATAGAAAAATCAGCAAAGCTTGATTACGGTCCCGATCAGTATGCAGGTCAGGTTTTTAAGGACCATAAGGGAAGATGTATTTTAATTACATGGATTCCCAGCTGGAAGTACGCAGGATTTGCTGAAAAAGACGTGGGATGTATGTCAGTACCCCGTGAGATATTTATGAAGGATGGCAAAATTTACGGTTATCCCGTAAAAGAGGTACAGCATCTTTTAAAGGACAGTGACCCTGCCGTTAAATTAACGGACAACGGTTTTATGATTGAGCGAACCGACAGAGAAAGTGTTGTGCATAACGGAGAGGTTAATGATTTGAAGATAATTCGTGATGAATATATTCTGGAGGTTTTTGTAAACGGAGGAGAATGTATTTATTCGGTTTTACTGTAGAAATTTAGCAAAAGGCAGGAACGAAAATGGGGTTTCTTAACAGCATATTTAAAATGAATAATATTTATGCACTTATTGCACTTGTTTCAGCGGCAATTATTTCTATTACTCTGCACGAAATTGCCCACGGATATGCAGCTTACTTTTTAGGAGATAAAACAGCAAAAATTTACGGCAGACTGACTCTTAATCCTTTAAAACATATCGATTGGTTCGGAGCACTTTGTCTTGTCATATTCCATTTCGGATGGGCAAAACCGGTTCCGATTAATATGGCAAATATTAAAAATAGAAAGCTCGGACTTATTTTAGTCAGCCTTGCAGGACCACTTACTAATTTCATTCTTGCTCTGATTTTTGTGTTTGTGTATTATTTGCTTATCGTTACAGATGTTATGAAAATTTTCGTGGTAAGTGAATTTGTGCTTTATATGATTTATCTTAACATAGGCCTGGGAATATTCAATTTAATTCCTGTTCCGCCACTTGACGGTTCAAAGGTTCTTGCAAGCTTTTTACCTCAAAAAGCGTTTTACAAATATCTTTCTTTTGAACGTTACGGAAGTCTTGTCTTACTCATCTGTTTTGCAGTTCCTTTTATAAGTAATATTGTATCAGCAGGGCTCAGATATTTAAGACTTGGTGTTTTAAACGGTTTTGAAATGTTTGTTAGAATGATACTGGGGGTATAATATGGAACAGCTTAGCTTAAAGCTTGATGCTTTTGAAGGACCTCTTGATTTACTTCTGCATCTTATCCAGAAAAATAAAGTAAATATTTATGATATTCCTATTGTTCTTATAACCGATCAGTATATGGAATATATTGAACAGGCGGGTAAAACTGACCTTGAGATTTCAAGTGAGTTTCTTGTTATGGCTGCAAGACTTTTGTACATAAAATCAAAAATGCTGCTTCCAAAACACGAAGAGCTTGAGGAAGAGGAGGAAGAGGATCCACGTCAGGAGCTCATCCAGAACCTCATTGAATATAAAAAATATAAAGAGGTATCTGAATTTTTCGGTGACAGAAAAAATATTTGTGATTATATGTACTTTAAAGCACCGGGTAAGGTTAATGACTTTAAGGTTATAAATAATGCTCAGATGCCTTTTGAAAAGCTTGCGGATGCATTTCAAAGGGTAATGGAAAAATTTGAGGAAAGAAATAATCCGTCTAAAGAATCCTTCGAAGGCATTGTAGGAAGAGAACCTGTTCCTGTTAAAGGCAAAATCAAGCAGGTGAAAAGAGTGCTTAATTCCAAAGGTCAGGTTTCTTTTGTGTCACTTTTCAAAGAAGTAAAGTCAAAAAGCGAAATTGTTGCCATATTTCTTGCTGTCCTGGAGCTCATACGTGACTGTATGGCAACAGTTTGTGTAAATAATAACGAGGTGTATATTAATAACTGTGAATAAAGAAGAATTAAGGGAAATAGAAAACGCCATAGAAGCAATACTTTTTGTGGCAGGAGATGGTGTAGAGGAAGCTCTTCTTGCAGAAATTTTTGAAATGAAGCAGGATAAGTTCCGTGAAATTATGACAGCCTTTGCTGACAAATATAATTTCGATGAAAAGCACGGTCTTAAAATTATTGAATACGGTGGTATGTATCAGCTTTCAACCCGTCCGGAATGTGTTGAATATCTTAGCCGTTTTGCAGGTAACAAGAAGCCTACAAATCTGTCAAATGCAGCTCTTGAGGTTTTATCTATAATTGCTTATAATCAGCCGGTAACACGTTCTACTATTGATAAAATCAGAGGTGTTGACAGCTTTGGTCCTCTTGAAAAGCTGATTAACCGTGACATAATTGAAGAAAAAGGACGTCTTGATGCTCCCGGAAGACCTATTTTGTATGGTACTACCAAGGAGTTTTTGAAGGTTTTTGGCTTAAAGAGTATATTTGACATTCCTGAGCTTGATTCAATGCAGCTTTCCGTTGAGGACTTTGAAAACGGTGAGTTAAAAATGCCTGAAGCTGAAGCAGAAGACGAAATTTCACGAGGTGAGGAACAATAATAATATTTTTAATAATTTTATTAATAATAGCTTTGTTGCTTTTTCTCCCTGTGAAATGTGTTATAAGCTACGGTGAAAATGCATTTATAACTGTAAAAGCAGCAGGTATAGTTATTTATTCTTCCCAAAATCCCAAAAAGAAGAAAATAAAGGCGGACAAAGAAGAAAAAAGTGGAGACAAGCTTAAAAGTTTGAAAAATAATTCAGGTGAAATTATAAAAATTCTTAAAAGTATATACAGTTCCTCGAAGAAAGAGCTTACCGTTGAAGCTTTTAACCTGTATTATAAATTCGGACTTGGCGATGCCGCATTGACAGGGATTTTCGCCGGAGGTGTGTATGCGGTTTTTCACGGTCTCGGAGCATTTATATACAGTAATTTTAAAGTAAAAAAGCAAAGTATTGATATTATTCCTGATTTTGACAATAATATAAATGAGCTTAAGGTTTTTATAGCCTTGAAGCTAAGAATTATTAATTTAATAAAAACAGCCATCAGACTGGCTTTTAATTTAGTAAAATAAAAAGAGGTGTAGTGTAATGTTTGAACATCCTATTAACGGTATGATGAACAGTGCAATGGAAAATTTAAAGGAAATGGTAGATGTAAATACTATTGTCGGAGAACCTGTTGTTTCAGGTGACGGAACAATGGTTATTCCTGTTTCAAAGGTATCCTTCGGGCTTGCCGCAGGTGGCGGAGAGTATTCTAACAAAGAAATAAAGCCTGAAAATGCCAATCCTTTTGCAGGCGGTGTAGGTGCAGGTGTTTCTGTAAATCCTATGGCATTTCTTGTTGTAACAAAAACAGATGTTAAATTAATTCCCGTTCAGGGAGAAGAGCCTTATTCAAGATTAATTGAAGCAGTGCCTTCAATGGTTAATAAGGTTGCAGCACTTTTTAAAAATAACGACTCCAAAACAGCAACTGCAAGCGAAGAGTCTACAGAAGAATAATGCTTAGGAGATAGTATGAGAAAGACAAAAATAGTATGCACAATAGGGCCTGCAAGTAACAACGAGGAAGTATTTACAAAAATGTGCCAAAATGGTATGAATGTGGCTCGTCTTAACTTTTCTCACGGCTCCCACGATGAGCATAAGAAAAATATTGATTTAATCAAAAAGGTGAGAGAAGCACTTGATATTCCCGTTGCGATTATGCTTGATACCAAGGGTCCCGAATACAGAATAAAAACCTTTAAAAACGATAAGGTTACTTTAAAGGATGGGGATAAGTTTACCTTTACCACCCGTGAAATAGAAGGTGACGAAACAATTGTTTCGGTAAGCTATAAAAACCTTACCGACGATTTAACGGTTGGCGACAGAATATTAGTAAATAACGGTCTTGTTATTTTTGATGTAGAAGAAATAAAAGGCACAGACGTAATTTGTAACGTGGTAATAGGTGGAGAACTTTCAAACAGAAAGAGTATGAGCTTTCCGGGAAAGGTTTTAAATCAGGTATATCTGAGCGAGCAGGATAAAAGTGACCTTTTGTTCGGAATAAAGAATGATATTGACTATGTTGCCGCTTCTTTTGTTTCAACTAAACAGGATATTCTTGATATCAAAAACTTTCTTGCTGAAAATGGTGGAGAAAGTATAGGTATTATAGCTAAAATCGAAAACCGTACGGGTATTGACAACATCGAGGAGATATGCTCTGAATGTGACGGAATTATGATTGGCAGAGGGGATTTGGGTGTTGAAGTACCTTATCCCGAGCTTCCTGCTATTCAGAAATACCTTATTACCAAATGCAGACTTTTAGGCAAAAGAGTTATAACAGCTACCGAAATGCTTGAGTCTATGATTTATAATCCAAGACCTACACGAGCAGAAATTTCCGATGTTGCAAATGCTGTATATGACGGAACAAGTGCAGTTATGCTGTCGGGTGAATCTGCAATGGGCAAATATCCTGCAGAAACTGTAGGTGTTATGGCTGAAATAGTTGAAGAAACAGAAAATCATATTCACTATAATAAGCGTTTTCGTACAGGTAATTTTCAGATTCGCAATCAGGTGGATGCGATTTCTCATTCCGTTTGCGGTATGGCTGTCGATATCAACGCAAAAGCTATTGTTGTAAATTCTATGTCCGGTCTTACTGTACGTATGGTATCAAGATTCCGCTGTGCTATCGATATTATTGGTATGACCACCGATAAAAAGGTTTGGTACAAGCTTGCTCTTTCCTGGGGTGTTTATCCCGTTATGAGTGAAAAATTCAATTCGGCAGATGTGATGTTTTACCATTCCCTTCAGACTGCGAAAAAAACACTTAACCTTTCAAACGGTGATTCGGTTGTTATCACCGGTGGTTTAATGAACGGAAACACAGGAAACACCAATATTATAAAAGTAGAAAACATATAAAAATTGACGGTTATCCATTTGATAACCGTCATATTTTTATTTTCCGGAAATTTGAAACTGTTTATTCTTATCTTTATTTGCCGCATTTATAACAAACATCATAACAACTGCGGCGATTGCCATTAAACCACAGCAAACGTAAATAGAAATATTATATTTGCCTGTAATGTCATAGCAAAGGTTTGCTATAGGTTCACCGAGAGCGTAGCCCGCTGTGTTAACGGATGCGAAAATACCTAAAATTTTATTGAAGGATATTTCGCCAAATAATTCTCTGGCGTAGATAGGAAGCATTATAGTTTCCAGCGGAAGAGCAATAGAAGAAACAACAGTATACGCCATTGCAAGTATATTTCCTGTCTTGGTTGCCGAAATATTAACAAGAAGAATCATTGCAATAACACCTGCAACAAAGCAAAGTGAGGATGTTTTTCTTAGTCCTGCCTTATCGTAAATAAAACCTATGCTGAATTTTGAAACTGTCAGGGCGATAGAATGAACACTTAAAACCGTTGCAATGTAACCTTTATCAAGTCCTACATCATTAAGAAGAGGAGTTGAAATTCCGGTTACACTCTGAAGAATCATACCTGAAACGAAAATACAGAACAATGCACCGTAAAAGTAGGGTCTTTTAACAGCTTCTGAAAATGAAATTCCCACATATGCATTATTTTTAACTTTTTCTGTTTTAGCAATATTTTTTGTCTTTTCAGGGGTGTTTTTAAAGAATACTATGATTATTAACAATACTACAGCTAAAATTACCGCAACAAGTCTGTATGCATTTCTGTAACCAAATACGCCGGAGTTGATAATAGGGCTTAAAATTTGTATAGCTATTGCAGCACCAATACCGTTTGAAGCAAGAATAACGCCCATTATTGTGCCTTTATTTTCTGCACACCATTTGTTTACAACAGAACCAACCATAGTTGTCGTAGTCCACGAAAGTCCCATACCCAGAAATACACCGCCAAGGTAAAACACAAAAACATTTGTACCAAAGGAATATAAGAGCATCGATATAATTAAACTTATAAAACCTGCACAAATAAGCTTTTTTGCTCCGAATTTAGCAATTAACGTTCCAAAGAAAATATTAACTATTGAAGTTGTTATGTATCTGCAGCTGCTGTTAATGGAAAAAGCACTTCTTTTTATGTTAAGTGCATCGCATATCGGGGTTATAAAAATACCTCTTGACGAACTGCAAAAACCTAAAACAGTCATTACCATAAGTCCACTTAACAGAATTATAACCCATTTGTAGTCAAATTTACTTTCCTTGTTCATATTAGCCTCCAAAATATTGTATTTGACAAAACAACGCTAATATAATATAATAATTTTCAACATAAAACAAGGTAAAAACATTCAAAAATGGTAAAATCGTTCATTTATAACGGAGGAATTATGAATATAAACAAAACTGCATTGCAAAATGAAAATTTTAATATGAGTTATTTAAAAAAAATAGTATATCCCGATACTACAAACAGAATTCATTGTCATCCATATCACGAACTTGTAATAATTGAAAAGGGCTTTGTAAGATATACAACAAACAATGAAATTGTTGAAGTAAAAGCACCTTGCGTGGTGTTTATGCCTGCATATACAATTCATAATCCCTTTGTTCAGCAAACTGAAATTTATGAGCGTCATAAAATTGAGTTTGACTTTGGTTTTACAGATAATTATTTTAAGGATACAAAGTCATTAGGGGTTCTTGTTGAAAAACCGTACATCAAAATGATTTCCGAATATGATTCTGATGAAATTAACCGACTTGCAAAATCGTTATTTAATTTTAAAAATAAAAATCCGTTTACAAAAACGGATGGTATGTTTGAAGCAATGTATTTATGTTTAATTTTACAAAAATGCGGGGAAGCAGTGAGTATCGAAGCTGTAACCGATGAAAACTATATCAGCAAAGTTACAGATATGATAAGAAAGAATTTTAACCGTCATCTTACTATTGAAATAATAGCTGATAGTTTTTTTGTAAGTAAGGGTAAGCTCATTTACGATTTTAAAAATTATTGCAATATGAATGTTTTGGAATATATAACAATGACCAGGTGTGATTTTGCTAAAGAATACTTGAAAAAGGGACTTTCCGTTTCAGAAACTTCCGATAAGTGCGGTTTTTCTTCGCCAAGCTACTTTATAAAAGTATTTACCCGCATAACAGGCACGACACCTCTTAAATTCAGACAAAAGCATTGTAAAGAAAAAAGTTAAATCAAATTGTTTCTGTTACTACGCATATATTCCGAAGGGGTCATTCCTACTTTATCTTTGAATAATCTTGAAAAATGATATTGATTTGAAAAACCGCATTCTTCAGATATAACACTTATTTTAAGTATTCCGTCACGAAGCAACTGTTTTGCTTTACCAATACGCAGATTTATAATATACTGCTTGGGAGATGTGTTTAATTTATTTATAAATAGTTTTCTTAAGTAAACTTCGCTTATGTTGCATTGACTTGCAAGTGTGGCATTGTTGAAATTATTGTTTTGGTAGTTACTTTCTATACATCTTACAGCATTTTGAAGGATTGGTGTGTTGTCATTTAAGGAATTACTTAATCTGTCTAAAATATCGTAAAAAATGCTCATAACTTTAGCTCTGTTTCTCTCGAAAAGAAACAGAGTTTTCATTTGTTCAAAATTCTTTATATAAGAATTCTGATTATCAACAGGTATACATATATGCCGGTTGCATAAGGGCGTGGCCGTTTTGAAATTAATAATCGGGAATATTCCGCTTTTATCTCTTTTTAATGTATAGCTTTCACCCTGAGGTAAAATGATGGCACAGCTTTCATTTGAAATATAATTAATCCCTTTATGAGTATATGTAATCTGACCGCCTTTACAGAAACAAAGTCCGTAAGAGTAGCGGTTATTTATATGCTCATATTTTCCTGCGACAGATTGAACGGTAAATAAGTCGCATATTTCTGTTACAACAATGTTATTTAATATATCCATAATCCAATTATACAGTTTTCATCAAATAAAATCAATATATATTGGTAAATTAGTATCAAAAACATCAAAAATTTATTGTTTTACATATTGAATTATGTTGATTTAAAGTGTATATTAATGATAAAAGGAGTTGAGTGTATGAATTTTGAAAATAAAACTGCAATTGTAACAGGTGCCGCATCAGGGATGGGACTTTTGTTTGCACAGAATTTTGCCTCTCTTGGCGGAAATGTAATAATGTGTGATGTTAACGAAGCTGTTTTAAAAGAAAAAGCAGATGAAATAAACTTAAAAAATAATGGTAAAGCTGTAGGCGTTATTTGCGACGTAAGAGATTATGAAAATGTATGTAATGCTCGAGATAAGGCAATAGAAATCTTCGGTAGTATTGATTTTGTGCTTAACTTTGCAGGCGGGACGGCAAGAAGAGTATTAAATGTCGGTTGGGATGCTGATTTTCCCGATGTACCTATTGATGTTTTTGACTGGGGAATTGATGTGAATTTAAAAGGACCTTTTTATTTTGCACACGCTGTGTTAAAGCAAATGCGTGAACAAAAAAGCGGTCTTATAATAAATATTGGCTCAATTACAGGCGCAGAAGGTGATGGGCAGGGGATGGATTATTCTACTGCAAAAGCAGGACTTATGTACGGACTTACAAAATCAATAGCCCAGTACGGTTCAAAATATAATATAAGATGCGTTTGTATCTCGCCGGGACCCGTTTTAACAAGAGAAGCTATGGCTAATATGAAAACCCTTTTAGGAAGAGCTGCCGAGCCTCAGGAAATAATTGACCTTATATTATTCATAATGTCCGACAAGGGACAGTTTATAAACGGAGAAAATATAATGATAGATGGCGGAAGAGCGGCAATGGGGAGAGCTTAATATGAATAAAACATTTTTAAAATATGATAAACCTACACTTACAACTATGGTTCAGGCGGATAATCCCGACAGAATTAAAGAATTAATAGATAAATCAAATCCTTTGGGTGCTGAAGCTTTTGGTATGCAATTTTGCAGAATGAAGGAAGAATACAGGAATAAAGAAACATATAAAATGCTGTTTTCTTACGCAGGTGAAAAGCCTGTCTATGTAACAAATTATCGATATGAAAAGAATAACCTGAAAAAAGACCAACAACTCGCAGATGAATTAGTTGAGTTTGCAGAATGCGGAGCTACTCTTTGTGACGTTATGGGTGATATTTTTGATAAACAGCCCGGCGAACTTACGATGGACGAAAATGCAGTTAAAAAACAAATTAAATTAATAGATGAGTTACATAATGCAGGGGCTGAAGTTTTAATGTCATCACACGTTTTCAAGTTTACCCCTGCAGAAAGAGTTCTGAAAATTGCACTCGAACATCAACGACGCGGTGCAGATATCTGTAAAATCGTAACAGGTGCGGAAACAATGGAACAGCAGATTGAAAATTTAAGAATTATTAATATGCTTAAAGAAAATCTTGAAATACCGTTTCTCTTTCTATGTGGCGGTGAATGCAATATATTAAGAAGAATCGGCGGAAATTTAGGCTGTTGTATGTACTTGTGCGTATACGAATACGATGAATTTTCAACGAACAGTCAGCCAATTCTAAAAGAACTGAAAGCAATCCGTGATAATTTCTTTACTGCATAAAAGCCTCTTTTCGTATCTGAAGCGGTGTTTTTCCCGTGTGTTTTTTGAATATTTTTCTGAAATAGGATGATGAACTGAACTGCAATTTTGAACTGATTTCTTCAACCGAAAGGCTTGTTATAGTAAGATATTCTGTAGCCTTTTCACACATAATCTGTTGTTTCATTTCATTTGGAGATTTGTTCAGATTCTGAGAAAAAACATTGTAAAGTGTAGCCTCACTTACATTACAGTATGAAGCTATATCGCGCACTTGATAGTTTATGTTCAAATACATAAAATCAAGAGCCTTTTCAATTAAAAGCTCGTTATGAGTTATTTTTCTTTCCATAACAGGAATAACTCTGTCTAAAAATTCATAAAACAGACTTACTGTTTTGCAGTTTGTGGTTCGTTCTTTTATAAATTCACGAAGCAGGTTTTTATCATCTTCGGTGCATTTGATTTTTTGAAGAGAGTATTTTACTGATTCAGGTAGCGGTAAATTGTCAACGCCTAAAGATAAAAATTCAATTTCTCCGTTTTTGTCTGTGAACCAATGTGACTGATACAGTTGATTTTTGGGTATAAAGAAAGCATCGTTCTCTTTTGCATTAATTACAGAGTTTCGGCTTTTAAGAGTAACCGTGCCTTTAAACATCATTCCGATAAAATATTTAGGAGAACCATTATTTTTAGAGTTATCGGTTATGTAGTTTTTTGTGTGATGATATATGTTAAAAGAAAACATTTTAGAGAATTCTGTATTATTCATAATAAACCTTCCTGCAATCTTTATAGAATTTTACCTCTTTTTTATAGTATAGTATATTGATATATGTTTCGTCAAGAGTTAAAATGAATTTGAGGTGATTTAGTTGAAAAGCAGAACAATCGTTTTTACAGAAGCGTATAAAGCTGAATTAATTGAAAAAGATTTAAGAGAAATGGGCGACGATGATGTTTTAGTAAAAACAATGGTTACATCAATAAGCAGCGGAACAGAAAGGGCAAATTATATTGGTGATCCTAATGTAAGTATAACTGACAGCGGCGATGTAGCAATATTCCCAAGAATAGTTGGATACAGTGCTGCAGGTATAGTTGAAAAGATTGGTGAAAATGTAACTAATGTTAAAGTCGGCGACAGAGTGGCAATAACAGGAAGTATACACAGCGAGTATCTGGTTATGGGCAAAAACGATGTTCATAAAATTGAAAGTGATAGTATAAGCTTCAGCGAAGCGGCGCTTTGGTATATATCATGTTTTCCTTCTGCGGCAATAAGAAAGTGCCGTCTTGAGTTCGGTGAATCGGCAATAGTTATGGGAATGGGTGTACTTGGTATGATAGGAGTAAAGCTTTTATCTGCGGCAGGCGCAGCACCCATAATTGCTGTTGACCCTGATCCGGTTAAAAGAGAAAAAGCACTTGAAATAGGAGCAGATTTTGCTTTTGACCCATTTGAAAATGATTTTGTCGAAAAAGTAAAAGAAGTAACCGATGGCGGAGTAAATGTTGCAATAGAAGTAACGGGAAATGGCAAAGCTCTTGACCAGGTTCTTGATTGCATGAAACGTTTTGGCAGAGTTGCACTTTTAGGTTGCACCCGTAACAGCGATTTTACAATAGATTATTACCGTAAGGTTCACGGCCCGGGAATTACGTTGATAGGAGCACACACAATGGCTCGTCCTTCAAAAGAATCTTATCCCGGATGGTGGTGTATTAAAGATGAAATCAAAGGAATCCAGAATTTGACAAGATGTAATAGGCTTAGTTTGTCAGATATGGTTGAAGAACTTCACGATCCTATGGATGCTCAAAAGGTTTACACACGACTTGCAAATGAAAAAACATTTCCCATTACTCAGTTTAATTGGGAGGAATTAAAATGAAAAAAATTAAAATTGCACAAATAGGTACAAGTAGAAACAGTCACGGACAAGGCATTTTTGATTCGCTGAAACAAAACGAAGCGGTGTTTGATATAGTAGGTTATACATTGCCTGAAAACGAAAGAGAAAAATTTCCTGAAATGATGAAAGTATTTGAAGGATACAAGGAAATGACTCTTGATGAAATATTAAATGATCCGGGAATTGAAGCAGTAGCGGTTGAAACCGAAGAAATATATTTAACTAAATATGCAATTTTAGCGGCTGAACATAAAAAGCATATACATATGGAAAAACCCGGTGGAACAAATCTTGTTGATTTTGAAAAGCTTATTTCTCTTGTGAAAGAAAATAATCTTGTTTTTCATATAGGATATATGTACAGATATAATCCGTTTGTAATTGATTTACTTGAACAGGTTAAAAAAGGAGAACTTGGCGAAATTATAAGCGTTGAGGCACAGATGAACTGCAGTCATCCTATCCCGACAAGAAATTGGCTCAAAACGTTCAAAGGCGGAATGATGTTTTTCCTTGGATGTCATTTGATTGACTTGATTTTGAAAATACAAGGACAGCCTGAAAGAATTATACCGTTAAACAAATGCTGTAATCTTGATGCTGATTCAGAAGATTTCGGTATGGCTGTATTTGAATATAAAAACGGAGTATCCTTTGCAAAAGCTTCGGCAAATGAGCTTGGCGGTTTTGCACGACGTCAGCTCGTGGTTAGCGGTTCTAAAAAGACGGTTGAGTTAAAGCCTCTTGAAATGTATAGCAGACCCGAAGGAAGCACTGTGCTTTATACCGAAAAAATGGAATACACAAAACCCGGCTGGCTTGAATTTGGTGAAGAAAGCAGAAGTGAATGGTTCCATCGTTTTAACTTTATGATGGCAACTTTCGGTAGTATGGTAAGAGGTGAAATTGAAAATCCAAATACACCTGATTATGAATTGGAACTTTATAAAACAATCTTAAAAGCTTGCGGGGTGGAGTAAGATGAGCAGAAAAGTATTACTTATAGGAGGCGGCGGAACACTTGGAACATATACAGCTGAAGAATTATTGCACCTTGGTTACAGTGTTGACGTAATCTGCCTTGAAGACAAAGTTTCTGATAATGAAAATTTAAGATTTTTCAAAGGAAAAGCAACTTTGGAATTTTTAACAGAGTTTCTTTTGAAAAATCATTATGATGGCATAGTTAATTTTATCCATTATCCGCTTTTTGAAGAATATAAGCCTGTTCACAAACTTCTTTCCAAAAATACAGAGCATTTAATATTTTTATCTTCATACAGGGTATATGCTGAATCCAACGGCCCCATAACAGAAGAAACTCCTCATCTTCTTGATGTAACAACGGATAAAGAATTTCTTGAAAATGAATGGTATGCTTTGTCAAAAGCTAAAGCCGAAAAATTTATCCGCAATGAATCGGAGACAAACAATTGGACAATAGTTCGTCCTGTTATATCTTTTTCAGCGGATCGTCTTGATGTTGTTACAGTAAGTGGTCACATAGTTTATGATTACGCAAAGGAAGGAAAAACTGTATATCTGCCTGATAAAGCTAAAGAAGTTGTTGCAGGTCTTGACTGGGCAGGAAATTCAGGAAAGCTTATAGCAAACCTTTTGTTCAAAAAAGAGGCATATGGCGAAGCTTATACAATTTCGTCTGCTCAAAGATACACTTGGGGTGAAATTGCCGATATGTATACAGAAATTCTGGGCACAAAGTTCTGCTGGATTGATTCTGATGAGTGGCTGTCAAACGAAGAATATACAGGCAACAATAAATGGGCAGTTTTGTATGACAGATTCTTTAACAGAGAAATTGATAACAGTAAGGTATTAAAGGTAACAGAACTTACTGAAAAAGATTTTAAGCCAATTAAAGAAGGAATAAAAATTGAAATAAACAGATTGAAGGAGAATTATAAAAAATGAAAGCAATACTTGTTAATGATGACAGAAGTTTAAGATGGGACTTTGTTCCTGATCCTGTAATGGGAACAGAGGACTGTCTTGTTAAAATTGAAGCTGCAGCACTTAACCGTGCAGACTTAATGCAGAGAGAAGGGGATTATCCACCACCTCCGGGATGCCCTGAATGGATGGGACTTGAAATTGCAGGAACAATTGTTGAGGTTGGGGAAGAAGCTTCAAAAAAATCAAACTGGAAGGTTGGCGACAAGGTTTGTGCCCTTTTAGGTGGTGGCGGTTATGCCGAGTACGTTAACGTAAAATATGATATGCTTATGCCGGTTCCCGAAAACTGCTCAATGGTAGAAGCCGCGGCAATTCCTGAAGCTTTTGCAACAGCTTACCTTAACCTTTTCATCGAAGGCGGTCTTAAAGAGGGTAATACTCTTTTAATGAATGCAGGTGCAAGCGGTCTTGCAAGTGTAATTATTCCTATGGCTAAAGCATTCGGTGCAAGAGTTATTACAACTGTTCTTTCAGATGAATTAAAAGAATCAATCAAGCACCTGAACGCTGATGTTGTAGTTAACACAACAAAAGAAAATATTGCTGATGTATTAAAAAAGGAACTGGAAAACGGTCACGGTGTTGATGTTGCAATTGACTGTCTTGGTGGTGAAATTATGGGTCAGTGTATCCATTATTTAACTCACGGTGCACGCTGGATTATGATTGCCGCTTTAGCAGGAACAAAAACACAGATAGACCTTAAAAATATCTATGTAAGAAATGTTCGTATCATCGGAAGTACACTTCGTTCAAGAACTCCCGAAATGAAAGCATTCATTCTTTCAGAGCTTGTTAAAAATGTATTTCCGAAAATTGCTACCGGTGAAGTTAAACCTACAATTTACAAAACACTTCCTATAACAGAGGCAGAGGCTGCCCACGATATCCTTTATAAGGGTCAGAATGTAGGTAAGGTTGTTTTAACACTTGACTGATATGAGTATAGACATAATACCTGTAAAATATGCAGAATCCACACTTCCTGAAAGCATGGTGTTTCAAGGTGGAGCTTCTGATAAAAAATATCCTATCGATTTTATTCTGTATCTATTAAAAACAAAGGAAAAGCTAATCTTAATTGATGCAGGCTGTGATACTTTACCCGGTTTTGTTTTAACTAATTTCAAAGGCGTTGTAAAAGCACTTGAGGAAACAGGCTTTAAAGTAACGGATATTACAGATGTAATAATTACTCATTCACACCACGACCATATTGAAGGCATAAAGTATTTTAAAAATGCTTTAATACATATTCAAAAGGACGAATTGTCAGGGAAATATATTAACGATGATTTTAAAGTAAATATATTTGATGATGAATTTACTGTTTGCGACGGTGTGAAAATCGTAAAAGTGGGGGGACACAGCAAAGGCTCCTGCATTGTTGAAGTTAACGAAACAAACATATTCGTAGGGGATGAATGCTATATAAGCGACTGTATTACCGAGAAAAGACCAACAGGCGCATCCGTTTGCCCTGAAAAAAGCAAGGCATTTATCGAAAAATACAGTAATCCCAAATACAAACTCTATTTTGCTCACAGTAAATAAAAAACTATAAAAATATGTAAAAACAGCGACATAATCAAGTAATTATGTCGCTGTTTTTTGATATTTTGTGGGTGAAATACCTGTATGTTTTTTAAACGCTCTTGAAAAATCATAAATGTTCAAATAGCCTAAGGATTCAGCAATATCGGTGACACTTCCGTAATCACTTTTAAGCATTTCCTTAGCTTTTTTTATACGCAACTTGTGTACATATGAAATGGGAGAAACACCGCAAACCTCTGTAAACAGTTTTCTGAAATATACAGTAGACATACCTGTAAGGTGTGCGAGCTCATCGTTTGTAATGTTTTTATTATAATTTTTGGCAATGTAATCTATTGCAGGATTGATTTTACTAAGTTTTCCGGTAGGCAAATATGCTTTTTGTGAAGATTGCAACAACATTATCAGGATAGAATATGTATCACGGATGCTTTCTATTTCATACATTTGTTTTTTTATGGTTCTCTTATATTCCAATTCCTTAAAAATCTTTAAAATTTTATCGCTGTTTTTAACAGGAAAACTATAAATGTCATTGCAGACAATTTTACTATCAAATTCGATAATTGAAAAGTGTCCGGAGTGAGTACAGTGCCATTCATACGAACATCCTTTTGGCAAAATAACAAGATTATGTATATTTGATATAAAGGATTTTCCTTCCGAAACATATGTGGTTTCCCCTTCATATTTAACAACAATTGCCCAGCATGGACGGTTATTTCTTTTGGCTTTTGTGTTTTTTTCTGTATATATGGTAGTTGCAGAATAAACTTTGGTAATAATCAAATCTGATAAAGATTCACAATTCAAATATAACACCTTCTTTTGAATAATTATAAATCGAATCGAAAAAAATGTCAATAATTTAGTATCAAATATGATAAAAATATCATATTTACTATTTAATTTTATTCCAATCTTTTATATAATAGCAACAAGAGGTGATAATATGAAAGCATTATCAAATTTACAGTCACCGGCTATTGCCGGAGTTATAAGAGAAAAAACTTCAAAATCAGCAATTGCCGAAATTAAGAACTGTATTTATGATGGGGCAGATATGATAGATTTACATATGTCGTGCCTTGAAAATAGTGATACGAACACACTTAAAGAAATTATACAATCTTCAAAGTTGCCGATTCTGGCACTTAATTATAACAACAGATACGATTGGTCTCCTGCAGGTTTTTCAGAAGAAGAAAGAACGGAAAGCTTTCTTCGTGCGGTAGATGCAGGTGCTGCAGGAATAGATATGCAAGGATATACCTTTCATGCACCGTCAAAACACGGTTTTTGCGGTAATGATAAATATTCTTTTACTAAAGGAAAGCCAAAAGAAATTGTTACAGATGAAGCAATAATTTCGAAGCAATGTGAGTTTATAGAAAAAATTCATTCTAAAGGTGCAGAGGTTTTACTTTCCTGCCATCCGGGAATACCAATGAACTGTCAGCAGGTTGTTGAGCTTGCTCTGTTTCTTGAAAAACGTAGTCCCGATATAATAAAAATTGTAACAGCAGCAACTAATGAAGATGAACTTGTTGAAAGCTTTAAAACAATGGTTGCTCTGAAAAAGGAAGTAAAAACTCCGGTAAGCTATCACGCAAACGGAAAAGAGGGTAGCTTATCAAGAATAATCAATCCCATTTTAGGCGGACAGATAATATTTTGTGTTGACAGATTTTCCCAAAGCAGTACAATGGAACAGCTTGATTTGAAAACTGTAAGAACGATAGTTGATAATATAAAAAAAATAATGTGAGGTGTGTTATGTTAAATAAACAAATAGTTTTTACAGATATTCATAAGGCGGAGCTTATAGAAAATGACATCGGCAAGGTAAAAGAAAACGAAGTTCTTGCAAAAATGGAATACACCGTAGTAAGTGGCGGCACTGAAAGAGCCTGTATTTTAGGTATGAACAACACTTCACAAAAATTTCCTATGTCATTGGGCTATTGCGGTGTGGGATATGTGGAAGAAGTTGGTAAGGATGTAAAAAAAGTGTCGGTAGGCGACAGAGTTTTAATATATCACGGCTGCCATTCTAAATATAATATCCGCACCGAAGATGAGATAACAAAGGTCGAAAACGATATCATTTCGTCCCTTGAAGCTGCATTTGTTATCATTGCATCAATGGGGCTTGGCGGAGTAAGAAAGCTTGAAATAGAGCTTGGTGAGTCTGCTATGGTAATGGGACAAGGGCTACTTGGGATTTTTGCAACGCAGTTTTTAAGACTTTCCGGTGCCAATCCTGTAATTGCTGCCGACCTTAATCCTGCAAGACGTGAGCTTGCATTAAAGCTTGGCGCAGATTATGCTTTTGATCCGTCAGACAAAGATTTTGTAGAAAAAGTAAAAGAAGTTACAAAGGGTAAAGGTGTAAACGGCTGTGTTGAAGTAACAGGCATTGCTCAGGCAATGAATCAGGCACTCCAGTGTGCTTCGTGGATGGGAAGAATTTCTTTGTTGGGCTGTACAAGAGTTTCGGACAGTGCAGTTGACTATTATCAACAGGTACATCGTCCCGGAGTTAAACTTATTGGTGCACACAATTTTGTGAGACCTAAGTATGAATCTTATCCGCACCACTGGACACACCATGACGACTGCAGAGCAATAATTGATATGATAGCGACAAAGCGAATTCAGGTAGAACCAATTATTTCCAGAATAGAATCCCCTGTAAACGCACCGCAGATTTATAACGAACTTTGTGATGATAAGAATTTCCCGATAGGAACGGTTTTTGACTGGAGAGAAATGTAATGAAAAAAATAAAAATCGGACAACTCGGAATAGGGCATAATCACGGCGAAGGCAAAATGCTTGCAGTACAAAAATTTCCTGAGCTTTTTGAAGTAGTAGGTTATGCAGAGGGAAATGAAGAGTGGATAAAAAAACGCAGTAGCTTAAAGGGTTACGAGGGATTGAAAAGATATTCAGTTGATGAATTGATTCAAATGTGTGATGCTTTGCTTATAGAAACAGATGTATGGGATTTAACTGAAACTGCAAAAAAATGTGTGGATGCAGGAAAGCATATACATATGGACAAGCCTGCAAGCGGCACATTGGAAGAATACAAAAGCTTGTTAGATTCAGCAAAAGCACAAAATCTTATTGTACAGTTAGCATATATGTATCGTTATAATCCGGCGGTACAGAAATGCTTTGAACTGATAAAAGACGGCAAGATAGGTGAGATTTATTCTATCAATGCTGAAATGAGTACATATCATCCAAAGAATTATAAAAGGTGGCTCACAAATTTCGGCGGCGGAATTATGTATATATTAGGGTCTCACTTGGTTGACTTAATAGTTTACATCTTGGGAAAACCCGATAAAATAACATCGTTCCTGAAACACACAAGGTTGGATGACGTTGATTTCCCGGATAATAATCTTGCTGTTCTTGAATACAAAAAAGCATTAGCAAGAGTTTTTGTTTCTTCCGTTGAGGTTAATGGTTTTGGAAGAAGGCAATTTATGGTATCCGGTAGTAAGGGTACTGTTAATATATGTCCAATTGAGCGCCCGATTACAATGACATATTCCGACACATCAATCGCAGACGCAACATATGAGGACAGAAAAATTTTTATTCCTGTTGAAGATGATACTGCCACAGGCAGATATGATGAAATGATGAAAGATTTTCATGCTTATATCAACGGCACAAAAGAAAACCCTTTTACATACGAGCATGAATTTGCAGTACAAGAGATATTAAGCGAAATAATAGGTGGTGTTAAATTCTTTGGGAAAAATATTGATTAAAAATGGAAAAGTATGGGACGGAGAAAGATTTTATTTTGCAGATATTTTAACTGATAACGAAAAAATAAGTAAAATTGCAGATGATATAGATGAATATGCCGACTTTGTCTATGATGCAACAGATAAAATAGTTTCTCCGGGGCTTGTTGATATTCATGTTCATATGAAAGGTATTGCTTTGGAAGAATTTGGAATTGAACCTCATATGAGTAGTTTTCCATTCGGTGTTACAGCAGTGAATGATGCAGGAAGCAGTTTGGGAAACAGATTGTTGCTTGATTCATTTTCGGTGAAAAATACAGTTTTTGTTTGTGTAGGTATAAGAAACAATCATGCGGATTTTACCGCTACAGAGGAACTATGCAGAAAATACGGAGATAAGGCAATAGGAATTAAAGTGTACTTTGATACAACAATTACAGATTGTAGTGATATAACTCCGTTAAGAGAAATTTCGAACTATGCAAAAAAACATAAATTAAAAGTTATGGTGCACTGTTCAAATTCGCCTACATCAATGGTGGAAATAGTTGAAGCATTATCAACCGGTGATATACTTACACATATTTATCACGGAGGTAAGAATTCTTGTACAGAAAACAATTTTGAAGCATTTATGCTTGCAAGGGAAAAGGGGGTTATGCTTGATGCAGGTTTTGCAGGATATGTGCATACTGATTTTTTGAATTTTCAAAACTCAATAAATGCAGGCTTTTTGCCTGATACGATAAGTACAGATGTTACACGTTATAGTGCGTATAAACGTGGTGGACGATATGGTTTGACTATGTGCATGAATATTGCAAAGCATCTCGGTGTAGATGTAGAAGATATATTTCGTTCAGTTACATCAAATCCTGCAAAAGCATTGGGAAAAGAAAACGAATGGGGACATTTAAAGGTAGGTAGATGTGCTGATATAGCTGTATTTGATTATAAGGATGAAGCTTTTGAGCTGACGGATAATGCAGGACATCAAATTATTGGCAACAAAGGATACAGATGTGTGCTTACAGTTGTTGATGGTGAAATAATATACAAAGATTAAAAAGGAGAATAACGTGAAAGGAACTTTCCTGTTATTGCTTACGGCGTATTAATCTCTTATCATTCGATGTCTGCGGATAAGAGAATTTAATTAGTATTTGTGCCGACGTATGGCGGCGGAATGGAGATTAAAATGAGTAAAAATGTATTAGTATTAGGTTCAACAGGCGCTATGGGTCAATATCTTGTACCCTATCTTGCCGATATGGGGTATCGTGTTACAGCAGTATCTCTTGAAGATGAAAAATCTTATAACAGTAATGTAACTTGTGTAAAAGGAAATGCAAAGGATTTTGTCTTTTTGAATTCTCTGCTTTCGCAGAAGTTTGATGGTGTCGTAGATTTCATGATATACGGCGGTCATGATTTTGAAAAGTATTACAAATTGTTTTTAGAAAATACAGGGCATTACATCTTCCTTTCATCCTGCCGTGTTTATGCGAACGAAGAGGTTCCGGTAAAAGAAACATCTCCAAGACTTCTCGATGTGTCAAAAGATAAAGCACTTTTAGCTTCAGATGATTACTGTATTTATAAAGCAAAGTCCGAAAATTTACTGATGCTGTCCAAATATAATAACTGGACTGTTGTACGTCCTGCGACAACTTTTTCTAAAATGCGTTATCAACTTGTCACTTTAGAGGCAGCAAATGTTGTGGGCAGAGCAAAAAAAGGAAAAAAAGTGGTTCTTCCGATTCAAGCAAAGAACAAACCTGCAACCCTTTGCTGGGCAGGTGATGTGTCTAAGATGATTGCTAAGCTCCTCTTTAACGAAGATGCGAAAAGAGAAATTTTTAATGTCTGCTCGTCTGAACACCACACATGGGAAGAAATTGCAGAGTACTATCACGATATCGTGGGGCTTGAATATGTTTGGGTGGACAAAGAAGATTATCTTAAAATTATTCACCCCGATGTGGCGGATGGTTGCCGGTGGCAATTGGATTACGCAAGATTGTTTGATAGAATTACAGATAATTCCAAAGTTTTAAAAGCAACAGGAATGAAGCAAGAAGAACTTATGTCATTATATGATTCACTCAAATTGATGGTTGAAGCTGTGCCGGATGGTTACGAGTTTCCGGAAACTGACATCAGCAAACGAATGGATGAATATATAGAGGAAAAGCATTTAATTTAGAAAGAAGAGGATGCATAATGAAAGCAATGCTTATTAAGGATGAAAAATTAGTTTTATCCGAAGTGGAAAAACCTAATCCCCAAAGCGGAGAAATATTAATAAAGATATATGCTATAGGCTTAAACAGAGCTGATTTGCTTCAAAAGAAAGGTGCATATCCATCTCCAAAAGGTTGGCCGCAGTGGCCCGGTCTTGAAGTATCGGGAACTGTTGAAGCTATGGGAGAGGTTGCAAAACAAAAAGGAAGATTTAAAATTGGTGATTCTGTGTGTGCACTTTTAGGTGGAGGCGGTTATGCCCAGTATGTTTGTGCTCCGGAAGGAATGGTTATGCCAATACCGGAAAACCTGAGCTTTGAACAAGCAGCAACCCTGCCTGAAGCATACGCAACCTCATATTTGAATTTATTTTGGGAAGGACACTTAAAGGAGGGACATACTGCTTTTATTCCTGCAGGAGCCAGCGGGCTTGCATCTGTTGCAATTCCAATGGCGAAAGCTTTTGGCGCAAGGGTAGTCACTTCTGTATTGTCAGATGAAATTGCCGGAAAAATTACACCACTTGGAGCGGATGTGATTATAAATTCCGCTAAGCAGGATGTTTCGGAAATTTTGAAGCAAGAAGAATTAAATGGTACTCCTGTAAATATGTCAATGGATTGTCTGTGTGGAGAAACACTTGGCAAAAGCCTTCCATATATGGCAGAAGGCGGATATTGGGTAGTTATTTCAACGCTTGCCGGTACAGAGACAAGCGTTATGTTAAGACCTCTTCTTACTAAAGGTCTTCATCTTGTTGGTAGTATGCTTAGAAAACGAACAAGTGAAGAAAAAGCGCTGCTTCTTGCTGAACTTGTAGAAATAGTATGGCCTAAAATTGAAAAAGGCGAAATGAAGCCATCAATATATAAGGTTCTGCCTTTGGAAGATGCAAACGAAGCATTGGATATTATAGAAAGAGGAGAAAATATAGGAAAAATTATTTTGCGGGTATGCAATGAGTGATGAGGTAAATCATTTTTTATATTCTAAATGTGTTAATAGTTTGCATAGCAACACCCGAACCGAAATTTTCGGTTCGGGTGTAATAATTTTAACCATTCATTATTCAACGTTTTCGTAAGCTTCCATTTCTCTTACGTCCTCTTCTCTTAATGTAAGGTTAACGTTTTCTTTTTTAAGTCCTTTAATGTTTCTTCCGTAAATTCCCCAGGCAGGTAGAACTCCGAAATTGTGAAATTCAGGATATCTTGTACCCATCTCCGGAACAGGGGTTTTTTCGTATTCGCTGACGCCACCTGCCATTTCAACGTCTATATTTGAAATGGTAACATTTTCAACAGGTGCATTTTTTGTTCCCGAAATACATATACAGCTTTTTGCGTTACCCCAGGCTTCGCCTTTGTAAAATCTGTCATTTGGTCCGTCAACACAGGTTCCTTTTACATTGTCAATAACAACATTTTTAATTGTTGAAGGAATTTCTCTTTTACATCCATGATATTCACGAAGTCTTTCACCGTTGGAAATAAATATAGGACCTGTACATTTGTCAAGTGTTACGTTTCTTATTGTAAGGTTATTAAGGTTACCGCCGTCAACGGGAATAATTTTAATTGCACAGCCTTTGCAGTTATAGATATATGTGTTTTCAATAACTACATTTTCAAAATCACCAACAGATTCCGTGCCGACCTTCAACCCTGCCCAGTCTGTGGATAAGGTGCAGTTGTTTACATAAATATCACGGCAGGGCTTGTCAAGGGTAGATTTTAGGCAAATTGCATCGTCACCCGAGTCAATAATACAATCTTCAATTCTGCAGTTTCTGCAGGAGTCAATGTCGATGCCGTCGTTATTGGAATTTACCTTACTTTTAATAAATAAATCTTTTATATAAATATTATCGCTGTCCATTAAATGGATGTTCCAAGCACCGGAATCGTGAACCTGAATTCCTTCAATATGTACATTGTTACAACGTACAATTCTTATAAGAAACGGACGTCGGTCGGCAGAAAAGACTTTGCCGTTACCATTAATAATTCCATCACCTGTAATTGAAATATTACTTGCATTCTCGGCATAAATTAAAGCTTTACCACGTTTCCCGTCAACTGCATCCGTAAATACATCTATATCATCTGAATAAGCATCAAAATCATCAACACCTAAAATCATAGCTCCTTTTTCAAGAATGATTTTACTGTTATCTCTTAAAAAGAGGGTTGCTGTTCTGTAAAGTCCTTTTTTAAAAACAACTTCTTCACCGGTTTTAGCACAGGAGTCAATTATTTCCTGAATTTTGTCTGTTTCATTTGGTGTTATAAGCATACTTAATCACTCCTCTTTGGGTAATTATATCAATTGTAATTTGAATTGTCAAGTTAGCATATAATTTATAAAACTAATTTTGGAGAGGGTAGTTTGAGAAAAATATTTTTAATATTATTTGTTTTTTTACTTTTAATACCGCAACAAGGATTTGCTATGGATTTATCTGCTCAAAGTGCTATTCTTGTAGAAGCAGAAACCGGCAGAGTTATCTACAGCAAGAATTGTAGAAACAAAATGGGAATGGCAAGTACAACAAAGATTATGACTGCACTTGTTGCACTTGATAAATATACTCCCGGTGAGCTTGCAACGGTAAGCGACAAAGCATCACGAACGGAAGGCTCATCGGTTTATCTGAAAAGCGGAGAAAAAATGACTGTTGAAAATCTTTTGTACGGTCTTATGCTTGCATCGGGAAACGATGCTTCTGTAGTTATTGCCGAGCATTTAGCAGGAAATGAGTATACCTTTGTAGAATATATGAATAATAAGGCAATAAGTCTTGGACTTAATGATACACATTTTGAAAACCCCAACGGGCTTCCTTGTGACAGACATTATACTACTGCATACGACCTTGCGATGATAACAAGAGAAGCTATGAAAAACAAAACCTTCAGAGAAATTGTTTCAACCAAAAATAAAGTACTGAAATCATCAAGTGGAGAAAATGACAGATACATAAAAAATCATAACAAGCTTTTGTGGCAATACGAAGGCTGTGTCGGTGTAAAAACAGGCTTTACCAAAAAAGACGGAAGATGTCTTGTTTCTGCAGCATATAAAAACGGAATAACACTTATTGCCGTAACATTAAAAGCTCCCGATGACTGGAATGACCATAAAAAGTTATTTGATTACGGGTTTGACAGACTAAGCGTAAAAAAAGTAATAACCGGGGGAAAAAAGGCAGGAAATGTAGTTGTAAACAATGGGATTTTTAAAAGCAGTGAGTGTATTTATGCTGAGGATTTTATAATAAGTGTCGAAGAAAACGATATAACGGAAATAAAAGTGTTTCTGCCGAAGTCAATTGATGCTCCTGTGAAAAATGGGGATACGGCAGGTTATGCAAGGGTTCTGATTAACGGAAAAACGGCAGGTGAGGTTGAAATTATTGTAAATACTGATGTGGATTTGACCGACGAAACCAGACTTATACGACAATTTATAAATTTACTTATCAGGCTTATAAGATAAAGGAGGAAAACTATGCCCGACAAAAATTATTCAAAAACAACAGATGAAATGGTGAGACTCGCTTCATTATGTGTAGAAAACAGCTCTATTGATCCGTCACTCTATTCAGTTCATAACGTAAAAAGAGGTCTGAGAGATTTGGATGGCAAGGGTGTTGTAACAGGACTTACCGAGATTTCAACAATTAATTCTTCGAAAATAGTTGACGGACAGTCTCAGCCTTGCGAAGGAGAGCTGTTTTACAGAGGAATAAATATTTACGATTTGGTTGACGGCTTTGTGGGTGAAGACCGTTTTGGATATGAAGAAACTGTATATCTTTTACTGTTTGGTAAGCTTCCTGACAAAACAGAGCTTGATAATTTCACAGCTCTTCTTGCAGAATACAGAACATTGCCGACCAATTTTGTCCGTGATGTAACGATGAAGGCACCTAATGCTGACATAATGAATTCTCTTGCAAGAAGCGTTCTTACCTTGTATTCATACGACAGTAACGCAAATGATATAAGTATCCCGAATGTACTTCGTCAATGCATACAGCTAATTGCAAACTTTCCGTTATTGTCAGTATATGCATATCATGCGTACAGACACTATGTTTTGGACAAAAGTCTTTATATTCACAGACCCGACCCGAAGCTTTCTACGGCTGAAAACTTGCTCAGAATACTAAGAAAGGACAGACATTATACTGCTCTTGAAGCAAAAATTCTCGACCTTAGTCTTGTACTTCACGCTGAGCACGGCGGCGGTAACAATTCGACCTTTACAACACATGTAGTTACATCATCAGGTACAGATACTTATTCTTCTGTTGCCGCATCATTATGCTCCCTTAAAGGGCCCAAGCACGGTGGAGCAAACATAAAAGTCAAGCATATGTTTGATAATATCAAGCACAATGTTAAAAACTGGAAAGACGACGGTGAAATAAAGGATTATCTTGTTAAAATTCTTAATAAAGAGGCTTTTGACAAATCAGGACTTATTTACGGTATGGGCCATGCAGTTTATTCACTTTCTGACCCCAGAGCAGAAATTTTTAAAAGATTTGCTTTTCAGCTTTCTGAAGAAAAAGGAAAACAAGAGGAATTTGAGCTGTACAATTCGGTTGACCGTCTTGCACGCGAGGTAATAGCTGACAAAAGAAAGATTTATAAAGGCGTAAGTCCTAATATAGATTTTTACAGCGGCTTTGCTTATTCAATGCTTAATCTACCGGAAGAACTGTATACTCCGTTATTCGCCGTTGCAAGAATAGCAGGTTGGAGCGCTCACCGTATTGAGGAACTGATTAACGCAAATAAAATAATAAGACCTGCCTATAAAGCGGTAGCAAAGGAAACAGAATATATACCTATCTCAAAAAGATAAAGTAAAATAGGATGTAAAAAAGTTCATCGTTGAAACATTTTTTCTATCCACGAAGAAAGGCTGTAAAAAAATCATCGATTTTTTTACAGCCTTTTACTATTTAATAAGATTGCTGTTTTGTCCTGCAAAATTTATTGCAGAGGCAATATTTTTTATTGTTACACATTGTGAGCCTTCCTGAAATTCCCCATCCAGAGACCAGGGAATGGCTTCCTCCATATTAAAGGTAATTTGCTTTGCGTGAAGGAAAGTGAACATTTCATTTTCAAAATCCGAAGCGGAAACAGAAACAAGAAGCTTGTGGAAATCTGCGATTGAACGTGGATTCTTTATAAGTAAAATTTCAAATAATCCGTCACGCATATCAACATAATCTGCTTTAAGACGCATAATTCCACCTACCGATGTTGAATTTGCCACTGCTCCGAAAATATACTCATCCTCGAAAATTTCACCATCTGCATTAACGGTAATGCGGTATGGTTTGACATTGGCAATATCCTTAAGTGCTTCAAGAACGTAAGCAAGGTATCCTAATGTGTTTTTGGTGCTTTGAGGCACGGAGTAGGAGGAAGAGGTAAAAAGTCCGAAGGATGCAATATAATTAAAATATCTTTCGGTATTAAACAAGCCTACATCAAGTGATCTTACAGGAAATTTTATTATATTGTTTATTGCATCTACAGGTTTTACTGAAAGACCTAAGCTTGATGCAAAATCGTTGGTACTCCCTGTAGGAATGTAACCAATAGGAGTTTCGGCATTTGAAATCATACATCCTGCTACAACCTCGTTGACAGTTCCGTCACCGCCGCAACACACAATAAGACTGTATTTTTTAGCACCCTGCCGTGCTATTTGTGTTGCGTGACCTTTGTGAGCGGTGATTCTTACAGTAGTTTCGTATCCGTTTTTGTCAAGAGTATCAATAACGTCAAAAACAATACTCTTGGCTTTCATTTTTCCGGATACAGGATTGATGATAAGTAATGCTTTTTTCATATACGGACAACCTCGCTGATATAATTATACGAATCCATAAATTAATAGTTAAATTCGAATATTTTCTTAATAATATAATATTAATCCAAATGATATTAATTGTCAATAATTATTGACAATTAATTTGATTAATGATATAATTACGTTGATTTTTATGCTAAAAAAGGATGGGTATTATGGGAAAGATACAAAAGCTTTTGATAACTATAATTACAGCACTTTGCATATTGACATCATGTGTGGCAGTATCTGCTGCAGATGTTGAGACAGGAAGTGCGGGTGCCGGCATTACCTGGAACTATGATAAAAATGCAAAAATTTTAACTATTTCAGGTTCAGGTGCTATGGATAATTTCTCCGGCTCAGGTGCTCCGTGGAGTGCTTATTCCGCAGAAATTGAAACTGTTATATTAAGTGAGGGCATTACAAGTATTGGTAATAATGCTTTTGCAGGTTGCAAATTTATTGAAACAGTTACAGTACCGGGCACGGTTACATCTATAGGCTCAGGTGTTTTTGAAGGATGTCAGAATATTGTAAGTGTTACAATTCCGAAATCTGTAACCTCTATTAATTCTACTGCCTTCGGTCATACAACACCTAAGGTGTATTGTGCTCCGGGAAGCGAAGCATCAATTTTTGCTTCAAATCTTGGACTTGAAATTTCTGAAATAAAAAACGGTGAAGTTTATTCAGGAGCATGTGGTAATACAGTTACCTGGTCAATTGACGAAGCATCGGGTGTTATGACTGTTTACGGAGACGGCGAAATGAGCAATTTCCCTGACCGTGCAAGTGTCCCATGGCATATGTACAGAACTATGATAAAGGTAGTTAAATTCGACGGTAACATTACCAGCATAGGAAATAACGCTTTTGCAAATTCACAGAATTTAACTGCAGTTACATTACCTGAAACTCTTAAAACAATTGGAAATAATGCTTTTGAAAACTGTGTTGCCATTAAAAGAATAGCAATCCCTGCGTCAACAACTGCGATTGGCGATAATGCTTTCGATAATTGTGCTTCCCTTTCTGAATTTATAGCATCGGAAGACAATAAAAACTTCAAGTCGGAAAATGGTGTTCTGTTCAATAAGAATAAAACTAACATTATTATTTATCCTACCGCAAAAGCATTGGAGGAATATGTTGTTCCTGATACTGTTACAACAATCAATAAAGGTGCGTTTGCTTATATCTCATCACTTAAAAAACTTGATTTGGGCAAAGGAGTAAAAACTATAGGAAGAGAAGCATTTTTTAAAGTTAAGTCCTTAGTTTCTGTAACAGGTAAAAGTAATATTGAATTGATTGAACAGGATGCATTCAGGGAATGTACTGCATTGGAAAGCTTTGATGCAGGTAATGTTAAAAAAATAGATACTAATGCATTTTCGTATTGTCAGAAGCTTAAAAATGTTAAGCTTGGTTCTGTTGAAGAAATATGTCAGAGAGCATTTTATCTCTGTTCATCTCTTGAAAAGCTTGAATTTCCTGCAACACTTAAAATCTTTGACGGAAGTGCCTTTAACAACTGCTCTAAGCTTGGTGAAATTACAGTAGATGCTTCAAATAAGTATTTTACAGTCGAAGACGGAGTTGTTTACAATAAGAATAAAACAAAGCTTGTATATGCACCTGAAGGCTCATCAAAAAAATCTTACGATGTGCCGGGCAGTGTAAAGGAAATCGGAATATGTGCATTCTATAACACTAAGGCAGACAGCGTGAAGCTGTCATCAGGTCTTGAAAAAATAGACGATTCTGCATTCTATAATTCAGCACTTACGAAGATTGTAATTCCTGATAGTGTAAAAGAGATAGGTGAATATGCGTTTGCCTTCAGCAGTAAGCTTAAAAATCTTGAAATCGGAGATTCGGTAACAAAGATAGGCAAAGCCTCGTTTTCCAACTGTGCTTTACTTGAAGCAATAACAATTCCCGATAGCGTTGAGGTTGTCGGAGATTATGCATTTGAGCATTGTAAGTCAGCGAAAACACTTAAAATGAGCAAAAATATAACAAAAATCGGAATATATGCTTTCTATAAGTGCGAAAATATTACACCGCTTAAACTTTCAAGTAAGGTTGATGTGGGTACATTTGCATTTAAAGGCTGCAAAGAAACAACGAAATAAATCAATTCCGGAGGCAGACTTCTGCTTCCGGTTGTGTTTTGGAAAGAAGGATTATATGTACGAACGGGTTTACACATTAAGATACGGAGACCTTGACAGAAAAGGCAATGCAAAGCTTGGAACAATTTTTGATATTCTTCAAGATATTTCAACACGGCATTCCGAAGACATAGGCTACGATATGAAAAAACTCTATTCAATGAATATAGCTTTTCTTCTTAAGGGTTGGAGAATCAGAATTTTAGAACCGTTTAATTACTATTCAGATATAGTTGCAAGAACCGGAATTATGAAAATCCGCCATTTTGAAACTATACGAAAATATGAGTTATGGCAGGATGGTGTTTTAAAACTCATAGGCACGGGAAACTGGATGCCGGTTAATACTGAAACCAAAAGAATTATGGTTTGTCCCGATGAAATTAAAGAAGCTTATGAATGCATTGAAGAAAAGGATAATAACATACCATTTATAAGAGTGAGGGAAGAAGAGAACGCAGAGTGTATAGGAAGTTTTAAAATACAAAAACGTGATATTGATACGAACGGTCATGTTAATAATGTTAAATCTATAGAACTTGCAATGGAAGGAATAGACGATAAATTTGGTTATAGAGAAATTCAGGTTACATATGTTAAAGAACTAAAGATAAATGAAGAAATATTTTTGTTTGTAAATAACAAGGATGATTCATACCAAACAGAGCTTAAAGATTCGGACGGCAAAGCTTGTGTTTTAATTAATGTATTGTAAAAAGCTTAGAGAAAATTTAAAAATACCGGCATCTGCAGATATTGGCTGCGTGTCGGTATTTTTTAATATTTATCTGTGTGTAAGAAATTCAGATGGAGAAGTATTGTATCTTGCTGAAATTATACGTGAAAAATACTTTTCATCTGAAAAACCGCACATGTGCGCAACTTCCTTTACAGTAATATTCGTTGTCATCAATAGATTTATAGCTTTATTAATGCGTTTGTCATTAAGGTATTGTAAAGGAGATATACCCATATATCTGCTGAATTTTCGTCTAAGGCTTGATTGACTCATAAACCCCTGAGCTGATATTTTTTCGATATTAACATTTGCATTACAGTAGTTATTGTCGATATATGAAAGACATCTTAAAAAATTTTCATCATTTATATCGTAGAAAATATTTTCGGATATACAGTGTAAAATATTATAAATTGTTGATTTTATCAGATTTACATATCGTGGTTTGCTATAATAGTAAATCATTTTTTCAAATTCTTTCCTGAAAAAGCTTGTGTTAGGTACGGTTATATTTTCAGGGAATTTGTAGTTGCAGTCGGATAAATGAATAAATATGCTTTCTCCTTCAGTATAAGAAACTCTATATGGTGTATTTTCCGGAATAAATGTAATATCACCCGGATTAGAGTAAAAATGCTTGGAATTTACGTAAAATTTCGCATTACCGTTTAATCTTAATGCAATGGCAGCATATGGGCGTGATTTAACATTAAATGTACCTTGAAAATGTATACATTTGCTTACTGAAAGTATTTGAAATGAAAAATTATCGTAGTTATAAAACATAGAATCATCACCGATTATATTTTATCATAAACTGAGCGAAAAATCCACCTTTTTGATTGAAAAACTGGTTGAATATACTGATAATATTGCTATAATAGAATAAAAAAAGAGGTGTTATTATGATTTTTAATCCTGAAAATTTAGTGACTAAAGAGGGCACTTTTAAGTTCAAGGGAAACTTAGAAGTCGAAGCTAACAGATCTGTTAATAAAGATATTTTAAATGAGCTTTGGTTTGGACATACTTTTCACACTTCCAAAATCAGTTTAGTTCAGACAGAAGAAATGATTTTTAAAACAGGGAAAGCTGATCCAATTTCTTTGGATGGATATCTTTATACATTAAACGTGACTGAAAACGGAATTACTCTTTGTGCAGAAAATAAAAAAGGTCTTTTAAATGGTTTTATGACTCTTATAGACCGAATAAAAATAAATGAAGACAACGTTCTTTCTATCGATTGCTGTGAAATTAAAGAAAAACCGCTTTTTGACAACAGAATGGTTCATTTTTGTGTGTTCCCTGATACAAAATTGTATGAACTTGAAAGATTTGTAAGATTATCCGGAACTCTCAGGTATTCACATATAATAATAGAGTTTTGGGGTATGATAAAATATGATTGTTTAAAAGAGTTATCCTGGACACACGGTTTCAGTAAAGAAGAAATCAAACCGATTATACAGCAGGCTAATGATTTGGGAATTGAAGTGATTCCTATGTTTAATCATTGGGGTCACGCATCTTCGAGCAGATCAATTCATGGTAAGCATGTAGTTCTTGATCAGAATCCGTCTTTGCAATACTTATTCAGCGACGATGGGTGGTGCTGGAATATCAAATGTGGAAAAACAAAATCTTTGCTTAAAGAAATAAGAAGTGAGCTTATTGAGTTATGCGGAAATGGTGAATATTTTCATATTGGTTGCGATGAGGCATACGGATTTGATAAAGCGTATGTTAAAGACGTTTGTGATTATATAAATGAAATAAATGACGACTTGAATTCTGTTGGAAGAAAAACGATAATGTGGGGAGATATGCTTATTTATAATGATAAAAATTTCAACCCGGTTAATAAGTATTGTGCACTTGCATCTGACAAAGAATGCGAAAAATTCTTCCTGAACAATATAAGTAAAAATATTATAATTGCAGACTGGCAGTACTGGGCAAAAGAAGCGCCTGTGGAAACGTCTGTTGTTTTGAAAAATGCAGGCTTTGAAGTTCTGGTTTGTCCTTATGACATCGGATGCAATGAAAGTGATTCATGTATTGAAACTATAAAGAAATACAAGCTTAAAGGGCTTATCCACACCACATGGCATACACTTTCAAGCGGTATGCATCATGTTCTAAGAAATGGTGTAGCATGCTGGGAAAACAATTATAAAGATACAGCGAGTTGTTTATACGTAACCAGAACAGCTTCTGCGCTAAGAAAAGTATACTTTGTAAACGGAGATTATAATAAGTCCGGATGGGCTGAATATGAAATTCCTTTAAAAGGATAAATAATGAGGCATTGCTTTCGCAATGCCTCATTTCAGACTGTCGAAAAAGTCGTTCTACCGCAAGCAGAATTATTTTTTTGAATTATATTAATTTATAGTTTTAATTATTCAAATTTAATAATACTACTTAAAAATGCCTATAAACATCGAGTTTATAGGCATTTTGCTTGC